>CAZSFJ010000028.1:0-14096 GCA_964606125.1 uncultured Dehalococcoidaceae bacterium | reverse complement strand
ATATTGTGTTGAGCGAGGTGGACCGCTAATGAGCGTTGAATTATTCGGACTATCTTTTAATCCGTGGGCAGACGCAGCCATTAGGCTGCAGATCATAGTCGGTTTCATGACCGTCGTAGTCATGGGTCTGATATACGCTGAACGTAAAATACTCGCTCGATTCCACCAACGAATAGGACCGCAAAGGACCGGACCTAAGGGTACATTGCAGTCGGTAGCCGACGCTGTGAAGTTGGTCGGGAAGGAAGATTTGCGACCAGCGGCAGCTGATCCTTGGACTTTTGAACTTGCACCATATTTTGTATTCATTCCTATTTTCTTAGGGTTCGTAATCGTGCCTTGGGTACAGGGTTGGAACGTGAGGATACTCGAACTTGGAATTTTGTATTTTGTAGCGATCTCGTCCATAAGCATTGTTGGCTGGCTTATGGCCGGCTGGGGTTCTGACAACCGATACGCGATAATTGGTGCTCTTCGAGCCGCTGCGCAAGGAATTTCATACGAACTTCCTCTTGTACTAGCATTGTTATCAGCAGCAATGATAGCGGGCTCGTTTCAGCTTGATCGCATCGTCGAATTCCAAGACACAGTGCCTATCTTGGTCTGGCAACCACTAGGATTTTTTATATTTTTCGTTGCTGCCCTGGCAGAACTCAATAGAACACCTTTCGATATACCAGTAGGAGAAAGCGAAATAGTCGGTGGCCCGTTTGTTGAATATTCAGGAATTCGGTGGTCCATGTTTTTCCTTGCTGAATACGCGGGAATGTTAATTATGGCATTTGTAGGATCTTCAGTATTTTTAGGAGGCTATGCGTGGCCTTTTGGTGAGGAATTAGGGCTGCCATTTCAGATATTGATTTCAGCAGCTAAAGGTGGGTTGTTTATTTTCCTCATATTCTGGGTGCGAGCTTCAGTACCGAGGCTTCGTATAGACCAACTTATGGGTTATTCCTGGAAAGTGCTCCTGCCTTTCAGTTTTCTCCAAATTATGATTAATGGTTTAGTTCTGGTTTATGACCTGCCGCATGTAGTATTGCTTGTTACCGGCGTTGCGCTCCTAGGCGCATTGTTCTGGGTCACTGATGGCATAGCCCGAAGACCTTTACAACCGCGTCGTAGGCTAGCGCGAGTACTTGCAGTGCAAGAAAGCGAAGGGTGATAACCGATGATAGGTATAGCTAAGAGTATGGCGAGGACCTTTCAGGTGTTTCTACGAGGACCAGTGACTCGGAACTACCCGGACTACCACAAGCCTATTCCCGAGACTGATCGTGCATTCCCACTACTACTTTGGGATACGGAGATAGACGAGCCATTTTGCACTGGATGCCACGCGTGCGAGAGAGCATGTCCAGTTGAGTGTATGACTGTCTTGATGAAAGATAATCCGAACCATAAGAATCTCGATGGAACATCTTCTAGGCGAAAAATTATAGATAAATTCTGGATTGACTATGCGCGCTGCATGCGATGTAACATTTGTGTCGAAGTTTGTAACTTTGATGCGATTGCAATGAATAATACGTGGGAGGGTCATGAGACCTCTGTTTACGATCGTAAAGATTTGGTAATGGATCTCCAGCAATTATTGTCCCAAAGCAGAGATGGCAACATCAACGAGTGGGTTCCAGTCTTAGGGCAAACTAACGAGGAAATAAATGAGGAACCCGAAGCAACAGACGAATCGAATAGTTCAGAGGGATAGATTGCATAATGTTTGATCGTCTCCCACTTCCGTCACAATTCGACCGCGTAATTATTACGGGTGGAATCGTAGTAGGGCTAATTGGTGTGCCGTTCGGAATTGTGATGGTCACCTTGGTGGTACTTGGAATAATCACTGCTCCCGAGATGGTCTTTTTTGTTGCTGCACTAGTGATTTTGCTTGGTGCCGTAGGATGTGTTTTACTCCCAAATATTGTGCATGCAGCTTTATCGCTTACTGCAACCCTCATCGGTGTTGCGGCTGTATATTTGCTGTTGCTCAGTGAATTTTTAGCTCTAGTACAGGTTCTTGTATATGGTGGTGGAGTTGTATTGCTGCTGTTGTTTGGTCTTATGATGACCAATGCTCATGAGGACCCTATAGTTACAGACGGATCACAGAAACCGATAGCACTGCTTTTAGGATCTTTGCTCATAGGCACCTTCATCGCGCTCTTAATTTCTGCTCAGTGGGGAGACCCAGTAGCACGGATTGTACCTTTCGATGTGTTTGGTGAGAGATTGTTTCGAGAGTTCACCGTTCCGATTATTGTCGTAGCTGTGTTGCTTGATGTGGCGATAACGGGGGCCCTGATTAACGTTCAGGCACAAGAAGAGAGTCCACCTGAGGAGGTGTTGGAGTGATACCAATAGAATACTTCCTCGTTTTGTCAGCAATTTTATTCGGGATTGGTCTGATTGGTGTGTTATCACGCCGCAGTGCGATTCTGATACTAATGTCTGTCGAGCTCATGCTTGCCGCGGTATCAATTAACTTCATTGCATTTGCATCATATTTGGATTCAGATGCTTTCACAGGATTGATTTTCGCACTATTTGTGATCACCGTTGCGGCAGCCGAAGTGGGGTTGGCGCTTGGGATTGTGCTGAGGCTATTTAAGGAACGAAGGACTGCCAACGTTGATGAAGCAAGTTTGATGCGTTGGTAGAACGTCCATAATTTTTTGGACGTGAAGTGTTGTAGATTAGGAGAGTGGAAATGCCCGGAATGGAGCAAGCTTGGTTGCTGCCGGCGATACCAGTGGTATCGTTCCTCCTGATCAGTGCGGTGGGTAAAATATTGCCTCGCCAAGGTGATTTCATTTCCGTGCTCGGCATGCTCGGCATATTACTGGTGACGCTTTTCATAATCGGTGATTTCCAGGGCCAATTCCACTCGAACGAGTTCCACCCTGACGGAGCGAATATATTTGCGTTTGACTGGGTGAGAATAGAGTCAGGCGATTTTCTCTTTTTAATTGAATTCTCAACGTTTGTTGACGCCATCACGGTAGTTATGCTTATTGCGATTTCAATTGTTGGGTTGATGGTTGCTGTTTATTCAATCGGCTACATGCATGGTGAAACTCGTTATGGTTGGTACTTCGCCGTATTGAGTTTGTTTGTTGCAGCAATGTTGCTTCTTGTGACTTCAGGATCTCTGGTGTGGATGTACCTTGCTTGGGAAGGCGTCGGTTTAGCATCGTATCTGTTAATAGGTTTTTATTGGGAAAGACAGTCAGCCGCTGAGGCCGCGAAAAAAGCTTTTATTACAACTCGAATTGGTGACGTAGGGTTACTAATCGGGATCATTCTTCTATGGAAAGCCACAGGCAGCTTTGATATACAGACGATTATTGCGGCGGCCACCTCAGGTCAAATTGGTGAAACGTATTTGACTGTGGCAATGATAGCGTTGTTTGGTGGCGCTGTAGGCAAAAGCGCACAGTTCCCGTTGCACGTTTGGCTGCCGGATGCGATGGAGGGACCTACTCCTGCTTCAGCTTTGATTCATGCAGCGACAATGGTTGTAGCTGGAGTTTATTTGGTCGCAAGATTTTCTCCAGTATTCGAAGTAGTCACCGTGGCTCGCGACGTTGTTTTGTACACCGGCCTTTTGACTGCATTTCTAGCGGCAACGATGGGACTCGTTGCCTCTGATATCAAACGTGTTTTGGCATTTTCGACGGTCTCTCAGTTAGGATTCATGTTTGTGGCGCTGGGGGTTGGTGCTGTTGGGGCTGCTATGTTCCATGTTCTAACACATGCTTTTTTCAAAGCACTTTTGTTTATGGGTTCTGGATCAGTGATTCATGCAACAGACCGACAAGAAGTAGAATATTTAGGTGGGCTCCGACGTAAGCAACCCATAACGGCACTTACATTTGTCATTGGCTCACTGGCTCTCGCCGGGATTCCTATTTTTGCAGGATTTTGGTCGAAAGATGAGATTCTGCATGCGGTATCAAGTTATTCGAGCCCGATTGTCTACGTCGTGCTGGCGGGGACTGCGCTGCTAACAGCTATCTATACGACCCGCTTGGTTCTCCTCACGTTCTTCGGTGATCCCCGAGATCGTGCTGCTCACGATCATGCTCACGAGAGTCCAAGCTCTATGACGGCTCCACTTCTTATACTTGCTGTTTTCGCGACGTTGGCTGGGTTCTTCGTGTTTGACGGCATAGGTGAACTACTTGGTTTCTCAGGTGGGATTGGTGCGTTAGTGTACCTCCATCATCCTCATCATTTTGAAATTGATTGGGCTTTCGCGTCGGTCGCAACTGTTTCTTCGGTATCAGGAATTGTGATTGGCTGGGTTTATTGGCATGGATCGGCAGAACGAGCTGTACGAGCTCGGAATTGGTCCCCCGATCTTCACGCACTTCTAGTGAACCGATATTATCTTGATGATCTATATCAGGGAATTATTAATCGCGTGGTACTCGGTTTAGCCGGAATCGTTGCCTGGTTCGACAAGAAGATTGTGAATGAAGCCGGTGTTGATGGTGGCGCCCAATTCATTGGATATTTCGGATATAGGTTGAAATTTTTGCAAACTGGTCGCATTCCAAATTATGCGTTGGCGATCGCAGCTGGCATTTTGGTGCTTGGTGTGATGGTGTTGGCCAGAGCGTAGGAATTGAGAATATGGATGGAGCATGGGTGAGTAATGACCGAATCTGATGGATATATTCTGATCGCCTTGATGGTCTTGCCGCTTATAACAGCGGTCGGTCTGATGCTGGTCCCCTCGAAGGAACGTTCAGCAATCGTAGGGATCACAGCCATATCTTCACTGGCATTATTCATCATGTCGGTGTATGTGTTCGCTGCGTACTCGTTTGAGGGTGACACGTATCAAGGGGTACTAAGTTATCCATGGATTGAAAACGTTGGTCTGCTTGGGGACGCTGGTATATCGCTCAAGGTTGGCATTGATGGAGTCACCGCGTCATTAGTATTGCTTACCGGGATAGTCGTTATGCCCGGGACTTGGGTTTCCTGGAAAATTCAGCACAGGCTTAAGGACTTCTTTGTGTTGTTTTACATACTTACAGCCGGGGTATTCGGTGTGTTTGTATTGATGGATCTTTTCTTCTGGTTCCTAGCTTATGAGACCGCTTTATTACCGATGTATCTACTTATCGCTGTATGGGGCTCTACACGCAAAGAATACGGTGCGATGAAACTAATGATGATGCTTATGGCAGGCTCGATTCCCATCTTCGCTGCTATCTTCGCTGTGTATGCGGAAGTTGGTCTTGGAACATTCGATATGGAGGTACTCCTGGGGGCCTCCAAAGATGAAGATTTCCAGAAGATATTTTTCCCATTAGTGGTGATAGGTTGTGGAACTCTAGGCGCCATGTTCCCGTTCCATTCTTGGTCACCTGATGGACATGCTGCGGCACCTACAGCGGTGTCCATGGTCCATGCCGGGGTTTTAATGAAAGTTGGTGCATTTGGGATTGTCCGGATCGGGGCACAAATGATGCCAGAGGGTGCGATCTATTGGGGACCAGCATTGGTGGCATTAGGTATTACGGCCGCTCTCTATGGAGCTATTTCAGCCCTTCGTCAAACGGACATGAAACTACTTATGGGGTTCTCATCAGTTTCCCATATGGGTTATGTTTTCGTTGGATTAGGAACTATGAATGTGATTGGTATGACCGGAGCCGTGCTGCAGATGACCGCGCATGGACTTATGACAGCATTGTTCTTCTTGCTGATAGGGGCAATGTACGACCAGTCACATAACCGAGATCTTCCTAACTTCAGTGGACTTGCTAAGCAAATGCCAATCTGGTCTGTATTCTTTGTGTTCGCAGCTTTAGCTTCGCTAGGCTTGCCTGGTCTATCAGGATTCATTGCAGAAGTTCATATTTTCATAGGTGCGTTCCGCTCATACCCGATCGTGGGTGGGCTTGCAGTACTAACAGCCGCAATAACCACGACATATCTGATGCGCGCTCTTGCTCAATCATTTTTTGGCGAGGCCAATCCGAAGTGGAATTCTCTAAAAGAAATGACATGGATCGAACGTTCGGGGGCGGCAGTGCTTGCAGCATCAATATTATTGCTTGGCCTGTGGCCATCGCCTTGGATTGACCGTATTGCTGGTTCGTTAAGTCAGATACCTGGGCTTACGTTGTAGAGTTGGAGGACTAGTGTGACAGACCTATCAGGCCAGCTTCTCGATTTCGATTACTCTCTTGTGCTACCTGAAATAATTGCGGTCTTATTCGCAATGATTGTGGTAGGTGCCGATGCCTTCAAGGTTCAACTAAAGCTTCCATCACAGATCGCTCTGGCGCTGACAATTGTTGGAATTGTCTGTGCTCTGGTCGCCAGTTTAACTATCGGATTGAATCATGATGGAAACTTTGCCGGACTCATAATTCTCGATTCATTCACGACTTTCTTCCGAGTGTTGTTCTACGGCGTAACTCTGACCATCGTTTTGGGCTCACATGAATATATTTCTAAGTATGTATCTCACATTGGAGAGTTTTATGGACTTTTGATTCTTGCTACGTTAGGCGCTGTCCTTATGGCGTCGGCAGGCGAATTATTGACCGCTTACCTGGGTATAGAATTGCTCTCATTTTCGCTTTATATTGCTGTATCTCTCACAAAAAGTGATCTCAGATCTAACGAAGCATCACTGAAATATGTATTGCTCGGAGGAGTGGCCTCAGCGTCGCTTTTATACGGACTTAGCTTGTTGTACGGCGTTTCGGGTTCTACAGATTATTCAGAAATTGCGTCAGCATTATCAGGGTCAATTTCTGATCTTGAGCCGACTCTTCTTCTAGGGCTAGTGATGATCATTGTTGGTCTTGGATTCAAAGCTTCTGCCGTGCCCTTCCATATGTGGACACCAGATGCCTACGAAGGCGCTCCTATTCCAGTAACGGCCTTTCTGTCGGCAACATCTAAGGCGGCGACAGTTGCAATACTACTCCGCTGGTTTGGTGGCCCATTACTTCCGATCGCAGGTGATTGGCAGATGATTTTCTCGGCCCTTGCCGTTGCCACTATGGTCGTTGGTAACTTGGTCGCGCTCCAGCAGACGAATATTAAAAGACTTTTGGCGTATTCCTCGATCGGTCAAATGGGCTATATGCTGATGGCTGTAGTTGCAGTTGGAAGCGGGTACGTTGATATTGCAACCTCAGGTGTTTTGGTGCATCTTGCGGGCTACATCATCACCAATATATTAGTGTTCGTTGGGGTTACTCACTTCTTTAATAATGAAGAGTCAGAGGAAATATCAGCCTTTAAAGGATTAGCACAAACCAGTCCGTATCTTGCCTTACTGATTACCGCGGGACTTTTCTCATTGGCTGGGATGCCTCTTCTGGTTGGTTTTTTCACAAAATTTATACTCTTTCAGGCGATTGTATCGGCCGGCCATTTAGGATTAGTTGTGGTCGCGGTGATCGCGTCTACGGTGTCGCTCTATTACTACCTGATGGTCATTCGGCAGATGTACCTTTACGAGCCCGAGGACAGCTCTAAGAAGTTGAGTTTAACAACGTCAGGATATCTGACGACCCTCGTGTTGTTTGTTGCTATGGTGGTCCTTGGCTTATGGGGTGCACCACTATATGAGGTGGCAGATACGGCAGCTACATCTCTTTTTTAGTTCTTTCAGAAGAGCCACAAAATAATAATGGCTTGTGATGCAGATTTTGGAGACGTCTGTGGGTGGCACTGGTTGGCCTGATGCTCCTTGGGAACCTGAGGTGATTGCCGACGGGCTATGGCGTCTCAGGACACCGATGACCTCAGAAGCCCTCCCGTGGGTGTATGCATATGCGTTTGTTACGGCGGACGGTATTGCACTATACGACAGCGGTCACGGTACTGAGCGAGCACAAAGTGCCTTAGAGTCACAGCTGTCGAAACTAGGTTTCAACATGTCTGATGTCCATACACTGATGATCTCTCACGCACATCCGGACCATCTTGGGATGGCGTCTTGGATTAAACAACAATCACCTAAATGTGATATTGCCATGATGGCCAGAGAGGCGAAGTGGTATTCAGATAGCTCAAGAGGGAGTGCAGACTGGGTTCAACAAAATAACCACTGGATGGTTAGACACGGCATCTCGAAATCGGAAATTGCAGAGGGTTTTAGTACGGGTACAAATAGTGATAGAAGTAGTGCGGATGGCCGTGACAACTCCTGGTTTTCTAAACGAATCAACGCGGATATTCTTCTAGCTGATGGGCAGAAGATTGATGTCAACGGGTGGGAATTACAGGCGCATTGGACTCCAGGTCATACCCCGGGACATCTTTGTGTGGAGATCCTCGATAAGAGTATGGTCCTGACTGGCGATCACATACTAGGGCGAATTACACCCAATGTATCCTTATCACCTGAAGATGAGGAAGCTGATCGGAATCCATTAGGAGAGTTTTTAGACTCTCTGATAAAGATTCGGGATCTCGGCCGCAACCGAGGCTTACCGGCACACGAAAACCTTATAGATGACTTGAGTCAGCGTTGTGACGAACTGCTTGACCACCATGAAAAGCGATGCGAGGAGGTGATGGCAGGAATTGGAGAATCGAATTCAGCTACGGCCGCCATGATTTCTTCCAGAGTGACTTGGAATAAGCCATTTGAAGGGTTTTCGATTTTCAAAAAACGAATGGCCCTTGGAGAAACGATTGCACATCTTAAATATCTTTCAGATATTGGAAAAGTTTCTTCGTTTACTGATGCCAGTGAAAATGTGGTTTGGCGTCGTATCTGAAGCCGTATTACTTCTGATATTCGAACGATCGTATCGAATCTTTTCCTAAGATATATATATGACTCTCAGTAGCCACGATGTTCACAATATCTGAAAGCAAGGGATGAACATATTGCCTGATCAGTACACCAGTATCCGAAATGTGAATAATCCTTTGATTTGCTGGATCGCCAATCAACAAAGTCAAACCACCGTTTGTGGATAAAATCGACGTTGGTTTTTCTGGAGAAGGTGACACGTTTGGAACGATCGATATTGGAGTACCTTGGCGGATTCCGTAAAGACCCTCATCTCCCAACACGATCATTCCATCTTTATACGCGTCTAGCTTGAAAAGATTGGATTCAGACACTTGATCTATTTGAGAGGTTTTTATCTTTCTAATCGCGCTACGGCTGATTACATAAGTAGTGACCACACCGTCAGAACTGAGCATGTAGATGGTGTCGCCCGTGGTGACGAACTGTCTTTTGGTATCTTCCGATAAGGATAAAGAACCGGCTATCGGTTTAGGCTGATATTTGGAAGTTGGATCGCTAGCGAACAGTTTGCCATTTATGTCTAGGATAAGGAGACGGTTTCGAGGCTCATCCCAGGCTATATCGACTGGTGTGTTACTCGGGACACCCTGGTATGTGACCCCGCGAACAAAAATTACTTCGTGTACATACTGCGATGAGCCTTCATCATCAATTTTTAGCACTTTTCCGGAGTTTGATTCAAGGATCCATAGGTGGTTGTTTGCTAGCACGAACGAACCATAATGAACATTAGTATCCAGTGGACTTGGTGCTAGTACGAGTTTGAGGTCTGTGAGCAATGTTGTCTTATCAAGAGTGGTGATACGGAGTTGTATTTCAGCTTGAAGAGCTTCCAGTTCAGTATTCGTGCCAGTTATATTCAGCGTGTCGGTGAGCATCTGTTGTGCGCTGTGCAAGGTGGCCCACGACTCTGCACTTGTGGAGTTGCCTCGGGCCACCAGTAGACTTTGTGATGCCTGCAACTTTGCTTCAAGGATTATCTGCTCATGTTCATTCCAAAAGTCGAATTGGTTAGCCTCGTACATTTGTAGTCCTATTGTTACGGAAATCGATAGCACCAATAGGACACTTAAAACCTGCCACAAATATTTACTGACTAAGTGTTTGATTTTTATCGGTGCTGACTTGAAAGCAGCCGAACGAGATCGAGAGTGAGTGCTTGGCGTGTTTTGTGTATGTATATCCTCCTTATCTCTAGCTTCGTCACCGATATCTTCTTCCCAAGCGATCAGTACTGCAGAGGCAGAAGGAGTGTCTCGGAGATGTTCGATCACTTTGTTCCATAGGTTTGTTCGAACCAGATCTGAAGACATAATATTGCTGAGGATTTGGTCTGATCGAGTGGCGGAAGTTGTTAAGAGTAACTCTTGGTGTTGGAGATTGGTGTTGAAAAATCGCACCTTTGGTAATTGTCCACTCACACCGACTGGAGCGGCTGATTCATGATCTTCGGTTGTCAGCGAAAATAGACCAGCTTGATCTCGTAAAAAACAATGTGTGGGACCTGACAAACCAATTATTGCTTGATCCTCTTGAATTTCTACGCATGCTATCGAGACAATCTGCCTATTCTCGAATTCCTGAGTTTCTGCGTGCGTGTTCAAACGACGACTAGCGTTCTGAATAGCGAGCTCGATACTAAATGTTTTTGTTCGCGCACCTTCTATCAGGGCAGATTGCAGGTCATTGAATAACGTTTGAGCTATTTCATCAACATGTCCGACGGCATTTTCAGTCAATGGTTCAACGAGCACGATAAGTGATGTGGGAACCTCAGTATCAAGGCTCCTCATGACAAGTGAGCTATCCCTTTCGATTCTATTAGCGGGGATCGGAAATTGTCTGAGCCAAAGCGTCAAATGATTATGCCCGTTTCTCCCCAGCCGGTCGTCTTACCTCTAATATATTCTGAATAACTATTGAGCGTTATACACCGTTGGGTATATTTGTCTGTAGATAAGGAAATCATGTATGACTGATAGTTATGAGATGTTCGAAATTACTAGCACAGCTCTCTTGCAGAAGACCGCTGATAATTTGAGCGATATCCTAAGAAAGATAGCGGGGGAATTTGAGGAATTTCCCGTTTTCCCCGGTGCAATGTTTGCATACGGCATAGAAATAGACTGTCCTGAGTCAGTAAGTTCACAGTACGGATGTTTAATCCTTGGAAATGATGGCGACATTTACGAGTTCCAGATCGGTCTGGATCCTGAAAAAATCGCAGCCGGTGAAGATCCTATGACTACGCGAGATGAATCACTTATTCCCGTTGAATTGCCGGCTGAGGAATATATTCCGGTGGCGTCTCAAGCCATCAAGCAAGCAGTTGCTCTATTGCGCGAAGAAGCTAAATCGTAATAGATCGTTTGTTTTTTAGTGATTGATGTGTGGCCTCAACAACTTTCATATATTCGAGTCCGTCTTGAAAATTCGTCAGTATTACCGGCGCATTACTACGAATTGATTCGACAAAATCAGATTCTACCTGCCACCCGAACACTGATCGCTCGTCATGTGGGTACGGACTGGCAGTGCCGCCGAGAGGGGCGAAACTAAGTGTGTCTTCCCCGAATGACCAAATTAGTGTGCCCTTGGAACCATAGAGAGTCGCACCGTTTGGTGATGTCGGAGTACCTGCAACAGATGAAAGGCTATAGATGACTCGTGCCCCATTTTTTTGTCGTGCCAACACGGACAGAGTGTCAGGGATATCGACCTTAACCATCTCGCCTGTGTCACTATTCGATTTTTCTGAAATGAACGTTTGGCCGTCGGCTATTAATTCTTGTGTAGGTCCTAACCACCTGTGAATCATTTCGACTGTGATTCCGTACATCATGATGTTCATGCCACTCAGTTCGGTCTGGTCACGCCAATGTAGTTCAGGGTTCGGTACTAGGTTTTGACCGTTTAGTACTGATATATGTGCCTCGCGCACTGTACCAAGCTCACCAGATTCCCCTTCGTCGACAAGCCTTTTTATCGTTCGCCAAGACTTGAAATCCATCGGCGCAGGGACTATCTGGCTCACTAAGTCAGGATGCGCTTCCGAACTTTTAAGCATTTCAGCGGCCTCTGAAGCATTCATTGCCATGCGTGCTTCGACTAGCACATGTTTTCCAGCCTCGAGCGAAGCTACGGTATACTCCCTGTGCTTATTGGGCCAGGTCCCGATGCAGACAGCGTCGATATCAGATGAACCGATTACGTCCTGAGGGTCGCCGGAGGTCTGTACTTCGAGGTTAAATTCGGCTGCGAATGCGCTCGCACTTTCATTACTTCTGTTAGCTATCGCCACAATTTCCACATCTGGAATTTTTTGAAATTCTGGAAGATGTCTTAATCGAGTATTCCCGCCAGCGCCGATTAGTCCTATTCGAATAGTCTCGCCCATACCGTAAACCTCCACTGCTCCGAGATGATATCTCAACGAGAGGCAATGAGGTGCCTGCGATTAATGTCTCACCGACCAGTAGGTGCAAATAAATTGAATTGGTTGTGAATGTTACCGTAACAAAATATTCGGAGAAGATAATGTTCAGACGCGAACATAAGGGATTGACGAATGACAATAAAATCATTCTGCCCTGTGTTATGGAACGATTTTATTGTCAGCTACTTTACGCTTTTTTGTAAAGAGTCAACATGAGTTTTTCTAGCCTACTATTTTCGAGTGAAATGGTACCAGACGTTGAGGAAATCATTATGGATTTTCCACTTGCAGATAAACCATGTTCATAATCTAGATCGATCGAAATGACCAGCTTGTTATCGTGTATCTCATAGTCCAGGTTATACATCGTTGTTATCCTTAATTTGCCTTAATGGAGCCATATTCTAATATCGGTGGCATGATTTTTGTCTCCATCATAGAGATATTCTTCAGGTTGGTGTAACTGAATGCCGCCAGCAGTGTCGTGCGCTATTCTTTCAGAGCCGATAATTGGTATAAACGGATTAACCAGAGTGATGAGATTCATAAAGCTAGGAGCTACGGAATGAATGAAGTAGAAGTACTCAGAAGTGGGCTGACCAGTATGCACGGGATGCTAGATAAGGCAGTTCGGGAAATGACCCTCGAACAATGGAATTACTGGCCCGAGCAGGGTGGAGTAAGTGCGTTTTTTTCCCTGTGGCACTATGTGCGGACCGAGGATAACATTACCCAATTTGTAATCCAAGGTAAGAGTACTGCATGGCTTGATGGTGGATTTGACGAGGAATTTGGTCTGCATCGCACTGCTCAGGGCACTGGTATGACGCCAGAGCAGGCTCAGATGGTGAAGATGACTGATTCTGCACGATGGCTTGAATATCAGCAAAATGTTTGGGGCAGGACCGATCAATATCTGGAAAATCTGGACGTCGAAAGTTTGCATACTACAGAAGTCACCATTAAGCCTGTTCCACCGATGTCGCTCTGGCAGGGTTTGTTCGGTATGTGTCTGACGCACGGATATCGTCATGTAGGTGAAATAGAGCACGCCAGAGGATTAGTAGGCTTAGGTGGCCTTGCTATCTAACAACACGCGAAAACTTGATCATTACAAGTACACTGGGGCTAGAGGTGTACTACTACAACAGACGGTGGTACTAAATTTGGAGGAAACATATGGGCGCCCTTGAGAGCATGCGCGTACTTGATATGACACAGTATGAGGCAGGGACTTCATGCACTCAGGCTTTGGGCTTTATGGGTGCAACAGTCACAAAAATTGAGCGACCAGGAACGGGTGACCCAGGACGAGGAGTTGCTCGTGGCACAGATAATGCACCTTATTTCCTGAACTGGAATTCAAACAAAAGAAGTATTGCTCTGGATCTGCAATCTGAACGTGGACGTGATTTGTTGCTCGAAATGGTCCCACACTATGACGTGTTTGTAGAGAACTATGGGCCTGGAGTCATTGAGAAACTTGATATTGGTTATGACGTAATGAGCAGTATTAATCCAGGGATAATTTACGCTCGTCTGAAGGGGTTTGGACTATCCGGTCCTTATTCTGACTATAAGTCCTATGACATGATTGCTCAGGCAGCTGGTGGTGCTTTTTCAGTAACCGGTGAGGCAGATGGTCCACCAATGAGGCCCGGGTACTGCGTCGGTGATAGTGGAACCGGTGTGCAACTTGCTTTTGCTATAACTTCAGCATTCGTTCATAAACTTGAGACAGGTAAGGGACAAGAAATAGAGATATCGATGCAGGAGGCTCTCACATACTACATGCGCACGCCAATCGCCAATCGTTCGAACTGGGGAAAAGAAGTGGTCCCGAGAAGCGGAAATCGA
>CAZSFJ010000027.1:0-14333 GCA_964606125.1 uncultured Dehalococcoidaceae bacterium | reverse complement strand
CCGATATCAAGAATTTGTTTAAAAACTTCTGTTGCTTGAATTGAACCTACGATTCCTGTTATTGCTCCCAGGACTCCCGCCTCAGCACAGGAGGGTACCATCCCCGGGGGTGGTGGATCCGGATATAAGCACCGATAACAGCATTTACCGGGTTCGTAGACTGTGGCCTGGCCGTCAAACAAAAGTATCGCTCCGTCGACTAGGGTTTTACCGCTTAAATAGCAGGCATCATTTACGAGGTAGCGGGTAGCGAAGTTGTCGGCGCCATTCACGACGATGTCATAATCACCAATTATTTCCATGGCGTTGTCAGAAGTGATTGGTGCGTGATGCTCAATCACTGAAACATGGGGATTATATGCGTTGAGAGTCTCTTTCGCAGATTGAATTTTAGGCCGGTCAATATCTGTAGTTTGATGGAGCACCTGTCGCTGAAGATTAGAGAGATCGACAATGTCGAACTCTACAATTCCAATAGTGCCAACCCCTGCCAGGGCGAGGTATATGGATACTGGTCCACCCAGACCACCAGCTCCAACTACTAGAACTCTAGAGTTCTTTAGCTTTCTTTGTCCCGCCGGACCCACCTGAGACATAATGATATGCCGAGAGTAACGAGTGACTTCCTCCGGTGACAGGTTGATATTAGGGGTGCTGGGACCGTTAGAGATTGCTGTCATTTTTATTCCATATTCCTACAAATAACCCAGTTCGGTCTTATAGAGTAACTGCTTGTTGCGCTCGATGGAAATAGGGTTCTTGCGCGATTCCGCCTAAGATCTCATTGCTCCTCCCGCCAGAGCAGGAATAATTGCAAGCTGGTCGCCGGGTCTAACTTTAGTTTGGAGACCTTCGAGCTCATGAATTTCCTGGTTATTCAGGTAGATATTTATGTGCCCCGGTAGCCTGTGCTGTTCATCAAAAACCAGATGAGAGAATCCTGGATGTTGGTCCTCTATTGATTTTAGTACTTCTTCCACCGTGTTTCCTACTGCAGAGATATAGTCTTTGCTGCCAGTAATAGATCGGAACGGTGATGGTATGTATACGCTTACCGACATTGCATCAGGTCAGTGGGACCGTTAGGTATCGCTCTCCGGTATCGCAGAGCATTGTGACGACGGTCTGCTCAGGGGTCAATCTTGCAGCGACTTCAATCGAAGCCTGCACATTTGCTCCCGCAGAAATGCCAACCAGCAGACCTTCCTCTTTTGCCAAGCGGGCAGTCATTTGGATCGCTTGCTTATCAGACACGCAGATGACTTCCGAATAGGCTGACGTGTCGAGGACAGACGGTACGAATGATGCTCCCATTCCTTGCAGTTGATGTATGCCTGGTCGCCCACCTGAGAGAACCGGCGAACTTGCGGGTTCGACTGCGATGATTTGACAGTCCAGATTAGCCTCGGCCAGCGCACGCGCGACACCAGTAATAGTTCCCCCAGACCCTACTCCAGCCACAAATGCATCTAACTTTGATTCTGTAGCGGATATTATTTCAGGACCTGTAGTCAGGTAATGAGTTTCGGGGTTTGACGGATTGTCAAATTGCTGAAGCATTATGTAACCCTCATTTTTTACGAGTTCCTGAGCTTTAAACACAGCTCCCGTCATACCTTCTATAGCGGGAGTCACGATGACCGTTGCGCCGAGTCTCTTAAGGAGCTCCTGGCGCTCAACGCTCATATCTTCAGGCATTGTCAGGACCAGCCCGTATCCTTTATAAGAGCAGACCATGGCCAGTCCAATACCAGTGTTCCCTGATGTGGGCTCGACTAAGGTCGTGCCCTTGGTGAGTAGTCCGGTATTCTCGGCCGACTCGATCATCGCCTTGGCAATTCGATCCTTTACCGACCCCGCAGGGTTGAATGACTCGACTTTGCCTAGGATTTGGGCCCCGTTAGGGGGTGATATTTTCCCGAGTCGCACTAGGGGCGTATTGCCAATTAGATCCAGTACCGAAGCAGCCACGGAGGGTTTGGTGCTGCTAGAGGTAAATTTTCGTTTTGGCATCATTGTAATCCTGGATAAGAATCTAAATCAGATATCGAGGAGCCGTTGTTTGTTCCGCCCGCTGTTCCGCTTCAGCCAAATCAAAGAGTGTTATCGAGTTGAGCCTGACCCTCATATCGTCATAAATTCCTTGCCATACCCAACGTTGACCGGTGGCGTCATTCGCTGCCGATTGTTCATCTTGATCTAAGTTAGCCATTGGTGACAATGAACCCTCAAGGGTTTCAAGCAGGGCAAACAATGTAATTTCTTTCGGGTCAACTGCTAGTGAATGTCCGCCCCCTGGGCCTCTGACAGAGCGGATGAATCCGGCGCGTCTGAGTAAACCTAATAATTGGTCGAGATACGCTTCCGGAATCTGTCTTCTGGTCGCGATAGCGGACCTCGCAATAGGAGTACCAGTATTTAGTCTTGCCAAGTCGATCATTGCCCGAACGCCGTAATCTCCCTTTGTTGCTATTAGCATTTTTACCTCCGTCTAGAGCAGGTTTCCGCTATAGACGCTAGCACAGAGAGTCTTGTTTATGTAGATAACTGTTTCTTGGGTTGATTAGCCGCCTGCGACAGCTGGGACAATGCTGACTTCATCACTGTCCTCTAGAGGGGAATTTAGGCCGTGCAGAAAACGTACATCTTCGCCGTTGATGAATATGTTCACAAAGCGCCTCAGTTCATTATTCTCGTCGAGTAATCGCTCCTCGATTCCAGGGTGTGAATTTTCCATTTCGGCTATCAGATCTCTAAGGTTAGGTGCATTTAGTACAACGGTATCTTCATTGTTGGTCAAAGAACGAAGAGGGGTAGGTATTTTGATGGACGCCATGAGTTTCTTAACCTTCTACGACATCACCGATTGTCGCATCAGGATCAACTTGGACGCCATTTGCTTGGGCCCATGCCAACGCCTTGTTAATTTCGTCAGGATCACCCTCAAGTCCGAGCATAACCCACCCAATATCTGACGTTATGTCAGCCATGCGGATATTTGTTACGACGTTAAATTCATGCCCCATCTTGTATATCAAGGGTTCTCGAATTTTGTCGTTTAAGAAGGTCAGTTTCACTCGTCTCTCAGGCATGATATTAATCACCTTAACATTCTAGCTCGAGCTTTTAGCTGTTTCTTTTTCGAAGGCACTCGCGTTTGCTTCAACCAACATAGCATTGTTGGCCACTTCAGAAACAGCCTCAATGGTTTTAAGCCCTCCACCGGAGACCACAGCGACGGTTTCCTCCGAGGAATCTATTGCTCCGGATAGTGCAAGTTTTTTCAGGCAAGCGACAGTGACACCGCCGGCTGTTTCCGCGAAGACGCCTTCTGTTTCCGCCAAAAGGTTGATAGCTTCGATAATTTCTTGATCAGTAGCTGACTCGGCAAGTCCATTGGTCTCTTCCATTTGTCTTAGCGCGTAGTAACCGTCAGCGGGGTTACCGATTGCCAGTGATTTAGCGATCGTATCGGGTTTTTGAGGTACGAAGGTGAACGTATTATTCTTGTAGGCGGTCGAGATCGGGGAGCAACCTAAGGCCTGTGCCCCGGACATTCGAGTACTTGGTTCCGCAATTAAGCCGATCTTGTGCAATTCCTGGATACTCTTCCATATCTTTGTGTACATGGACCCTGAAGCCATCGGTGCAATGATATGTGAGGGAGCTCGCCAGCCCAGCTGTTCACATATCTCAAATCCGAGAGTCTTTGACCCCTCTGAGTAGTAGGGTCGCACATTTATGTTCACGAAGGCCCAATTTTTTGTCATTGATAGTTCCGTGCACAAACGGTTTACATCGTCATACGAGCCATTTACTTTAACTAAATTTGGTGAGTAGATAGCCGAACCGATAATCTTGCCCTGCTCAAGATCTGAAGGTATAAAAACATAGGCATCCATTTGTGCCGCCGCGGCGTGCGCGGCGACGGAGTTGGCGAGGTTACCAGTGGATGCACAGGCTATGGCATCGAACCCAAATTCTCTAGCTCGAGCGATCGCGATGGATACAACTCGATCTTTAAATGACCAGGTCGGATTCACAGTGTCATTTTTTAGCCAGAGGTTGGATAGACCAAGTGCCTTGCCCAATCGGTCAGCCTTGATCAATGGAGTGAATCCCGCACCGAGATCAACTTTATATTCGGGCGAGCATGGGAGAAGCGGTGAGTATCTCCATAACGAGCTTGGTCCAGATTCCACTGCAGCGACTGACATTGCCTCTCGGATGTCTTCATATCGATAGTTCACTTCCAACGGGCCAAAACAAAATTCGCAGGCAAAAATCGGTTCGAGGCTGTACTCACGACCACATTCCCGGCATTTCAATCCGTCACAATACATGTCCATATTAAAAAGCTTTCTTAGTTGGTGTGGTGTTTAGTTTAAATTTGGGGCCTGACGTAAATGTTTTGCGCCAGGCTAGGGCATGGGCCGAAGCATGAAGAAAGCAGTGACTGGCCTAGATTTGCCAATAGCGGTTTTTGTCATTGCTAGCCTCTTTGAATTACTTGGAAACCATAGATTACTTTGATGAGACGGTCAATCGAGCTTAGAGACCTTTGATCTAAGCAAGGTTAAGCAAACTATTAGAAGGGCGATTGCAGTTAGAAACAGACCTGTCCGTATGCCGATCAAGTCAGCCAATTGTCCGAACAGAAAAACCCCAAACATGGTGAATCCAAATTCCATCATGTAGAGGCTGCTAACCCGACCTCGGTATTCGTCAGAAGAGTATGACTGAACCAGGACGTTTGAGAGTGTCTGGCGGGCGGCCTGAGGCAAGCCTGATAACAAAAGTACGAACGCAGTGAGTAAAACTGATTCCGATATGGCGAGAACAGCAATTATCACGCTCAGGAAAGCGGCGGCAAGAACGAGCACCCTTCCTCGGTTTTTCGGTAACATATTGCCGATCAAGAATGACCCTAGGATTGTCCCTACGCCCGTCAGGCCGTACAGAAGGCCTACAGTCAGTTCGTCAGCCTGTAATTCATTCTCCAGGAAAGGTGCGAGAAGAGTATGGAATGGCATGACGAAGATCACTATGAAGAAATTAGCTACGAGGACGGAGCGAACAGAGATATTGGTTCTAGCGTAGTTGAATCCCTGGACGATATCACCAAAGGCCGCTTTCAGTGAGCGCCCACCACTTTCAAGGGAAGCCGGATAACCTTTTACTGGCATCAGGGCGAATACGGCACCGAAGTAGGCAATCGCCATTACCAGATAGACATATGTCGATCCTGCGACTAAGTCACCCGGAACTAGGAACAATCCGAGTGCCATCAGTGGTGGTGCAACTGCTCGCGTAATAGCCATGCCGGCTCCCGAGAGTGCCACACCACTAGTGAGCTGGTCTTTGCCCAAAATCTGTGCGATCAGAGCTTGTCGCGCGGGCATCATCAAGGGCATAATCGCCCCATGCATTACTCCGGCAATAATCAGGTGATAAATATCCATCATTCCCATGGCAAGCATGGCGAATATGTACATGGAATTAAATCCATTTAGAAGTTGGCCTATTTGTATTATTTTCTGCTTAGGCAGGCGATCAGCTAGCAACCCACCGATCGGAGAAAGTACCAACATCGGTATAGCTCCAGCAAGCGTAACCCAGCCAGCCCACCCGTAAGATCCGGTAAGCGCGTAGGCAAGCCACGGTTTTATCACCATTTGCATATTCATCGGTATAAAGTGCCCATACATTGATAAGTAGAACCACCTAAAGCTGGTATTTTTTAGGGCGGCGAACGCCCTTGGCCCCGAAGGTTGATCGTTTTGCTGACTTGGGGCCGTTATGGTTTGCGGAGTTGGGGCAATATGACTTGTCGCATGGGGGCTACTGCCCAGTCCATAGCGCATTCTTCGAACGCTCGGTCTCGTGGTTCTTGAAGCCTCAGCACTGTCATACGACTGGTTGCCCGTGGATCCGCCCTGAGAGTTTCTGCCCCTAGATGGCTGCGATAGTCGGTAGGGTTTGGGCCTGGATCGCTTGGATTCGATAGTCACTGAACAAAACCTCGCACTGCTGATGTACTCCGGAAAGGTACCACGGCCGCTGTTTTACCGCCTGCTCTTGAAATTCAACTATTTGCCTTTATGATTTATCAGCGAGCGCTGATGGAGGTCTCCGGTGTTGAACGACGCTAATTCAGAAATTGGTCCCTTGGCAGGTGTATTGGTCATCGATGCGAGTGATTCTCGTGGTGAAATGTGTGGCAGGATGCTTGCTGATTTAGGTGCCTGCGTCCTAAAAATAGAACCCCGTGAGGGTGTCAACACCAGATCTTTGAAGCCAATAGATGTATCCAGCGGCGAGTCTCTCTATTGGGCTCATGTAGGTGCTGGAAAACAGTCATTGAGTGTGAATATGAATTCAGAAGATGGCCGTTCACAATTGTATAAATTGATATCAGGGGCCGATATCTTCATCGAAAGTTCGCCCATAGGCCAAATGTCCGAACTGGGCTTTGGCTATAATGATTTGTCGGGATTGAATGAGCGTTTGATATATGTCTCGATTTCACCCTATGGCCAAACAGGCCCAAAGTCTGATTGGCCGGCTACTGACTTCACGATCGAAGCAGCTGCTGGTCTGACTACTCTGCAGGGAGACGGTGACAGGCCTCCGCTGGCCATAGGCTATCCGCAAGCATCCTTTCACTCTGGCGGGCAAGCGGCGGCAGATGCAATCATAGCCTTGAATGAGCGGGTGTTGAGCGGCCGGGGTCAATATCTTGATGTATCAATGCAGACCGTAATGTTGTGGACATTGATGCATGCAACAGGTTTTTGGCCGATGGAGGGGTGTGAACCACCATTAACCGGAGACGACAGAAACGATCCTCACCCGATGATTGGCAAGCTCGATCTCAGTGGCTTAAATACTGTGAAAGTGGCAGATGGGTATGTTCTTGCGTCATTACGCGGCGGACGCTTTGGTGCGAGAGTATTTCGAATGGCAGCGCAGTTGGCAGAAATGGATGGAGATCTTCCGGACGCCTTGCGTGAAATAGATTGGACGGAGCTAGCAAACGGTATCGATCCGAGCGCAGATGCTGAAACGATTGCACTGATCGGTGAGGCTACCGAAATGGTCCATCGTTCATTTGGCAAACGGACTAAGGCTGAGCTTTTTGATAAGGCTGTATTGAGTGACGCCCAAGTTGCTCCAGTTAATAGTATTGGGGATCTGGTCGATCGAGACCCGCAGCTCAGGTCTCGAGGCTTCTGGAAGAAAATTGGCAGCCGCATGCATCCAAATACCCCTTTGAAATTAAGTAACACCCCAGGAAATTTGTCAGATCCTGCCCCAATACTGGGTTCTTCAAACGATTTACTAGACCATCCCTTCGAATTTGCAGAGGATTTACCGTTGAGAGGATTGTTTGCACAGGAGGGGAATCAATCAGATGATGAACGGCTTGGGCAAGCTTTTGCTGGACTGAAGGTTGCTGATTTTTCCTGGGTTGGAGTCGGACCCATCTCGGCTAAAGCGTTAGCCGATCACGGAGCGACGGTGGTTCATATCGAGAGTGCTACGATTCCAGACGTATTACGGATGGGTCGCCCGGCCAAGGACGGAGTGCTTGGCTTGGACCGAGGCCAATTTTTCGCAAATTTCAATACATCTAAGTACGGCCTGCAATTGAATCTTCGGAGTGAATGGGGCAAGAATATAGCTAGGCAGCTGATTGACTGGGCCGATGTTGTCGTGGACTCATTCACATCCGGAACGATGAAGCGCCTAGGTTTTGACCACAGAGAAATTCTTAGAGAGCGTCCAGATCTAATATGGTACAGCACTACTTTGCGAGGCCAGACTGGCCCGCACGCCACGTTCGGTGGATTTGGCCAGCAAGGGAGTGCGATCGCGGGATTGCACGGCCTGACCGGGTGGGCAGACAGGGCTCCAGCTGGGACGTGGGGGGCGTACACAGACTTCATAACACCCCGATATGGTGTGTCCGCGCTTGCGTCAGCTGTTCTTCACCGCAGGGCGACTGGCCAGGGACAGTTTATTGATTTGTCGCAAGTGGAATCGGGCATGCAATTCATCGGCCCGTTATTACTGGACTACATGGCAAACGGCAATCTTGCAGAGAGTAAAGGCAATTCGTCTTGGTACGCCTGTCCTAATCAGGTTTATTCAACAGAAGATGGCGTTGAGCGATATATAGCTATTTCCTGTGAGACTTTTGAGCAGTGGAGCAACCTCGTTGACGTCATCGGTGCATCGGTACCGTATGAAGGATTTGAGCCGGCGGAACTTACATCGGTTGAGGATCGCTTGGGGTTCGAAGATCAAATTAATACTTGGATAGCTGAGTGGTGCGGCACGAGAGATGGACGGGAAATCGAATCACGACTGATAGAAGCAGGAGTGCCGGCTTCGGTGGTCCAACGCACGAGCGAGTTGTACTCTGACGATCAGATTTCTCATAGGGCATTCTTTGAGACCCATAATCACGCACTCATGGGGCCAACTCCATATGACGGACACTCCACCAGATTTTCGGCGAGACCGGGCAACTACCTACGGGGTCCTGGTCCAATAATGGGCCAACATACCCACGAAGTACTTACCGATATCCTCGGGATGGATGTTCTGGATATAGCTGATGCTGCGGCTTCTGGAGCTTTCGAGTAGGATCAGTAAGCAAGCTACATTTCGTTCGGGGACGCTACTGTAGGGATAATACTGGTGTCCACATATGCGGATTAAGTTTTTGATCTTCCTTAAATCCTTTCCGGCCCGACTTAGTAGACCCCAAAAGATATTGGTTTTGTCGCTTCTTGTTGGAGGGGCATTGTTGACAGGTAGTTCTGGCCTCCTCTCGGAGGATGTAAGCAAAGTCAAGGAAAATTCCTGGCTCCGGGTGCAGAATGTAGGCGATACGCCGGCGCTCGTGAAAGTGGCTCATTACGGGTACGACGGCGAGCAGGTTGCGGCAGAAATCTGTCCCAGTGCTGCTTGCACATCAGTGCCTGCTGGGTCAGGATGGACTTTTTTCACTGAGACAAATGACGATCTACTCGCTCAGTTTTACGGTTCCACAAAGATCACTGGCGATCAGCCATTTGTTGCTGTTGCGGGTAGAGATTTTATGTTCAGTAAGGACGATGGCTGGTATCTCCTGATTGGAGGCGACACATACTGGTTAGGAGCCTCGGGCTCGAAGGTTCTGTTGCCATTTGTGGAGCATGTTCCTGAAAAGTACTCCCGGATTCATGTGAATAATGTGAGTACAGATACTCCGGCCTGCGTCAAGATTACGTACTACCGTGAGGGCGAGATGCAGCCGTCTGCCTCTGAGCCGGAAACAGCTGAAGATGGGTGTCCAGAGGGTGGATATTACTTAGATCCAAATGAGTCCATGTTGCGGGGTGCAATCTCTCTGCCAGTCGATCTAGGGTTTTCAGGCATGGGAATAGTGTCGAGTCATGTGGCGGTCCGAGACGGCTTTACAGTGTCAGTTAGAGAGCAGGCTATCGCAGCAGCTGTTGATACGGTTTCGGTTGAGAAAGAGGCGTTCGCAAGTTACAGAGGTCTCAGTGAGAATGAGACGGGACGAGATATCGTGCTACCGGTTATTGAAAGGGAGGCGAGAAGAGCAGAATCAGGCATCGAATCTAATTGGAGCAGTGAGTTTCGCATTGCACCCCTTAATCCGACGATACCGTACACCGTTAGTTTCCGGTACAGCGGAAGCACAGGGGACGGATTGGAATTTGAAGCGGAGCAGGAATTTTTAGTGGAGGGTGCCCTGACCTGCGATCAAGAGTCGATTGGAATAGAGGCATGTCTGCCCGATTTATTAGAATTGCCAGTAGGGTTTTCAGGCACTGTGAGGATATCGAGTGCAGAAAGCATGGCAGTTATTGTCCAGCGAAGCAGTGACAACGGGGCGTATGGAGATTACAGAGGATTTACGTCGCGGGAAGCGAGCACTCAGGTAGTCCTCCCGGTGGTAAACAAGAGGCTAGCACCCTGGGGTGGCAACGATGGTTGGAGTTCATCAGTTCACGTCCAGCCATTTGATGGGGGCGAAGCTACCGTATCTTTCTTTTATTTTTCTCCCGAATTAGACGCCAATGGCTTGTACCGACCTATGGGCAGAATTAGCGGCCATCAGGTGTTTCATCAGTCAGATGACCGGTTTCTGCCGGATGATTGGGTCGGTTCGCTCGTGGTGGTCTCGACCAGACCTATAGTGGCACTAGCTAGCCTAGAGAGTGACGCATTTAAAGGAGATCCAGTGATGATGTACAACGGAGTGTCACTTGAGTAGTTTGAACAATGCTTTCGACATGGACCAACTTGACCCCTCTGCCAGAGGTGTATTGTCTTCGATATTGACGAAATATGATGGTGGACCGAAGACAGGGATATTCACAGATGGTTCGTGTCAGATAAACCCCGGCAAAGGTGGCTGGGGGGTGGTGCAGGTCAGTCAGGATGAAATTATTTGTGAAAAGGCGGGCTTTGCCGAGCAAACTACGAATAATCGTATGGAACTTGTAGCGATGATTGAAGGCCTCCGGTTACTTGACCCGAAAGTGGATTGCGAGATATTCAGCGACAGTCAATTAGTTGTGAACACACTCAACAAATGGGCTCAAAATTGGGCTAAGTTAGGCTGGAAAAGAAAGACTGGGGAAATTGCTAATATCGAACTGGTCCAAGAGGCATATGCGTTATTTCTAGACCGGCCGCTAGCGAAAGTCAGGTGGATAAAAGCTCACAATGGTGAAAAGTGGAATGAATATGCCGACACCTTGGCCTCTTTGTACCTGCGATAAGTAAAAAACAAGCTATTCGTCCAGTCAGTAATGTTTGTGGTTAATTAACACTGGGGATACTAAACTTCAAGTATTACATATCACGGTTTGGTGATGGGGTGCGGAAGTGACTGAGACAAGCAAGGCCTCCACGGACAGGCTTCTGGCGATCGACGCTGGCAATACCAGCGTGGCAATCGGCGTCTTCGATGGGGACGAATTAATTAGTACGTTTCGTGTGGCGTCGAATCGTGACCGGTTTGCCGACGAATGGACTATTTATGTCGACGGGCTTTTGAGGTCACGAGGTGTTCATCCCTCCTCTATTACTTGTGCGGCAGTTTCTTCCACTGTTCCTGCCCTGCGCGAGGTTTTTGAGAGCATTTGCGAAAATCACTATTCTGTGCCTCTCCTAGTTGTCGATGGGGATTTAGATCACGGGATTAATATCCGTTATGAAAACGAACATGAAATTGGACCTGATCGAATACTGCACGCTGTAGCTGGGCTAGCAAAATATGAACCGCCTTTAGTGATTGTCGATCTGGGAACGGCCTGCGTTTTTGATGCAATCGATGAGGACAGCTATTACGTCGGTGGTGCTATTTCTCCCGGAATTGGTTTGGCCTCATCCGCGTTGTTTGAGAAGGCTGCGCTGCTTCGGAGTGTGGAACTGAAAGCCCCGGAAAATTCAATTGGCACTAATACGGAACACGCTTTGCAATCCGGGATTTGCCTCGGATATGGAGCCCTCATTGACGGCATGGTCAGCAGATTTAAGTCTGAGATGTCAGGGAATGTTACGGTCATCGGAACCGGAGGCTATATCGATCTTGTGCGAGGCACGGTAAGCTGTTTGGACGTACTCGAAGAGGATTTAAACCTTCGCGGTTTACAGATCCTCAGTAAGCGGGCGAGATAATCAATGACTGAGCAGGAACCAATTGTTGGGATAGAGAATGAAGATCCCTTAGAAGGATTGACGATTGCTCTTGGTGTAACAGGATCTATTTCCTGTTATAAATCTTTGGAAATAGCGAGCAGATTAGTGCAAGCTGGTGCAACGGTTGACGTGATAATGACGAAGAGCGCGACGCAGTTTGTTCAACCTTTGGCGTTCAAGGCCATAACCGCGAGGCTTCCATACGTCGATATGTTCGATCCGGCTGCGCCTGAGGGAGAATCCCATGTCGAAATTGCGCGCCGCTGTGATGCCATGCTCATTGCTCCAGCGACTGCGTCATCAATGTCGAAAATAGCAAACGGTCTGTCAGATGACTTTGTCTCATTAACAGCGATTGCGACCAAGAGCCCAGTGTTATTGGCACCGGCTATGGACTCAAATATGTGGGATCACTTCGCGACTCGAGCCAATTTAAGTACTTTGACTGATGCAGGGATACAGATTATTGGCCCGGCAGAGGGGCGACTGGCTTCAGGAAGAACCGGTTATGGGAGACTCGTCGAACCGATTGATATCGTTGATGAATTGCGAGCGAGGATTGGACGGGAGCAGGGTGACCTCAGAGGCCGCCGAGTCGTAGTCACAGCAGGTGGCTCAAGAGAAGCCATCGATCCTGTCAGATTCATTAGTAACAGGTCCAGCGGTAAGATGGGATATGCAATCGCACAGGCAGCCCGGGACAGAGGGGCTCTAGTTACTTTAATTAGTACGGTTGATCGAAGAGTTCCAGCATGCGTGCAACTTGTAGAGGTTGAGAGCGCTGCTGATATGCATGAGGCCGTTTTGAACGAAACCCGGACGGCGGACATTTTAGTCATGGCCGCTGCTGTTGCTGACTACCGCCCAGCTGTGGTTGCAGATCAAAAAATCAAGAAAGCACAAGATGATAACGGTGATGCAAGCATCTCGCTTGAGAAGACCACTGACATCATAGCTTCTGTGTCTCGTGAACAGGTGTCAGGACGGTTGGTGAAAGTTGCGTTTGCTGCGGAAACTGAGAACCTCCTTGCAAATGCACGAAAGAAAATCGAGTCGAAGAATATAGATTTTATAGTTGCTAATGACGTATCAGCGACTGACTCGGGTTTTGCAACTGACACGAACCGAGTGACTATCATTGACGAACAAGGAACGGAAGAGTCACTCCCGTTGATGTCTAAGGTGCTCGTCGGCCACAAGATTCTGAGCCGATCATTAGGCTTGCTAGAGAGTCCCTAATTTAGGCGCTTTTGGCCTTAAGTCGCTTTTTCCTCATAGCTGTTGGCTCGATATCGAGTGCAGCATT
This sequence comes from uncultured Dehalococcoidaceae bacterium, assembly GCA_964606125.1. GTDB lineage: Bacteria > Chloroflexota > Dehalococcoidia > UBA2979 > UBA2979 > UBA2979. The sequence continues at coordinate 1,300 of CAZSFJ010000027.1, read as the reverse complement.
TGGCGACTGAGCCTCATCCCGGTGCGCGAAAGCTGCAGCTGCAATCATGGCTCCGTTATCGGTGCAAAGTGATGGTGGTGGAATTCGGAGATCGATATCAATGTGATCTTGAAGTACGTCTCGTAATCGGCGGTTAGCTGCGACACCTCCTGCGACTAGCACCGATTCCACTTTTTCTCTACGAGCAAGGTTGGCTGTTTTTTTTGCTAAGACATCACAGACGGATTCTTGAAACGCCCATGCGACTTCAGCGCCCTCAGGACAGTCCTTAGATTTTACGAGGTTCAGAACAGCAGTTTTGAGTCCTGAGAAGGAGAAATCGTTTGTCCCTTTCAGCCATGCTCTAGGTAGGCGGAGCGTTTTTTCCGTTGCTTGCTCACTGAGTGCTGAGATCGGAGGTCCTCCCGGATAAGGCAAGCCTAGAAGTCTGGCAACTTTATCAAAAGCCTCGCCGGCGGCGTCATCCCGGGTCGATCCGAGTCGGGTGAATGAGTGGTCAGACTCAATACGTAGGAGTTCGGTGTGGCCTCCTGACACTACCAAGGCGATTGCCGGCAAGGGAGGAGGATCGATATCAATCCAGCAGGCCCGTAAGTGACCCTCTATATGATCTACTGGAATAATCGGTAAATCCCTGGCATATGCAAGGCCTCTAGCAGCGTTAAATCCGACGAGCAGGGCACCTGGTAGTCCCGGGCCGGAAGTGGCTCCGATCGCATCGATGTCATCCCAACCCATATTTGCCACTGAGAGGGCTTCGCGGATAACCGGTACGATAGCCCGCAGATGCTCTCTCGCTGCCACCTCAGGGACAATCCCGTCAGTGATTTCATGTAAGCTGGTTTGCGAGGCGACTATAGATGAAAGCATCTGACTGCCGTCTACAACGACAGACGCGGCTGTTTCATCGCAGGATGATTCGATACCTAATATGTTCATGCCTAAATACTATTTTGAAATTCGCATGTTGCAAAGGAATGAACAGTAGAGTCAGGTATGGAAAGACAGCGTGAAGCGGAATTTGTGGATAGGCTAGCCAGTTGGTACGCCGACAATATGGTTGAATTTCCATGGCGGCAAAGCCAGGATCCCTACCACGCTCTAGTAGGTGCTGTGTGCACACAACAGACGCAGATGAGTCGTGCAATCGAAACATATTCCCGTTGGATTGAAGCGTTTCCGACTATCGCTGATTTGGCGGATGCCCCAGAGGAGGAAGTCCTCCGGATTTGGGGTCGGTCCGGCTATCCTCGGCGGGCGATTTATCTAAAGCGGGCCGCTGAAGTCTGCTGCTCCGAGT
>CAZSFJ010000026.1:0-14387 GCA_964606125.1 uncultured Dehalococcoidaceae bacterium | reverse complement strand
GAAAAACTTAGGATAATAAACTTCAGTCATCGTCTTGATCAATATACAGTTTGCCGTCCCATGCCCAGTCTTCCACGTCATGCTCGGTGAAAATCACGTGAGTGGAAGCCGGCTCTGTATGGGCAACATTACACACTGCATCTGTAATAAGTCTTACCAGCTCCCTCTTCTGGGCCAGTGATCGTCCAGGGAGCATTTCTATTCTCACTATGGGCATCTTAAATTCCTCCAAAATTAATTAACTGCTTTCGGGTTAATATATCCTGAAATCACTAATAATTTGGAGAAATCGCCCTGAAAAGACAGAAATCTTTAGTCGAACGCCCTGACTGGGCCTTGGAACAAAAACTACTTGATGCCGGTGGCGAGAACAGCCAAGTAGCTGGAGTCGATGAAGTGGGTCGAGGGGCGCTTGCCGGGCCCGTGGTTGCTGCAGCAGTGGTACTCCTGCCATCTATCAAAAAAGAGCCCTGGGTAAAGGACATCAACGACTCCAAGCGTGTTACTCGATTAGCTCGAGCTCGCCTATCAGGACTAATTACGGCACATTCGAAAATTGGAGTAGGTGTCGTTTCACCACATGTAGTCGATGCAATAAATATTCGCTGGGCTACGAGACTTGCAATGATTGAGGCGTGTAAGCAACTCATGTTGCTCATAGATGTTCACGCAGCAATAATTGACGGTACTGAAACACTAGGTTTCTTGGGAAATGAAGTTAGCCTAGTAGGTGGGGATTCCAAGTCGATTTCGGTAGCAGCCGCATCTATTGTGGCTAAAGTGGAAAGAGACCGCTTGCTAGGTGAATTGGACCAATCATTTCCAGGATATGGGTTCACCGCGAACGCTGGATACGGGACTCGAGAGCACTTACACTCTCTAAGTATCAAAGGGCCCACTTCTATCCATCGCTTTTCGTTCAGACCCGTCCGAGAGGCTCTAAATTTACGAAGGAGTTAGTGATGAATGACCGCGCAAAGTTGTTGGGTGCTGCAGGCGAACGGATCGCTGGCGAGTATCTTGAGAAGCAAGGTTATTTTATTCGTGCAAAAAATGTGCAGATAAAGACAGCCGACTTAATAGGACAAATACCTGTCGTCGCCGAGAAGGGTGATACCACGGCCATCGTCGAAGTTAAACTACGTACCAGTCGGAAAATGGGCCCTAGTCAGAACAAAATATCAGAAGCCAAGCTAGAAAAATTAAAAGCCCTCGCGACGAGCTTTGGGAAAGATAACGACATTCCTCCAGAGCAAAATTTCCGGATAGATCTGATCGCTATCGAATTGACCGTAGGTGGTGATGTTGGCCAACTGACACATATTCAGGGAGAAGTCGAGCCAAATTTTCTTAGTGAATAATGAAGGACTACATTTTCAGTAGTTCTGCTCAGAGAGGTGAATCAAGTGCCTATTTACTCGTTCAACTGCAAGAGCTGCGAGAGGAACGTTGACGTATTCGTAAGAAACCGTGCAAAAGTTTCTGAGGCAAAATGCCCTGCGTGTGATAGTCAGGATTTACGACAATTGGTTGCTCGAGTAGCGAGAGTCCGTTCTGCTAACCAAAGGTTAGATGAAATTGATGTCTCTGCTGAGCTCGGAGCTCTTGAAGGCAAAGACCAGGGGTCATTCGCAAAATGGGCACGTAAAATGGGTGACAGGTTTGATGGTGAACTTGGGTCAGATTTCTCTGAACTGGCAGACAAGGCCGATGCTGGAGAAGACCCCGTCGAAAGATTCGACGCCGAACATACACTTCGGTACCGGATAGGTAAGGCCCGCGACGAAAACAACGCAGACAGTATGGATGACTACTCCATCTGACGAGATTTTACTATGCCACTGTACGAATACAAATGTGCCGATTGCGATGATTTAACAACAGTATTGGTCCGAAGACAATCTGATCGAACGAAAGATAAGGCCTGTGCCAGCTGCGGGAGCATGAACTTGAGCCAGGTAATTTCCAAGCTAAGCCGCCTAAAATCCGCTCAAGATGTTATCGACGAAAAAGGAGCTCCCTCTGCTGGTGCAGAATACGAAGATCCACGGCAAATTGGGGCATGGGTGGAAAAGCGATTCGAGGATTACGGAATGCCCATCCCCGAGGACACTCGCAATATGATAGACGCGGCTAGAGAAGGTGAATTGCCTAAGGAAATATCAGACATATAGTGCTTACTTGTGATCCGTCGCTTTTAAGCATGTACGCTGGTAATATCCCTTGGAATTTCATTAAAATACTTATCAAAATACTTGGACAATTTAGTTATAAGTGTTTGAGGAAGGAATAGAAACCATGGAAAATGGACTTTACTTGTCTATAGTCGTAGGACTCATCGGACTAGTTTTCGCACTCGTGAAAGCCAGAGCTGTTATGGCCGAGGATGACGGAAACGACACGATGAGGGGTATCGCAAAGGCTATTCAAGAAGGTGCAGCCTCTTTCTTGAAGCGCGAGTACACATTTCTAACCGTATTCGTGGTGGGAATGTTTGTCGTATTGGTTCTCTTCATAGACTTGGACATCTTAGATAAATTCGGTGACCGTGATGATTCTCTATTCACATTCGCAACGTCCGTTTCTTACCTGATAGGTGCCATACTCTCCGGGACTGCCGGTTATTTAGGTATGACTATCGCTGTCAGAGCGAACGTTCGTACTGCAGCTTCGGCCTCTCGCGGGCTCAATGCTGGACTACGCACCGCGTTCAACTCTGGAACAGTAGTTGGTCTAGGTTTGATTGGACTTGTACTGTTATACGTCATTTGGCAGGACCCTGCGCCTCTCGCCGGCTTCGCTTTCGGAGCTTCCTCGATTGCACTGTTTGCAAGAGTGGGAGGAGGAATTTATACGAAGGCCGCTGATGTCGGTGCTGACTTGGTTGGCAAGGTAGAGGCAGGTATTCCAGAAGACGATCCAAGAAATCCGGCAACAATCGCGGACAATGTCGGAGACAATGTTGGTGATGTGGCAGGGATGGGGGCTGACCTTTTTGAGTCCTACGTCGGGTCGATGGTTGCAGCCATGACCTTGGCGGTAATTTCGCTGAGCGCCGGTTATGCAACTGAATATATTGTTCTGCCAATTTATATCGCGGCAATTGGGATAATCTCGGCCATCATTGGGACTTTCTTAGTACGAACAAAAGAAGGAGCCTCCCAAGGAGGGCTTCTTGCAGCTCTGAGGATGGGAGTATTCGGTGCGTCGGGCTTAGTCTTGGTAGGTACATTCATTGCAGTCCAGCAGCTTGACCTGGAAATGGATTATTTCTGGGTAGTCTTAGTCGGACTGGTAGCCGGGCAAATAATAGGAACGGCTACCGAAGGATTCACCTCGCCTGAAGGATTCAGTTTTGGGCCAATACAGTACAAACCAACTGTTCAGCTCGCGTCGCAGGCCGAATCAGGTACTGGGCCCATCATAATTGGCGGTCTGAGTCTAGGGATGCTATCTACTGTTATTCCAATGATTACTGTTGTAATAGCGCTATACATTTCATATGAGTTGGCTGACTTCTACGGAGTAGCACTTGCAGCTGTCGGTATGCTAGCTCCTCTAGGAATAACTCTTGCCACCGATGCATACGGGCCGGTGGCCGATAACGCTGGCGGAATCGCTGAACAGGCCGGACTGGATCCTGAAGTTCGAGAACGAACAGACGCATTAGATCAGCTTGGAAACACTACTGCAGCTACGGGCAAAGGCTTCGCCATCGGTTCTGCGATGTTAACTGCCTTGGCACTCTTGGCAACATTCCAGGCCGTTACTGGTATCGATTCCAGCTCGCTGAGCCTTCTGGAAGCAGACGTAATGATTGGACTGTTAATAGGCGCCCTCATGCCGTTTATTTTCTCGGCTTTGTCGATGGGTGCCGTTGGTCGCGCTGCACAGGCAATGGTTGAGGAAGTCAGAAGACAATTTAGAGAACACCCTGGCATAATGGATGGCACCGAACAGCCTGACCACGAGCGAGCTATTCGAATCTCTACCGATGGCTCTTTAAAAGAAATGATAGTACCCGGGGTAATCGCAGTAGCGGCACCTATTGTCGTCGGTGCTGTGATTGGAGCGCAGGCACTTGGAGGCTTATTGATTGGATCAATCGCTGCCGGTTCTATGCTGGCCATAATGATGGCTAATGCCGGAGGAGCATGGGATAACGCCAAGAAATATATTGAAGAAGGAAACTACGGCGGGAAAAATTCCGAAGCTCATAAGGCGGCAGTCGTAGGTGACACCGTTGGTGATCCATTCAAAGACACCTCGGGCCCTTCGCTGAATATTCTGCTGAAACTTATGGCTATAGTTGCGGTAGTTTTCGGCCCGTTGTTTTTATAGCCGATCTTCAAATTAGGAGTTGAATCTAATGACACATATAGAGGTTGGACAAGCCGCACCAGACTTTATGCTTCTCAACGAATCTGGGGAAGAAGTATCTCTAAGTTCTATGCAGGGCAAAAAAGTCGTCCTGGTATTTTATCCCTTCGATTTCTCGCCCCCGTGCACAACAGAAATGTGCACTATCCGAGACGATTTTTCTGGTTGGGACACATCGGGAGCTGAGGTCTTCGGAATTAGTCGAGATAGTCGTTACGCGCACGCAGCCTTTAAGAAAGCTGAGAGCATCCCCATCACGTTGCTTGCCGACGTGAAAGGAGAGACAGCCCGCGATTACGGTGTTTGGAATGAAGGAGCAGGATTCGCTGAGAGAGGAACATTTATTATTGACGAATCAGGTATTGTGACTTTCGCGGTTCATAACCCTGCTCCTGAAATACGAGACCACTCAGTAGTCGAAGGCTATTTGTCAAACAAGTAAGTCCTAGAGATACGACTGCTCCGTGAAAATCGATGAGTTACAGGTCGGCGAGTTGGTCAATGATTTCCACCTCCGAATTGGGGCGGAAGACGTATCAGCTTATCTCCTCGCCACTGGCGATCATTCGTCTATCTGGCTTACACAGGAGCTAGTACCTCCACAAATGATCGTCACAGAAATGATTGCAAAAATTCTCGAGGTATTGGAGCTCCCAAAAAATCTTGTCCACACTGGGCAGGAACATACAGCCAATGATAGGGTTTCCTTCGATTCTGCCCTCCGCATCACTGTAACAGTGAGTCAGCTCTCTGAACGGGCGGGAACTAGTATCGCGGTGTTCGACAGTCAAGTGACTGATTCAAAAGGAAATAAGTGTTTTGAATCCAAGACTAAAGTAATGGTCCTCGGGGGTGACAGCAGTGACTGAGTTACACTTCCCGCCTAATCTCACCGAGAAATTATTGCTAATTGACCAGCCGTTAGTCAATAATTACGCTATCGCGTCCGGGGATTCCAACCCGATTCATCGAGAGACAGAGGAGGCCTACAGTGGTCCATTTGGCAGACCTGTCGCACATGGGATGATTCTATATGCTCTCGCATGTCAAATAATGCAAGAAGCTTTTGGCCTGAAATGGATAACAAGTGGATCAGTGAGCGTCAAATGGAGAGGCCCTACTCTATTACCGTCGGAAGTCAGAGTAAGAGGAACCCTCAAAAAGCAAAATAGTGAGCAAGTGCAATACGATATCGACTGTAGTGATCAGGACGGTGAAACCCTTCTGACCGCAGTGGCGATAATTCAGAAATAGCCACCACGCTTGGATCCCACACCACCATTGCGCCTATCATCTTAGCTATGTTGAATAAACAGCAAATACGATTGGGTTTGTGGATACTCACGATTGGTCTAATAGTTTGGGTATCGTATCAGGCACGCCTGGCATTAATACCATTTTTAATTGGTACGCTTTTCGCATATATCGTTTCGCCACTGGTCGATCGTGTGTCACAAATACTCCCTGCAAAAACTCGAAGAGGTGATGTCTGGAGACGAGGTATATCTGTCTTAGTTGTGTATGCGTTAGCCTTGTTTGGTTTGATAGCCGTAATATGGGCAGTAGCACCGTCAGTTGCTGAGCAAACGCAACTTCTTGTAGATGACCTCCCAACGATCTTAGAAGGCGCGCGCCAACAGCTAAATCTTTGGTCAAACAACGTGCGAGAATTACTCCCAGCGACCTATCGGATGCGCTTCGATGATTATTTGGCGATCCTCATCAGTTCATTCAGTGATGGTGCTTCTCGCACCATAGAAGACTACATACTAGTAGCTAGCAATGCAATTACCAAAACAATCGGTATTGTCATCGGGTTTTTGGTAGTTCCTTTCTGGATGTTCTACGCAATTCGTGACAGACATTTTGCTGAGACAAGCATCAAACAAGCGACTCCGACCGAGGTGCGTGATGACCTGATAAATCTAGCTCGAATAGGTGATTCAATCCTCGGTCGATACCTGCGCGGGCAGCTACTTCTAGGCTTAGTCGTCGGAGTATCTGTAGGTCTAGCGATGAAACTGTTAGGGGTACAGTGGGCTCTTTGGTTAGGAGTTTGGGCCGGAGTCACAGAACTAATCCCCGTTGCAGGACCCTGGCTTGGAGCTATCGCTGGACTGATAGTTGTGGCGGCAACGAATCCTGATCTTTTCGTCTGGGTTGTTGTCATATATCTCACAGTTCAGCTGACCGAGAATATTCTCTTAGCACCTCGTATACAGGGGCATGCTGTCCGTATTCATCCGGGTTTAATATTACTCTTACTGGTCGTAGCGGGTTCTTTATGGGGCGCGGTTGGCGTGATAGTGATCGTCCCAATAGCAGCACTGCTGAAAGAATTATTTTGGTATATCGATCGTCGCTTAAGAGGTGCTTCGGCACCTGCTGCATTAGGTGATTCCTACTACTCCAGGACCAAGGATTAGTTGACTCACTCGGAAATAAGTGAGTTGACTGAGAACAAGATTTAGTCGAAGATTTTATCGTGAGTACTGCTTCACTACCCTACACTTTGCTGATAATACTGATCCAGCTCTCAGTTGGATCGGTATGGATGCTAAATATATTTTCATATAAGTATGCACTGACCAAGGGCTACCTACTAACCGCTTCGCTCTCAATAATTTCAGCACTTGCAATCTCAATTGTCATCATCCTTCTCAATCCCATCCCTTCTTCAATCGATGGATTTCAAACAGAAGTCAAATATGAGACATTCATTCCAATTTCATTGGTCGCCCTCACAGGTGCACTCACAGCACTAAGTATATTTATTCGCAAGCAGACTATTTCTCTCCAAACACCAACAGCAACCGCAGCGTCGATCATCGGAATCCTTATCATGCTGGTTCTCGGGTTGATATTTTCAGGACCGGCTTGGTCGGCGTTGCTCCTTTATCTGAACTTAATTCTGGGCTCTTTCGTGCTCGGAGGGGCTTTCATGGCCATGCTTTGGGGACATTGGTACCTTACCTCAGGAAGTCTCCCAAAAGAGCCGATGGTATCGATGTCTTTATTTACCCTTGTGTGCCTCGTATTTCACTCGATTATCGTCATGATTTCCTCTCTACTTCCCGCATCCTCACCACCGGAGAACGAGATCTCCCTTGCGGTGCTTCATATGGAGCTGTCATTCTGGCTTAGAATTGGAATAGGACTCATTTTCCCTGTCGCAGCAACTTGGCTTGCCTTTAATGCCGCAAGAATAGGCGGTATGATGTCCACGACCGGCCTCTTGTATTTAGCTTTGGGTGCATTGCTCGGCGGTGAAACTCTCGGCAGAGCCCTGTTTTTTATCACTGCAGTTGTACTCTGATTCGTACCTCAATGGTGGCAAATCCAAGGCTGCCCTTGATGGGTGTTTTGGCCAGCCTTTTTTTGTGTAACCTAGGCAGAATGCTTCTGCCGGCAGCAATGGTGAGACCTGTCGAATCCTTTCTACCATGAAAGGCGCATCTGTAACCGCACCCCAAGCTACCAAACATCGGTCGGCCATTTTTAGATACTTAGCTAAATATTCGTCATTTTCAGGACCTATTGGATCTGCCACCAAACGAAGTTTGTATGGCTCGGACGAAATATATGCAAAGAGATTCACCACTACTAATCCTGAATAGCCCCAAGATTGGGTGTATCGCAAACATTTACGTATTGTCTGATCGTCAGCAATGCCATCTGCTTGACTAGGATTCAACATCAACCAAGTTAACTCAGGACCAGTACCCCAGTATCTTGAAAGCAGATACCGGTACTGACCATCCTCGGAAAATACTGCGTACCTCTGGATGAGCGAGGCTCCGATTCTTCAAAGCCGAAGCTATGTGCTTATGAACAGGGTCGAGCTACACCCGAACCGTCGGCAGTTTGGAAGGAAGACCCGCATGCACACGATGATGTCGCGTTTGGATTATGAATAGTAAATCCGCTCTTCATTAGATCTTCGACATAATCTATTTCAGCACCAGATATCATCGGTACTGAATCTTTATCGACGACCACACGTACGTGTTCGAGTTCGATAATCTTGTCAGTGTCGTCGGCTGACTCTGCTATAGACATCCCATACTGGAACCCCGAGCACCCACCTCCTACTACAAACACTCGGAGGTATGCCTCTGGGAATCCCTTTGAAGCTAGAAGCTCTTTAGCTTTATTCGACGCTCGCTCGGTCACGGTCACCATGACATCATCATTAGTTAGTGCCGAGATCTCTTCCGATTTTGCAATAGTCGGACCCATTCCTGGAAGTAATGAAGTCATAAATTTAGTTCTCCCTGTTTCTTTCAATCACTAGTTTAGCTTATTTAGTAATCAAGTATGTAAGGATGTTTACTGTTGGAAGATGATCTGTTTCCACTATTGAAACTTCCGCATCCAAAAGTTCACCCAGTAGTAACTTTGTCCTTTCGATTACCCCATCTTCATATCTCGCGGTCATACCCAATCCGTACATTTCTATCTCCTCTGTATCGGAGCTCATCTCCGCAGAATACCTTACTTGAAAATCAATTCCCTCAAGATACATGTAACTCGACACCTGCTCGGCCCGCTCAAGTAAATTGTTGCCTGTAATACGAGGTTTGTAGTCGTCAATTAATCTTTCTAGAACATTGTCATAAAGAGTTTCGACAAGATCGTCTCCAGCCATTTTGCTTGTTTGCTCTGACGTAAGCAAAAGCACCTCAGACACTAACCGCGTTACCAACCCCGCATAGTTACGTGGGAAATGTTCAGAGCCCTGATCAGTAAGTGAAAAAAGAAATTTTGGTCTTCCCACCGAGGCTTTCACTGGCTGCTGGATCACTAACCCATCCCTCATAAGAACATCGAGATGACGGCGAACAGTAGATCCGGCGATACCGGTATGCTCAGCCAATTCAACGACACTCATCGGACTGTATCGCAGCAAGGACACTATTTGCCCCTTAGTACCACGAGCCCTACGACCCTGATGAACTGGCATTTCTCTATCTACGGTGCCAAACATCTTTCAAGCCTATCATTGTTACTGTATGCTCGAAAGACAATGACAGATCTTAACGAAAACCGCACTAGCAGAATCTACCTTGATCACGCCGCAACTACTCCTCTTGATCCACAAGTTTTGGAGCGGATGATGCCATATCTCACCTCCAACTGGCATAATCCATCGTCTATCTATGTAGAGGCACAAAATGCACGTCGTGCAATTGATCAGGCTCGTCATGCGATCGCATCGGTAATAAACTGCTCCGCTAACGAACTCTTATTTACCTCGGGTGGCTCGGAGTCGGACAACCTAGCGATAAAGGGTGTGATCGAAGTAAACACGAGTAACACAAAACATGTAATAACTTCTGCAGGTGAGCACCATGCAGTCCTAGATCCATTAGAAGATCTAGCGAGACGGAACGAAATAAGTTTGAGTGTTGTGCCTTTACGGAAGGACGGAAGTATACATTTCGAGGATATTGAGGCCCATATACAAAGTGACACCATTCTTATTTCGTTGATGCACGCAAATAATGAAGTCGGCACTTTTACCGACATTCCGCATATCTTTAACAAACTCAAGGCTACTCACGAGCGCATTACTCTACATACAGACGCAGTACAGTCCGTAGCTCACATCCCTACGGATCTGTCGAAATTACATGCGGATCTGGTATCTTTCACTGCTCATAAGTTATATGGTCCGCGTGGTGCTGGCGCATTGTACATCAAATCAGGCACTCCCCTACATGGCCAGATTCTCGGCGGCGGGCAGGAAGAGGGCCTGCGAGCGGGTACAGAAAATACTGCGGCGATAGTTGGTTTTGCTTCTGCGATAGAAGTGGCGTCGGAACGGATGATAGATGATATCCGACATGATCGTGAACTGCAGCAAATCGTGATTACAGAACTACCCAAGCGCATTTCTTGCATGGGAATAACCGGCCCAAAAGATCCGGATAAACGCCTACCTGGGCACGTTTCTTGCGTGATCGGTTTCGTAGAGGGCGAGTCGATTCTACTTGCTCTCGACTTAATAGGCATAGCAGCGTCCTCCGGATCCGCATGTACAACTGGGTCAATTGAGCCAAGCCATGTTCTTACCGCTATGGGTGTCCCTTTTGATCTAGCTCGCGGCTCCCTCAGACTGAGCCTAGGTCGAGAAACTACGAAAGAAGCTATCGAAAGTCTGTTGTATGCACTCCCCAACATTGTCGAACGTTTAAGGGCTTTGTCTCCAAAACAACAGACACCACCCACGGAATGGAAGGCATGGCTAGACTCTTAGTCCACTGGCGTAATTACGGTTTGCCAACCCGTGTGAGTGGCCAGTAACGAAATTTAATAGTCCCGACAATCTGAGAGGCTGGTATCGCTCCGAACTCCCTACTATCTGTGCTCTCAGAGCGATTGTCACCCATAACAAAATATGTCCCTGATGAAATCCGATTCACACCACGTGCTTCAACTTCACTACTTAGATCCGTGAGTAGAACATAAGGTTCTTCGTGCAGTCGGCCGTTAATAAAAACTGTGCTTGAGGCCCTAATAGATTCTCCAGGCAAGCCAATTACGCGCTTAAGAAGAAATCTTCCAGAAGTATTGCGCGGGTCTCTGAAGCACACTATCGCTCCACGGGCTTGTTCTGAAGGTGGAGCACCAGATGCCATCAATAGAAAGTCACCTGGCTCAAGAGCAGGTCGCATACTTTCACCGAGACACCTGACCGGAGTTAATCCTCCACCCAAGAACATCAGATTACTTCAAATTAAGACTTAGTCGCCCAAAACATGTCCGCAAATTCATCGACTTGCTGACGCAAGTTCGCAGCATCTGCAATGTTTGCACCCTGTCGACAAGCACTCGCAGTCTTCATAATTTGCCATACCTTAGTGTGCAGGTCGGGAAATTTATCCAGGTGCTCGGGCTTAAAGTAATCGCCCCAAATTATTCTCACCTCGTGCTTGACTTTCTCAGCGTGCACTTCTTTTGCAGCTACATACCGAATAAATGAGTTACGCGTCTCTTTCGAACCTGCATCGACGCTGTCCATAAGAGTCATCATCTTCTCAACGGTTTCAGCGGCCAACTGAGCATCCTTAGGATCATAAATCCCGCATGGAACATCACAGTGGGCATATGCGTCAAACTCAGGCTTAACTAGGCTGGCAATTTTGCTGGTAAAGTTCATTTCAATCGTCCTCCAGATCACAATGATATTGAATGTTTGCAACCCCTCGAGGTTACCACGGGATCAACTATATCGAACCAGTCCTCAAATACGAGTTAAGCGAGGTCTGGGAGAATTCAAAATCATCATAGCCCCAAAACAATATCCCATAACCAAACAAAAAAATGCTCCCCTATAGGAGTCGTAGATATCGAAACTCCAGCCCACTAAGAGTGGCCCTAAAGATGCAAGGATAATAGTTAGTGGTTTACCTACCCCTCGCACCGCCCCCAAATACTTTCGTCCGTAGTAGTCAGCCCAAATCGACTCCCCAACGGGGATCGTACCGCCGAAACCAAATCCCCAGAAGAAAAATCCCAGAACAAGCAAGGGAAGTGATTGAAACGAGGTAGCCACTAGCATCAGTCCAACTCCGGCCCCAGACGAAACAAACGTCAAGGCAGCTAAATAACGCACTGGGAATCTACTCAACCCCCAAGCCCACGGAGCTTTGGAACACAGATTAGCAAGACCATTTATCGCCATCGCTGAGGCAGCAATGTTTCTAGAGAATCCAGCATCAGTCATAAATGGGATTCCGTGCATCAAGACCGCTACGAGCGCAGCCATGTGTATGCCGTAAGCGCCACTAATCAACCACAGAGATCTTGTCCGTAAAGCTTCCCCACGCGTGAGAGAGTTTTCGGAGTCGTCCATAACTTGAAGGTAGTCTGATGTCTTCAAGGTATCGGATGCTTGCGAACTGACACCGTCTGGCAGTAATCCATAATCCTCAGGTTTGCTTCTTAGTAGTAAGGCACTCACAACCAGCAACCCGAACACTATACTTGCAAGCCAAAAGTAGCCGGCGCGCCAGCCCCACGTGTCCACCAAATTCGTCATCACAACCGGCCATAGCATGTTCCCAATTGAAACTCCGGTCGAACCAAAAGCCAAAGCCCAACCACGATTAACGACAAACCATTTTGCGACCGTCACATTCACCACGAATGGTCCAGCAAGCGTTGTTCCTAGAGCGCCGGCAAGAGCAGCCAAGATAAGGAACACAATGAACGAATTCATTTGTGACAGCCCAAAAAAGGAAAATGCAATTACAACTGCGCCAAAAAACATCAGCCGTCGTGCCCCAAAATTGTCTAAAAAGGGCCCAATGATAATACCCGCAACCCCACCTAGTAATGACGAGAAAGTAGCGCTCAATGAATATTGAGTAGAACTCCATCCAAGCTCGTCAAGCATAGGCCGTTGCAGCACACCTAACGGCGCGCCACTCGCTCCTTGTGAGGCCACTAGGGCAATGGATGCACCAGTCACTACCAACCACCCTGGGAAAATAGACTTGATTCGAGTAATTTGTTTTCTGAGATTAACGCCTATTTTCAATGAAAACACAGATATCGCTAAACTTTAGCAAGTGGTACTCCACCACTTCGTCTGGACGGATCATCAAGCCCTTCATAGGGAGGAAATAGCGACTCCAACTCTTTGCGAATAGGATCACCGACTGGAAGATAACTAGAAAAATCGCCATCCGGTTCCGGGCGCTCTCTTTGACCTGCCACATCAAAGTGCTTGATCCGTTCCTGCAGCATCATCAGAGCCTGCAAAAGGCTCTCCGGTCTTGGTGGGCATCCCGGCACGTATACATCAACTGGTGTGAGCAGGTTGACTCCCGGCACCACGCTATATGCATATGAAAATGGACCACCCATCGTTGCGCAGCCCCCCATTGAGATTACCCATTTCGGATCGGCCATCTGCAAATAAATTCGTCTGACTACTGGCGCCATCTTCCACGTAACGGTTCCGGCCACAATCATAAGATCAGCTTGCCGCGGAGAGGCTCTGAATACCTCAGAACCAAAGCGTGCGATATCGTATCTGCTCGTCGCGGACGCTATCATCTCGATGGCACAACATGCGAGACCAAACATCGCCGGCCATAACGAGTGAGCCTTCGACCAATTCAGTATGCTTTCAGTAGTGGTAACAAGGACATTCTTACGAACTTCTTCCTCGATCGCGGCCTGATCGAGTGCAAGCTCATCAGCTATCGGAATGCCTCCCAAACGGGGTAGAGCTCCTGCTGAACTATCTGGTTCGGCAAAACGTAATCCTGGATGTACCGTGTCATCTTCGGACAATCTCTGGAAATCAGAGTCGCCGAAAGGCAAAAATAGTTCATTAGAATGTGGTTTCTTTAAATCCATTATCTTGATGGTAACTCGGGAATCGATACACGTCGAGACAAAATGGAAAGAGCGGCCACTGGCCGCTCTTTCCATTTTGTCTTGGGGTTAGCCTAGTTAATATAACCCCCCGCTGGCAAAGACGCTACCCCCTTTTCTGGTTCATCAGTCACCAATACGTTGGTAGTAAGTACCATCCCTGCTATCGAGACCGCGTTTTCGAGAGCTGCTTTAGTCACCTTAGCCGGGTCGATAATACCAAGATCAATCATGTTCCCATAATTGTCCCCAGCTGCATCGTAGCCCTGACCCGAATCCAATCCTACAACTTTTTGTACGATGACCGAACCATCTTGTCCAGCATTAGTTGCTATTCTTCGAAGCGGCTCTTCCAATGCTCTGCGTAGAATTCTCACTCCGGTAGCCTCGTCTTCATCATCGAATTCTAAGGCGTCCAATTTTTCAACGGAATTGAGGAATGCTACGCCACCACCAGGTACGATGCCTTCATCGACTGCAGCTCGTGTGGCGGATAAAGCATCTTCCACCCGGTGCTTCTTTTCGGTCAGCTCAACTTCAGTAGCCGCCCCAACTTTAATAATCGCCACAGAACCTGACAATCGTCCGATTCTTTCCTCTAACTTCTCTTTATCCCA
>CAZSFJ010000025.1:0-14489 GCA_964606125.1 uncultured Dehalococcoidaceae bacterium | reverse complement strand
GGCCGCCTTCCTCCTTATTATTAGTGCGCCATATAGGTGGGAAAGAATATTGGCTTTCATTGCAGCCGATTCGGATCCGGAGGGATTCGGATACCAGGCAATACAACTGGCTAATGCTTTTGGCTCGGGTGGACTAATGGGACAGGGTCTTGGTCTATCCCGTCAGAAGTTTTTCTACCTGCCTGCTGCAAAAACTGATGGGATTATGGCCGTCATCGGGGAAGAGACAGGCTTTATTGGATCCCTTGTGGTGATAATCCTACTGACACTTCTATTATGGCGGTGCTGGTTACTAATGAAGAATGCGTCAGACATGTTTGGCTCATTACTTGCCACCGGAGTTGCTGCATGGATTGCCTTTCAAAGCGGATTGAATATTTCAGGTGCTACTAATCTGCTGCCATTGACAGGCGTTCCTCTGCCACTCATTTCCTATGGCGGATCATCA
The DNA here is from genome assembly GCA_964606125.1 of uncultured Dehalococcoidaceae bacterium. Classification (GTDB taxonomy): domain Bacteria; phylum Chloroflexota; class Dehalococcoidia; order UBA2979; family UBA2979; genus UBA2979. The sequence goes on along the minus strand of CAZSFJ010000025.1, from coordinate 14,041 downwards.
TTGATATCGATTCTATCCGCTGTTGGTATCCTTCTTTCTGTAAGTAGGTACACAGTAGACTTTAATTCAACTGACGAAAGACAAATAAAAATAACAAAATGAACATATCCAAGGACCACTCAGAGTCTCCGATTAACCCTCGATTGTTTGAAATTGATGGTAATTCGGAGTTGACAAGATTCACTGATGAAATAAATACGGCCGAAACAGGTGCCTCATTGCGAATAGGTTTAGCAGGAGGTGGCACAGGCGGACATGTCTATCCAATAATGGCTGTTAAACAAAAAATTCAAATGGCAATAGATTTACCGAACGAGCAATTCGTCTACTTCGGTTCAGTAAAGGGTCCTGAGGCCACAATATGCAGGTCAGAGGGTATTCGGTTCAAATCTGTCCCTGCTTCACCCTTACGCAGTAGATCGCCCTTTAAGCTCGCAAAGGGAATTTGGGATTTCTTGCGGGGAACAAAGGTTGCCCTCAAATTACTAAAGGAAGAGCAGCCTGATGCTATTTTTGTAACTGGGGGATATAGTGCAGCTCCGCTATGTAATGCTGCATCAAAACTTGGAATCCCGATAGTTCTATTTTTGCCTGATGTAAAACCAGGATGGGCCGCAAGTTTTATAGCGAGAAAAGCCGAAATGGTTCTCTGCTCAAATAGCGAGTCTCCAAAATACTTGGGCGATACTCCTCATAGAGAGACCGGATATCCCGTCCGTCCCGAGTTCGAAAAACTGATAAATGAAAGCTACACAAAGATCAAAGCCAAGGCGGTAGCCAAGATAGGATTGTCTGGCAATCGGCCAATCGCACTAATAGCTGGGGGGTCTTCAGGCTCAGTCGCTATAAATAGTGGTGTCCTAAGTGGACTGCGAGAGCTTCTTGATAGTGTCGACATCGTACATATTTCCGGTCAGTTCGATCATGACAGAGTACTAGCTGCCGTAAAGGAAACAGGATTGTCCAAGCATCCTGGATACCAATTGTTACCTTATTCGGAGGATATGCCTACCTTAATGATTGCTGCAGACATTGGCGTATTTCGAGGCGGAGCTTCGGTTCTGGGAGAAGCTCCTGCGACCGGGCTTCCTCTCATTGTTATACCCGGGAGTTTTTCAGACCAAGAACTGAATGCCGAATTCCTCAAGAAACATGGAGCCGCCGTTGTGTTGGCAAATGGTCAAATTGATGAGTTGCCAAATGCGATATTAAATTTGACAACTCAAAATTCTGACATCGAGAGAATGCAAAGTAACATGTGGGCACTGGCGCGTCCTTTGGCCGCACAACAAATAGCGTCCACAATAGTGCGAATTGCAAAGAAAGCTGAAGATCAGATTCCTATGAAAGTCCATCTGATTGGCGCAGGGGGTATACATCTATCGGGGATTGCAGAAATGCTCTTAGAAAATGGCCACCGGATTACTGGATCAGATATTAAGGATAGTGATCAGATACAGCGATTAAGAGCGCGAGGCGCTGACATTGCGATCGGCCACGATAAATCAAATGTAAAAGACCCAGATATAATTGTGACTACTGCAGCGGCAAAAACTGATAACCCTGAATTGCTGGCTGGGCGTGCCAGAGGTATCCCGGTGATCTCCAGAGCCGAAATGGTACAAAAATTAGTTCAAGGTCGGCGAACAATTGCAATAGCTGGATCTCACGGGAAAACCACCACGTCGACCTTGACGACCATGATGTCAATGAATTCTTCACTTAACCCCCTCGCCCTAATAGGCGGGAATATGGCTGACCTCGATAATCGAAATATGATCAACGGCAATGGCGATTTGGCCATCATTGAGGCTGATGAATATGCTGACGCGTTCCTCTCCTACACTCCTTCCATAGCGATAATTACCAATGTGGAAGTCGACCATTTAGATTATTTTGGAACCGAGGAAAACTTTTTTTCTTCTTTCAAACAATTCATCGAACGAATTCTACCCGACGGGATTCTTCTTATTTCGCACGACGACGAAGGAGCAAAAAAACTAAGAAACAGCTGTGATCGGCAAGACATCAGAATTGAAACATTCTCAACAGTTGATGAGAACGCGGACTGGCATACTAAAGACATCGCATTCGATGAATCCTCTATGCTGACAACCTTCGACATTTATATGAAAGGCAGAAAGCTTGGCCGTTCATCTTTAAAATTAACCGGCGAGCATAATGTGAAGAATTTCCTGGCAGCGTTGGCAGCCAGTATGCATGCCGGGGCCGACTATTCCAGAGCATCAAAAATTGCGACGTCTGTAAAGGGTGCAAGACGCCGATTTGAACTAGTAGGAGAAGTAGCCCTGAGAGAGTTAAAATCATCGATCAAATCACATAAAGTGACCGTCATAGACGACTATGCGCATCATCCCACTGAAATTGAAGCAACCATTACAGCTGCCAAGACGAGATATCCCAACCGTCGATTAGTAATCTGCTTCCAGCCGCACACATACTCACGTTCCGAGTACTTGCTTGATAAATTCATTACTTGCTTCGAAGGAATCGACAAGTTAATAATCCTTGACACTTTTCCTGCACGGGAAACTGAAGTGGATGGCCTAAGCGCAAAAGAACTGCTGGCTCAATTGGAAATCAAAGATGCCTTTCACGTCACCTCCGTCGGACAAGCAATCGACCACGTTGTCGATTTACTTGAGCCTGGCGACGTTTTTATTGGAGTTGGAGCCGGTGATGTGACAGACGTTCCATGGGGCGTGCTCCCTCGTCTGCAGACTCAGGCTTGGGAGTCTCTGGCAGTTAGCCACCCAGAACCGGAAGAGAATAGCTAGACATTGATCAGCATCAGAAGTATGCTTTGTTGAGAGGGACGCGACGCCTTAAGTAGAGGCGTGGTTTCATGCTGCGAGTGGCCCTCATATTTGGTGGCGAATCATACGAGCATGAGGTATCAGTAGCGTCTGCGCTAAGTATCCTAGATAACCACAATCCTGATGAACTTGAGCTCCGGTTATTTGGAATTAGCAAAAATGGTTCATGGCTAACCAACGAAGAGTCTATTTCCGAGCTCGAATTGGTCAGGACCTCGGGATGGGGTGAAATCAGTGGAGTTAAAAGCCATCCAATACTCGAGTCAGAATCCGTATTAGCAGAGCTTAGCGACTGCGATGTTGCGTTCCCTGTAATCCACGGCAAGGGCGGTGAGGATGGACGACTTCAGGGCTTTCTAGACTCACTGCATATGCCTTACGTTGGATCAGGAGTAGCAGCTGCAGTCAGTGCTATGGATAAGGAGCTCATGAGAGGGCTTTTTGCACTCAATAACATCCCACAACCGCCCTATCGAGTAGTTCGTAAAACTGATTTCGAACTCGACCCACAGATTCACCTAAACACTCTGATAGAAGAACTGCAATTTCCACTTTTCACTAAACCAGCAAATGGTGGGTCATCAATAGGTATAAGTAAAGTAAAAAATAAAGAAGAACTTCTGAACGCCGCCAAATTTGCCTTTAAATATGACGAGAAAATACTAATCGAAAATGCGATTGATGCACGAGAAATAGAGTGTGGAGTTGTAGAGGGTTTCACCCCCCAATTCACGTGCGCCGGTGAAATTATCACTCTGAGCGAGTTCTATGACTATGAAAATAAATATAGAGAATCAGGTACTCGATTAGTTGTACCAGCTGATATAGCTGAGGAAATCTCACTTGAAATACAGACTCTAGCGGTAAAGATCTTCCGACTCCTAGGGGCACGAGATTACGCTCGCGTTGATTTTCTTTTAACTGATAAAGACGACCTCTACTGTCTAGAAATAAATACTTCACCAGGTTTTACGACTTCTTCGATGTTTCCAATATTGTGTGAGGCTTCTGGAATCTCCTATCAGCAATTAATTAGCAAACTGGCAGTAACCGCTAACCAGAATGCGGGGACTTATGATTAGACTTCTGACATCAGTGCTGCCCCTGATTCGACGATATCGAACAACTGGAACCATCTCACTCGCCCAGAATTACAAAATTCTGACCAACAGAACACTGGTAAGTGCCTTGATTATGATCGCGATGTGTACGTTGATTCAACCTGCCTCGAATGATTCGAAGAACCTTTTGATCGAAGGACAAACAAATCAGTACACCGATCAGGCGATAGCAAGCGTGACCTCATTGCGAAATCCTATTATTGACTTCATTTTTCCAGCCCAGCTTGAGGCAAAAATTAAACGCATCACTACCGTTGAATCTACCAATGTCGTTCGGCGCGGTTTTTTGCAACTCACAGTGCGGGTAGAAGAATATCAGCCGGTGGCGTACTGGCAGACAGGAACGAACAGGGTGGCCATAAGTTCCTCGGGACAAATAATGAAATATTTCGTCCCCAACGACAACCCTACCGTCATTGAATTCACTTCCAACAATTCGTCTGAGGTGACTCCAAGCCCAAACCATGACGCCCTTTATTCTCTGCAATTTTTGAAGAATAGGTCAAAAGAGAAATCATTCCTGCTCGCTGATACCACACTACTGTTTGTTAAAGAAAAAGGCTTGATTGTGAGGCTATCGAACGGAAATCAAGTCATCCTAGGGGACAGTTCGAACTTATCAGAGAAACTTCAAATTTGGGAAATGGTTCACCGTGAAATATCTAAACCTACTCATTCGACGCCGATCGAGTTAGATCTACGGTTTAAAAACAAGGCACTTGTTCGGGCTATAGAAACCACAAAAATTTCCAGCTTGGAGATTGCATCAAGATGAGCGAATCGAATTACTTTGCTGTCACTGTGCCTGAATCATCGAAAGTGGTAACTATAGTTGCTAAAAAAAATGGTGATTCCATTGAAGTTTTGCACCATGCGGTCTCACGAACAGAATACTTTATAGGTGGTAAGATTCAGAACGCTCTGCCTGACGCAGTACAAGCTATACGGCATACGCTTCCACCTTGTGACTCAAATTTAGTCGTTGAGGCCACATATCTTGGAATCAGTGGAGCACTCTCAGTTCAAGTCAATGCAGAGAATACGATCACAATCCCCCCACACCGAGAAATTACCCAAAAAGATAAAGAGCTGATTGATGACACTGCGGTCCCTGCACTGAATAGTCAGCTCCCAGCTGGATACCAGTTACTAGATTACGTACCTCTTCATTACTATGTTGGGCCGGAAGAAAAACTAAACCCGTTAGGCCATCAAGGCGATAGTTTAACGGTTTCTGCTGTAGGAGTAGCCGGTCATTCTAGGGGTATAAATGCGCTAGTAGATTGCCTGTCCCGAGCCTCACTTGAAACTGCCGAAACAATACCCACAGCCACAGCGGCTGTTCATTCAACAGTTGCCGGCCGCGATGAAAAGCACCAGGCACTGGCCCTGATTGATATTGGTCACGCTGTTACTAATGTTGCCGTATGTGTTAACGGGAAGATAATTTCATCACGCTCATTCCAGAGTGGAGGAGCTAATGTCACGCAAGACATAAGAGAAATACTCCAAGCAAAAGAACCAGAATCTGTGAAAATTAAGTATGGGAGCTGTGTACCTTCCTTCGTGGAAGACGCTAGCGAAGTGCCCATAAAGAAAACTAATGGCGAGACGCACCTTGAAAAAAGATCCAATCTATCCAGGATTATTCAAAAAAGAATAGAATTTGATATTATCCAACCCGCCCTTAAGTATATTGACCGGGAAATAATTCCCCTCACTAAGCTCAGTGGGGGTATAGTACTTGTAGGGGGAACGTCGGGCCTAGATCACATTGATGACCTGACTAAACTGATTGCGGCGGACTTAGGATGTCCTCATATTTTAGTGCAAAAACCTCTGAAGCTATCTCCCGAACATATACCCAATCTGCCAGATGAAATATCGGGACCTGAGTTCGCGGCCGCGCTTGGTTTGTTGTCAGTAGCCGCTAATTGGTCCACTAATGAAGTCCCTGACAGTCTCCCTGAAATTCGTACTTTCGGCTCTTCGATTGTCAAAGCTGTTGCTGGAGTTTTCGGTGCCTAAATTATTAAAAGATATGGGGGAATAGTGCAGTGAACGAAATAAACGAATTTGGTATCCGACAAAACTCCGTTGAGAATCTTGGGTCAACCACCTCTCCGAGGAATTATCTGCAGGATGTTAAGAATCTACGTTCGGCAAAAACTCGGGAGACGGCAAATAGACTTGTACGAAACGAGCCGCAACAATCCTCTGGACTTCAGTCAGGAGTTCACTATACCCCTAGACCTCTTCGACCAGCCACTTCTGAAATCACAAGAGACATAAAACTGCCTGAAACCAAACTGAATAACTCAACCGAACCCACAAATATTGGAGAAACTATCAACCAGCCAACCGGAGGGAGCATGCCAGTACAGGATGTTCCGGCCAGTACCGAACAACCCACCTTACTTACCGGCAATAGGAGAAAAATTCCTGATTTTGATAACATGGTTGAGATATCGGTAATCGGGGTTGGTGGTGGTGGTTCCAATTCGGTGGGCCGTATGGAGCCTGTGCCCGGAGTGACTTATATCATTGCAAATACTGACAGTCGAGCTCTCGCTGCTCTCGAAGTTGACCACGAAATCCATCTTGGTCGAACTCGCACTAGGGGTAAGGGTGCCGGCGGCCGGGTAGAAAGAGGAAGGGCCGCTGCAGAAGAAGCCAGGGACTCAATCCACCAAGCATTGGAGGGCTCGGAAATCGTCTTCATTACTGCATGCCTTGGTGGAGGTACTGGATCTGGAGCTGGACCTGTGATTGCTGAAATCGCTAACAGCCTAACCATTGGTGAGGATGATGTCTTAACCGTAGGAATAGTAACGATGCCGTTCAGTTGGGAAGGCAGTAAAAAACGCGGAATTGCTGAATCGGCGCTAGAAGAATTCAGGAAAAATGTAGATGCTGTAATCGTTATCGAAAATGATTTGTTGTCATCATCTTCCACTGCTGATGAAAATGAGGATCTGAATTCAATTGGAATTGAAGATGAATTTAGACTTACCGACAAAATATTGGCAGACGCAATTCAGGGACTCAGTGAAATAATCACAGTCAATGGTCTTTGGAATTTAGATATCTCTGATTTCCGCTCGACTCTGGAACACGCCGGAGATGCCGTCATTGCCATAGGAAGTTGTTCCGGAGATGCTCGCGCAGTAGGAGCAGCTCAGAACGCACTTGCCAATCCTCTAATTAATACTGATATTACAAATGCGAAACGACTGCTTATTAATGTAGTAGGCCCATCAAGTAATGATGAGTCCCCACTCACCCGTGAGGAAATCAGAAAAATCAAAGAGGTCGTAGGGGAGCGTTCCCACCCGACCGAATGCGATGTCTTCACCGGCGTTATGTTACGAGATGATTTGCATGATGAAATTCATGTAACTATAGTCGCGGCGGATTTTGAGCAATTTGTACCTACCACCATTGATATGGCTCTTAATGAAAGTACAAAACAACTCGAACGACCTGATATGAACTCGGTCCCTACAATCAATGATCTTAGAAAATCACTAAATGAGGCCTTACCCTTGCCCAACATCGACTCAACAAAAACTAATATGGGAGAAGAAAATCTAAACACAGATTTTGAAAATAGTGATCTACAGTCTCAACCCATATCCGCCGACACATCTGAGGATTGGATCGAAGACAAACCACTTAATAAGGCACCGCTTCCGATTGATCCGACTAGGCAAGCGGCACCCTATTTCAATGACGAAATTCCCGACAGATAACTAACGTACATTTGGACTGAATTACCCTCCAGCGACCATGAGTAACAACTTGAATCACTAATGGACGAATAACGCACATATCCTTCATTGCTTTGTGCAAAACTCTGTGACTTCCCTAACCATATGTTTTTCGATCCACAGTAGTTTTATAGATAAATTCATGGCAGCGTTAGGGCCCCAAAATGAACTGTCCAAATTGTGAGTCGCCTCAAAACAAGCTTCAAGACATTGCCGTCGGTCCAACTTCAGTTCAAAGAGAAAAGGTCTGCCTCAAATGTGGTCTGGAATTTTCGACCATCGAGGAGTTCATCCTCGACGCCTTCCTCGTCAGGAAAAAGGATGGGAGGAGAGAAAGCTTCAGTAGGCAGAAACTCTTTAACCGCCTAGCTCACGCCGCCCACAAAAAACGCCTCCTCCCCGACACGCTGACCAAGCTCACCACCGAGATTGAGCACCAAGTAGTTACCAACGGGAACGAAATTGAGAGCCGACTACTCGCCGAGGTCGTGATGAATAGACTCAAGCTAATTGATATGGTTACGTATATCAGATACGCGGCATCCTATCGAACGTTCGTGTCGGCTAGTGAGCTACTTGATGATATTAGAACTACACTAGACGACTTCACGTATGTCCCTCCTGAACAACCTGTTCTATTTAATGTTGACGCTGTGCCGGATACTGAACCAAACAGTTTAGAATCCATGATACGACTTCAGTCATCATAGTAATTGGTCAGGCCATCACGACTCTCCAGCTGAGCAGAACTACCCTTCCGTGCTATCCATATAATTTCTAGTGCGAACAGCCCCATCGGAATGACAGCAAAAATCGAACCATTCAGTAACAGTATGAAGAAAGCCACGACCAGACCCAGTGACACAATAATAAAGAAAAGAGGAGGGATGAGGACTTCGAATACTATCCGGATAATGAGCAGTATCTCTCGCCATGAGCCGGGATCTGGGGAGTTGCCACGTTCATACACTAAGCTGCCTCTAACTTCCTGACATAAATGATGCTCCCACCATGCTACGCTATTTGGACAATGGATAACACTTTTGCTGCAAGCACCTATGCCAGATTCACTCCAAGCTCGTCTTGAAGCCATAGAAGAACGAATACGGTCGGCCTGCAGAAAAGCTGGATCCGATCGGACAGGAGTCACGCTCCTCCCTGTGACAAAAGGTCAGTCACCAGAAACTATATCGCACGCTCACCGTCTAAATCTCAGTGAATTCGGAGAAAATAGAGTGCAAGACTTGTTGTCAAAAAAAAACTTACTAGCCGAAGAAGACATTTTTCCAAAATGGCATTTTTTAGGCCATTTACAGAAAAATAAGGTAAAAGACATAGTGGGTATCATCGATACTTTACATACACTAGACTCAATCAACTTAGTCACTATCCTTGATAGAAGACGAAAATACCTGAAGGACCGAGGTAGACTACTAACCTCAGCTCCACCGATGCGATGTTTCATCCAAATAAATATCACCGAGGAAAATCATAAGTCCGGAGTGCGACTGAATAATTTTGACCGATTATTAGAGACGGCTAGAAAATCAAACGAACTTTCAGTTGTGGGACTTATGGCTATGGCGCCCTATAACGAGGATGCTAATGAAGCTCGTCCAATATTCTCCAAAATAAGACGATTAGCGGAATTCCATAACCTTCCCCAATTATCAATGGGGATGAGTCAGGATTTTGAGATAGCTATCGAGGAAGGTGCCACAATGATTCGTCTAGGGACCACACTTTTTGGTAGGCGTTAGATGGTCAAATAGGTTTAATTGTTAGAATCTATTTCAAAAGTTAGGAGAATATGAAAATCACATTTATTGGTGGTGGATTCATGGGCGAAGCGATCCTGAATGGAGCTCTTAGCAAAAATAGAATCGACGACTTCGAATTCACGGTTGTCGAAATCAATGCGTCGCGAAGGGCCTATCTCGGCGAGGAATATGATGTTGAGGTAGTGGACGGTAGCCAAACAGGGTCGAAGGTATCCGAATCTGACATCGTCATTCTTTGTATAAAACCGCAGCAATTTCTGGAAACTATTAAGTTGATAAGGCCAGCAATAAGACCTCAAACACTGCTTCTTTCGGTAGCAGCTGGAATTCCATTAACAAGAATTATTTCTGAAAGTGAACATGAACAAGCTGCGAGGATTATGCCTAATTTGCCAGCAGCTCGCGGCCAAGGCGCAGCAGCGATTTTCTTTGGCACGAAATTTTCGACTGAAGATAAACGTGCGGTGACCGATTTAATCCAGTCATCTTCACCAGTCGTCGCCGAAGTACATTCGGATGATGAAATTGATATCTGTACTGCTCTGAACGGTTCAGGCCCCGCGTATATATTCTTAATCATAGAGGCTCTCGTTCAAGCCGCTGTCTCAAGAAATATCGACCAAGATGTAGCCCATCATCTCGTCACTCAGACGGTACTAGGTGCTGCTACTCATGCGATGGAATCACAAACTTCTGTTGAAGAGCTTCGAGATAATGTGACGTCCCCAGGCGGCACCACTGAAGCCGCGATAGCTGCTCTTGAAACAGGAAAACTTCGCGCTGTTCTAGATTCTGCTGTCCAAGCAGCGTATGATCGAGCAGTTGAACTACGTGACTAAGAGGAGAATAGATTGAATTCGTTCATTGATATTTTCGCTATCATTATCGCTCAAATACTCGATATTCTTGGATTTTGTATCTTGGGAAGGGCCCTTCTGTCCTGGATACCTCAGTTGAGGGGTAGTGAGATAGCTCGGATACTCGACTTGATAACTGAACCAATTATGGAACCTATCCGAAAGATAGTACCGCCGATTGGTGGCACTATCGATATCACTCCAATGCTCACTATGATCTTACTTTTCATTATATCCAACTTCATTACGGCCCAAGTACGATAAACACCTATACCTCCACAATGTCAAAACTTGACATCAGAACATTTGTTCTATATTGTATGAGTCGTGGTGGGGATCACTTGAAATAAAACGACGGGACCTAGCCAAAATGCCAACGAAACCAACCAAGTCAATGAACAATGACAATCCGCCTAATCCAGAGGATAGAGACAAAAACCTCAATGTTGCCATAGACGAAATTATCAAAGAGCATGGCAAAGGATCGATCATGCGACTTGGAGATCCTGAGGCCGCACTACACATTGTGTCTATCCCTACTGGTGCACTCTCGCTGGATATCGCTTTAGGAGTAGGTGGAGTTCCACGAGGCAGAATAACCGAAATTTTTGGTCCAGAGTCGGCTGGAAAATCAACGCTCGCGCAACATATTATTGCTGAGTGCCAGAGAAGTGGAGGTTCTGCCGCCTACATAGACGTGGAACACGCTTTGGATCCAGAATATGCGGCCGCATGTGGAATTGATATTCAGGAACTGTTAATTTCGCAACCAGATACCGGTGAACAAGCTCTGGAAATATGTGAAGCACTTATTCGCTCGTCAGCACTGGACATTATTGTTATCGATTCTGTCGCTGCCTTAGTTCCTCGAGCTGAGATTGAAGGAGACATGGGCGATAGTCTGCCTGGACTACAGGCACGACTCATGTCCCAAGCAATGCGTAAACTAACTGCTGCAGTTTCCCGGACAAATACCGCCTTAGTATTCATCAATCAGCTGCGAGAAAAAATTGGTGTGATGTTTGGTAGCCCTGAAACGACCCCCGGTGGCCGATCACTAAAATTTTATTCTTCAGTCCGAATAGATATTCGCCGTATCGAATCTATTAAGGACGGTCAACAGTTCATCGGAAACCGAGTTCGCTGCAAAGTAGTAAAGAATAAAGTTGCTCCACCTTTCCGACAGGCCGAATTTGAAATTATGTTCTTACCTGACATGCATGGAATTAATCGATGGAGTGATGTACTCGACCTCGGTGTTGAACATAACATCGTCACCAAAGCCGGAGCCTTTTTCTCCTATGGTGACCTCCGATTAGGACAAGGTCGACGCAATGCCTCTACATACCTTCAAGAAAACGACTCCATATTCACCGAAATTGACCAAAAAGTCCGAGAGATTGCGGGCCTCTCGCCCACTGAAGTAACTAACAATCCAGAAGCGCCAAATGCAGATCCTCCAGAGCTCCTCATCACACAATAATATCGATTGCTGGTTCAAGTGATAGTCATAGAAAAAATACAGGGTCGTGCTAACGATCAGGTTATAGTTGAGTATTCACAGGAGAATACTAGCGGGAAACCTGACAAAATACGGTTTCCCGCCGAAACTGCACTGAAATACTCAATTCGCCGTCAATTAGTCCTGACTGAAAGTGACTGGGAGATCATCAAAACAGAAGCAATTGGTCTGCAGGCGAAAATAAAGGCATTCTCACTCGTGGCTCAGAGAGAAAGAACCGCATTTGAGTTGACTAAGGCAATGAGATCAACCAAACGATTTACATTCACAGATCAGATGATTGAAATTGCCATAGCAAGAGTAGAGGAACTGGGGTATTTGGATGATGATAAAATCGCCCGTCACCACGTCACACGATTCTCCTCACGGCTCAAATCCAAGCGATTACTTCACTATCAAATGAAAGGCAGGGGCATATCGGACTCAGCAATCGAGGCATCCCTCGATAACTATGATGAGATGCCGGCCGCATTGATACATATTCAGAAAAAATGCAAAGTAAGTGACCTCACTAGTCTCTCTCCCGGCGAGCTCGATCAGGTCAAACAATACCTTTACCGCAAAGGTTTCCAAACAGCCACCATAGAACTCTGTCTCCAAACTCCGAATGAGTCTAATTTGTAGAAAACCTACATTTCTTAAAAGATGCGGTGCATGCTACCCTGTAGATCGAAAATAAACATATTATCTGGCTTGACGCGAAGCCAGCTGTTAGATTACTGACGTTTTGTCCTGATATATGGCTGCGCGCGGTCGGTTCGTGGAGAATCGAATGGATCCTATAACTGTCGTACTGTGCTCCGTAAGCATCGTTGTTGGCCTCGCCATTGGAGCATTAATGGTGTATTACCATAGCAAAAATTCGTCTGCGGGTTTGGTCATCACAGCAACACGGAAAGCTCAGGAAACCTTATCAGATGCCCGTAGTGAGTCATCTGACATCGTGACTGAAGCCGAAAACTCTTCTATAGCTAGACGCAAAGAAATCGATGAAGAAATTCGTGACCGACGCAGGGAAATGAGTCGTGTTGAAAGGCGAATTGAGCAGCGAGAGGAATCGCTCGATCGAAGAACTGATAATCTAGAAAAACAAGAAGAAACAATTAGATTACAGACTGAAGATCTGGAAATACAGGAAGAAAACATTGAGGACCAGCTGGAGGGCTTGAAAGAAAAACTCGAGCAAATTGCTGGATTGACAACCGCGGAGGCCAAGTCAGAACTATTAAGCAAGCTTGATGATGAGCTACGAGAAGAGTCAGGACGACGAGTTTTAGCGATGGAAGAGTCGGCAAAGGCTGAAGCGGAAGCTCGTGCAAGAAAGATCCTCGCCACGGTCATGCAGAGGATAACATCAGAAGTTACAGCAGAAATGACCGTAAGTGTAATTCCTATCCCTTCAGACGAGGTAAAAGGTCGGATAATTGGAAGAGAGGGTCGAAACATCAGGGCTTTCGAAGCAGCAACTGGCTGCGACTTAATCATTGATGACACACCTGGAGTGGTCACTGTCTCAGCATTTGAGCCTACCCGGAGAGAAATAGCAAGGACCGCCTTGGACAAGCTGATCCAAGATGGACGGATACAGCCCTCACGTATTGAAGATGCTGTGGATAGAGCCCGCGCAGATGTTGAGAAACGAATCGAAAAGGCCGGACAACAAGCTGTTGCCGACGCCGAAGTCACAGGACTCCACAATGAAATAGTTAAGACTCTTGGAAGGTTGCAGTTCAGATACTCGTATGGCCAGAATCAACTTAGGCACTGTATTGAAACATCGTGGCTAGCCGCGGCTCTAGCCCACGAACTTGGAGCCGATGTGGAAGTAGCTAGAGTCGGCGGTCTGCTCCATGATCTAGGCAAAGCAGTAGACCGGGAAATTGAGGGAACCCACGCGCTTTTAGGAGCCGATATTGCTCGAAGATATGGCCTCCCGGAGGCGGTGACCCACACCATTGAAGCTCATCATGAGGAGGTGAAACCGGAGACCGTGGAAGCATTAGTCGTGATCTGCGCCGATGCCATGTCCGGTAGTAGACCTGGTGCACGCCGCGAGCAGGTGGAAGAGTACGTGAAACGGCTCGAGGCCCTAGAGACGATTGCAAACTCTTTCGATGGCGTAGAACAAGCTTTTGCTGTTCAGGCTGGAAGAG
>CAZSFJ010000024.1:0-14917 GCA_964606125.1 uncultured Dehalococcoidaceae bacterium | reverse complement strand
GGGGTGGACGGAGCGCTGGTGTGCCGGTTGTCCCGCCAGGGGCATCGCCGGGTAGCTATCTCCGGAAAGGATAACTGCTGAAAGCATCTAAGCAGGAAGCCTACTTCAAGATGAGGCCACTCACCGGATAACCGGGTAAGACCGCCGGAAGACCACCGGCTTGATAGGCCAGATGTGTAAGCGCAGCAATGCGTTCAGCTAACTGGTACTAATGGTCGAGGACTTGACCTTCCGTCAAGCTTGATCAAATCTTGCCTTAATTCGACGCCAACGGATTCCATATAGTTTCGATATTTAATGTTTAGTAGACATGCAGTCTTCTTCTTAGGAAGTTCAGGGAGATAGGTAGACCAGGCGAGATTGTTTGTGGTAGGTTTACCATCCGCGTCGCGGGATGGAGCAGTGGCCAGCTCGTCGGGCTCATAACCCGAAGGTCGGGGGTTCGAATCCCTCTCCCGCTACCAACTCTAATAAGGGTTTGCCTAAACCCCTTATAAAATAAGGGCAAATGATTGACCAGCAACCTGCGGCGGATGCTGGTCTTTCTCTTTATTTAGCCGTTGCTGTCAATTTGCTGTCAATTCTTGAAAAACCTTTAGTAATCGATACCTATTCGCTCAAGTCTTAAAGCTAGAATTTCCGCATGTTTGGCTGTACAGCTATGCTTCTGGCTCCATATGAGAGAGAAAGTGTACGAACAGTACGAACAGAAGCACCTTATAAGGATAATTAACGAAACTCAGGTGCGACTTCTTCTGCAAATAGTTTCATCGACTGACTTGATAGTTTTGGGTCCATAGCACCGAAGTGAAACACACAATTGATTTGGTCAATTTCGGCGACTGACTGAAACGATTTAATTTTCTTAATTACAGTGTCTGGATTACCTGAAAGCGTTCTGTATGTGAATAGCTCATCGAGCCCAGGTTCATCCTCATAGGGAAAGGGAGTTGATACACCAGAGAGCACCTGCTCTTTCCCACTTTTGAGAGCTCTCGCCTGTCGGTTTTGATATCGAAAATGGGTCATCTGTTCTTGAGCGATTTCGTCTGAATCCGTGACACATAGTTGAGCCTGGACGCCGAGCATCTTTGGAGCACGAGGATATCGTTCCAGAGCATCTTGATAATTGCTCCATACCTCTACCAACGTATCAATCGTCTGGCCAGAGGTGGTCGTGAACGCATTTAATCCAAATTTCGCCGCTATGTCAAAAGACTCTTGAGAGTGAGCTGCAAGCCAAATCGGTGGCGTAGGTTGCTGTTTCGGAGCTGGAAGAATAGTGGTCTCAGGGATATCGAAATAGTCGCCTTGCCAGGAAAATGTTTGCTGGGTCAGCGCCATTAATAGTATTTCTAATGTCTCATCAGTACGTTCACGAGCGTCATCCAGGGTCAGGCCAAACCGTTTAAATTCAAAGGGCTGGTAACCTCTTGCCACTCCTACTTCAAGACGTCCATCTGTAAGGTGGTCTGTGAGTGCGATATCTTCAGCGACCCGAAGTGGGTTCCAAAATGGCAGTACCAGAACCGCGGTTCCAATCCGAATGGAGTCAGTCAGTGTTGCGGCCTTGGTAGCCATCAACAAGGGGTTCGGGATATATCCGTAATTAGAAAAATGATGTTCAGCAAACCACAGCGAATCAAAATTCAATGTTTCTGCTGAAACTATATATTCTGAAGCCCGATCAAACACAACTTTTGGGTCTTCAGACTCTGCGGATGTAGCTAAGAAAAATGCTCCGAACTTCATCTAGACCCCTTCATTAGTTCCGATCTGAATCTTTCATGCCAGCGCGGTTCAGTCTAGCATCGTGTAATAGTGCTCTGAACAGATTTGGACAAGAAACGGCGATATGATCCTGTTATGAGAGAAGTATACGACAAACCCAACATAATCCTTATCAACTGTGATGATTTAGGTTATGGCGACCTCGGCTGTTACGGATCAGATTTGAATTCGACCCCTTATGTCGATCAGTTAGCGACTGAGGGAATCCGTTTCACAAATTTTTATATGGCATCACCTGTGTGTTCACCGTCACGGGCGGCAATGCTTACCGGAAGTTATCCTCTGCGGGTAGGAATTCCAGAGGTATTATTCCCGAACTCACCTATCGGTTTATCTCCATCAGAAAGTACCATAGCGTCCGTTCTGAGGTCCAACGGCTATCGGACCAAGATAATTGGGAAGTGGCATTTAGGTGATCAAGAAGAATTCCTTCCTACTCGCCATGGCTTCGAGCAGTATTTTGGGATTCCATATAGCAATGATATGGGAATAATGAGAGGTCCTCGGCGGCGGTTTCCACCGCTTCCTCTGGTGAGAGACGAGACCGTTATCGAGCAGCAGCCAATGCAAGAAGAACTAACTGACCGATATACCCGTGAAGCGACTTCATATATTGAAGAACATCGAAATGAGCCGTTTTTCTTATATCTGGCCCACATGCATGTTCACAGACCAGTATTAGTTGCCGAACGGTTTGTGGAAGCGAGTCGAAACGGTCGGTATGGAGCAGCTGTTGAGGCAATTGATTGGTCTCTTGGGCAGATAATGGATCAACTGCGTGAACTTGGTTTGGATAGCCATACTATCCTGATTTTTACGTCTGACAACGGCTCCATCGGAGGAAGCAATAGTCCCCTCAGGGGAAATAAAAACACCACTTGGGAGGGTGGGATGAAACTCCCTTGCATCATACGTTGGCTAAATCAAATCAGGCCTAACAGCGAGAGCTCGAGTGTAACAACCTCACTCGATTTTTTACCCACAATTGCCTCGATAACGGGCTCCGATCTTCCGAAAGGCAGAAAGATAGACGGGAGAAATATTGATTCGATACTATTCAGTCAAGTTGACGAGCATCCTCGTGAAGCCTTCTTTTATTACCTTCGAAGTACATTGTGCGCCGTAAGATCAGGGAAATGGAAACTACATGTGGTTCGGGTAGAGCAGGAAGGCAACAGAACAATTGAGAATCACCCGGTGTCTGAGTTGTATGACTTGGATAAAGACCCAGGTGAGACTACAGATCTATCAGATAGCTTTCCAGATGTTGTTGCTGATCTCAGGAGGCGACTTGAGGAGTGCAGAGTAGATCTTGGCGACGATTCACGAGATATAGTTGGAGAAAACTGTAGATTGCCAGGAAGAGTCACATCGCCGATTACACTCACTATCTTGAATGAATCAGATCCAGTCGTGTGGGCTGAGTACGATACCGACGAGATCGGGTAGTGAATATACGGGATTTGGATTGTACTAACGGGCCTATCGTAAGTACTATTCCAAAGTGACAAATTTAGCCGATGCTTACAGGAATTCCCACCAGGCACCAAGACTTGGCGCGGCAATAATAAAGGGTGCGACTGACATGTTGCCGCTCAGTTTGGCGGTTTTACCGTTTGGCGTACTGTTCGGTTCATTGGCTATACAAAAAGGCTTCACCTGGCTCGAGGGTCAGCTTTTCAGTGTGATTATTTTTTCCGGTGCGGTACAACTCGTCACTGTTGAATTAGTCGCCGAGGATACTCCGTTTATCGCCCTACTTTTCATGGCACTAGTAGTGAGTTCTCGCCATTTTCTATATGGTTTAAGGCTCCGAGATCGACTAAGCAAACAATCCGTAAGATGGCGTATTGGATTGGGGTTTCTTATGACGGATGAGTTGTTTGCATTTTCTAGCCATCGAAAGTCATATGCCAGCAAATATCGACTTTATTATGCCTTAGGTGCGGGTGGCAGTTTCTATGCCGCATGGAATATTTGGACCGCGGCGGGTATTTTTGCCGGAGTCGCTTTACCAGACCTATCCAACCTAGGACTTGATTTTGCTGTTGCTGCAGTATTCATTGCCTTAGTGATCCCCGAGGTCAAGACTGTACCTACTTTAGTCTGTGTTCTTGCTTCTGCCACATCATCTTTACTGTTCTTGTTTTATGGCTTTGAGCTTGGACTTATAGCATCAGCAAGTATTGGCATGTTGTGTGGATACGGTATGCAGAGAGTGCGATCATGAGCCTTACGCTGATAACTATATTCTCGGTGGCGTTCATCACCTTTATCACTCGCTACTTATTTTTAGAAGAAAAGTTACCACTTCGGCTTGGCCCGAATATTACTCAGCTATTGAGCTTCAGTGGGCCCGCGGTATTAACGGCCATTTTTATTCCCATTCTTTTTTTCAATAATAATTCGATTGATATTTCAATATCTAACGCTTACCTCTGGGGTGGAGTTGGAGCGATTGCTGCCGCCTATAAGACCAAAAATGTCTACTGGACTATAGCGTGTGGAGGCATCCTTTTTATAGGGGTTGATATTTATTTTTAACTGATAAATCGTTGAGATTATTCCTTACATGTATTCTTCAATCTCTGTTTACGAGGACAAGGACTGGGTAGTTCTTGAAAACCGTTAGTAACTTGATCCCAAGTGTGCCGCATTTGATTGGCGATGTTCTCAGAGACCTACTGGATCCCCGCCTCAGGGGTGGTGACTAGCCCGTTTCTGGTAGCCGTTAACGATATATCTATTGCCGCGTTAACCTACAGGCACACACGGAAATAGTTTTGATTTGAGTGACCAAATTTTGGTTAGTGTGCGAGTCTCTCGTTTTTGGCAGGACCCCCAGTTTGCGGCGGATGGGGGTCTTGCAGGGTAAAGAGGCATTCTAATCTGCTGCTAAATGAACCAGGCCGTCAGCTAATAAATTTCTGACAGCTTCAACGACCATAGTCACGATCTCTTTACCATCAGGAGACAAATGATCTTCCATTTCTCCAGCGATTTGTTCGACAGTTCTCTTACCATCACACAGGTTCAAGAGTAATGCGATCGGTGTAATCACTGGATATCCTTCAGGCCTTTGATCTGTTTGGAGTAGGTAACCGAGCTCATACTTGTGGCTGCCAAGCACAGCACCTTTCACAAGTCGAGCACCCTCGATCAGTTGGGGGATTCCTTCAACTAATTGTTGATTATTTAGATCTTGTGATTTTGTCGCTCGGTTTACACGTTCGATTTCAGCCGTCTGAATGGCAGTCACGAATGTCTCAGGAGCATGCCCCTGTTCGATGACCACACGTTCATATCCTTCAGGTGAATTTCCAGCAACTATATTGACAAATTCTTCACGAGATTGAGTAGACCAGTCATCTGTAGAAATTGTACGTTCAGTCCAGAATTGTGATTTCAAAGACGAATTGCTTCCATAGAAAAGTCGAGCAAGTTCATGAAAATATCCGTATCGGCGTCTGTATGTAGCTTCATATTGTCGTGCAGCACTCCGAGCCAATTGCGGATCTTCTAGGAGTGTTACTGCGTACGCGGCTGCCAGCACACCACCCTGGAGTGCCAGGTGAACTCCTGAAGAAAAAAGAGGATCGATGAAACACGCGGCATCTCCGACCAAAATGTACCCGTCACCAGTCATCTGTTTAGTGAGATAGGACCAATCTTTGATGAGAATTGTTTCACCATCGAAAGTGGCAGAATTGAGCAGGCTCTTTATCTCGACAAGTTTATCTATCTCGCCGGCAAATAACGCATCGGTTCCGAATTGTTTGATTTTCTCCTGACCCCAAGCCTCGTCTAGTACTAGTCCAACGCTACTCTTTCCATTGTGTAATGGGATCTTCCATGCCCAACCATTCTCGTAGGATTCGATGAGGATGCTCCCCTGATCAGGTGGTTGAAGATGGTCTCCTCCGGTGTAATATCCGTAAAGAGCAAGGTGTCGGAAATCATTGTCCCAATTCTTCAGTCCGAAAAAATTTGCAAATAAAGTTTGTTGTCCGGATGCATCTATCGTGATGGGGGCTGACGCCGTTTGCAGGTTTTGCTGTTCATCAAAATACTCAACACCCGTGACGGTGCCGGTATCATCTACAAGTGGTCTGATCACCTGACAGTTCTCATTCACAACTGCGCCCTTCGACCCTGCGTTTTCTAGAAGTATTTGATCGAATTCAGGACGAGTAACTTGGTAGGAATGTTCATACGGACCTTTGGTTTCGGCGAAGAGCCAGGACCATATCTCTCTGGTGTTTCCCCATACCATGGCAGCGCCGTACTTCTCAACAAAGCCAGCGTTAGATATTTTCTCTCTGATTCCAAGTGCATCAAAAATAGGAAGTGATGCTGGAAGAAGTGATTCTCCAACGTGAGTTCGAGGAAAAACTTCTCGTTCCAGGAGAAGCACATGCTTTCCCTCAATCGCTAGTAATGAAGCAGCAGTACTTCCTGCTGGTCCACCGCCGATTATGATCGCATCGAAGTCAGTGCTCATTTTTCCACCTAGGCTTGATAAAATCTGTTACCTTGTGCCCATGTTCACCGTAAATGGTACTAAATCGACGGAGGTAGCGGATGGGAACTGAGCCAGCCGAACTGCGAGCAGAAATTGGTGACCTCGGACTCAGGTACTTCCGTTCAGGTTCGGGTCCCATAGCAATTAAACTGCACCATTCCACTGGCAATCCCGGTTGGATGCCCGTGGACGAAGTTCTGGCAGAAGAATTCGATCTTATTGTTCCTGACCTTCCTGGATATAACCAATCAGACCGTCCTGCGTGGGCACGCTCGGTTCGCGATATTGCTGTTCTCACCGGACATTTCATAGAAACACTTGAGCTTGAGGACGTTGTGCTGATTGGGTGTGGACTGGGTGGTTGGGTTGCTGCTGAGCTCGCAAGCATGAACAATCACGCGATTTCACATCTAATTGTTTCAGGGGCACCAGGACTGAAACCGAATGAAGGACTCATCGAAGATCAGATAATGATGGACTGGGACGAATATGTGCAGCTCAGTTTTAGTTCAGACGAGCATTATGAACAGACTTATGGGCCGGATGCCGCAGATGTCTATAAAGAGTTGTGGGATTACAGCAGAGAGATGACTGCCCGTCTTACCTGGAAGCCGTGGATGTACAACAGGTCTTTAGAGCCGCTCTTGTCTTTAGTCGATACTTCTGCGCTTGTCGTTTGGGGTAGCGATGATCGTATTGTGCCCCAAATTTGTGGCGAGCAATATAAAAACGCCCTTACGGGCTCGAAATTGGAAATTGTTGAAGGTGCCGGCCATTGTGTTGAGCATGAGCAACCTGAAATATTTAGGGATTTGATCTCGAACTTTGTTAAGAATTAAAGCCGAGATCGGAAGGAGATAAACGTGTTCATAGGCTATTTCACCGAGCGTCCGTATCAGGACCAAAAATCCGGTTATTTTGGGGCAACTGGTAGAGACCTCACAGATCTTTCCATGTCAAACCGTGATTATGATCCCAAACTCGGTGCCGAACTGTACAACAGATATCTCGACGAGAAAGTATTTGCTGAGGAGATGGGTTTTGACGGGCTCATGCTGAATGAGCACCACTCCACTCCGTTCTGCATGGGCGGGGTGATGAATGTGGAGGCTTCCATTTTGGCTCGGATTACCAACCGCGCTAAAATAGTGTTACTAGGTAACGTCCTTCCGATCTGGGAAGATCCACTTTGGTTGGCTGAAGAACTCGCTGAAATTGATATGATTTCAGGTGGTCGACTTGTCACTGGATGGGTTAGGGGTACCGGCCGCGAGTCGGTTGCCCACAATGCTCAGCCACCGTTTAACTGGGAGCGGTTTCAGGAAGCTCACGATCTTGTGGTGAAGGCATGGAGTCAACCTGGCCCTTTCCGATGGGAAGGTGAACACTATCAGTTGCGATACGTGAACCCGTGGTCACGTCCTTATCAAAATCCGCATCCACCGATATGGATTCCCGGCGTTATGTCTAGGAATACCGTTAAATGGGCTGCGGAGCACCACTATCCATATGTGATGCTTGCAACCGAACTTGGTCCAACTGTTGAGAGTTTCAAATATTACGAGGAGTGCGCAGCAGAAGCAGGCTATGAAGCAGGAACGCAGCACAGAGGATATCTCTGGAAAGTTCATGTTGATGAAACAGAAGAGCTGGCAGAAGCTACTGCTCGAAAGTATATTCAAGGCCCAAGTAATCCGTTTCTTGAGGGTAACCAGGGTAATGTACGTAGCTTTATTCAGAATTTACCAGGACTAACTTCTCGCACAAATCTACTTCCGACTAGTCAGGTTCCAGCAGCAGCCCGAGCCCGAGGTAAAGAGTCTCAGGTGAAGGAAGAATCTAAGGGCGACGTGCGACGAGGTACGTTTGAGGAACAAACCGAGAAGTTGGGAATTGTGTATGGGACGCCGAAAACAGTTATACCCAAGATACGCCATGTGCTCGAAACACTACGACCAGGTTCAATTATTTTCTGGGACGGTGATGGTGCAATGGATCATGACGATGCTATGAGATCACTCCGCCTATTTGGTTCAGACGTGTTACCTGCAGTGCGTGAGATGGGTAAGGAATTAGAGTTGGATTCACCTTTCGATGTGGCCGACGAAATACCTGCTGGTTACTCTCCCGAAGTGGTGGAAGCGGCTAAGGTCGCTGAGGCTGCGGCAGCTGAACAGGCAAGAGTTGAGGCTGCTGGCGCTTAAGAATTCGTATTTACCATGACTGGATCTCCGATGGAAATTTTGGCTGATTCAGTGGTGTGGATTACTCGCGCCAGCTTTCCACGGTGCCCAAGTAGAGCCTCTCGAAATGCCTCTTTGTCTTCGATCGCCAGCAAGTCACCTATGTGAGTACAGGGATCACAGTCGCCATCAATTTCTAGGATATTTCCACTGATATCGATTTGACTACCGACTTCTAATTCCATTAGTTCGGGCATATCTACAGTGATCTGTTCGCGTAAATCGCCTGGGTTGAGTTCTAGTTTGGTCAGGTCTGCGGTGGACATGAGTACAACGGATCGAGTCCTTCTATGTTCATGGATGTCAGACTGAATTCCTCCACCACTCACGAGAATAACCTCACGCTGCGGATCTGGTTTGCTTCCGGCTTGTTTTTGTGTGAAAAGTGCTACGACATTCATATGCTTTCCCTTAGTTCTCCATCTATGAACAACTCGCGATGAACGTAGCTTACAAAATTGTCATTGAGCAGATTTATACCGACTGATTGCCACCAGCTTAATACACCAGGTCCAGTTTGTAGCATATTATGTAAAGATTTTCTTGGGTCTGCCTTAGAGCTTTCGTGTGCCCACAATGAAGATGTTTGATTAAAGTACATTATCAGGAACATGTTGAATCGATGAGTTTCGATTTTATCGAGGGACTCATAATCTTCGCACCCTCTCAGGTAGATGTCCGCGAATTCCGCGTTCATGATCTGAGAATCGACAACAAGTCCTGTCATATCACTCATCATCCTGAGTGAACTTTCTCTTACGGAGTCATTGCGCTGGAGACGAAGTTGATTCGCGAGAAATAGAGCAACAGCTAGTGTTGCTACTCCTGTGGCAATTTGAGCTATAAGAGCTATGTGTTCGACGTCCACTAGATCCTCCATGTTGTATTGTGATCTGTAAGATTTGCTACGGTAAGGGTAAGCATTAGGACGGAGATATGTCATGCGGATTTCTCATTTAGATCATCTGGTTGTGCCGGTGAGTGACATCGAACAAAGCGTAGAGTTTTACGTTAAGAATCTGGGGATGACGGTAGAGCGTAGTGAGTCCGGCAGAGTTTCGCTTCACTTTGGAGAACAGAAGATTAACTTGCATCCCGCAGGTTGGGATTTTTGGCTGAAGGCTGAGATTCATCTCGCAGGAACAGCTGATCTATGTTTCATAATCGAAGACGCAATCTCGGACGCTCAGTCTGCTTTGGAAGCTCAAGGTCTAAAAATCATTGAGGGACCAGTTCGTCGGGAGGGTGCCGTCGGAGAAATGATTTCAATTTACTTCAGGGACCCGGATGGCAACTTAATAGAACTTGCAAACTATCTCTAGGTGCTTAACAGGAATAGAGCCAATTGACGTAATGATATTATCGCTTACGCTTCTGTTAATTATTCTGTAATTAGCTGGTGTGTTTGGACTGCTTTAGTGGTACATACTCACTCCGATTCATCCAGCGAGTTTTAGAGGCATGATACAAGCTATGGTGAGACAAGCAGTAGCAAACGAAATAGCTACTGATCAAGATAAGATTCCCTTTGCAAGGAAATAAGGTGTTCTGAAAGTTTTACGTCCGTACTGTATGGGACGTCCATCGAACTGTGTAACACTTCCTCCGGCGGCAGTGAGGATCGCGTGCCCTGCAGCGATGTCCCATTCCATAATTCTGCCAAAGCGAGGATACAGATCCGCCTTACCTTCAGCGATTCGACAAAATTTCAATGACGATCCCGCGTTCACTCTCTCCGTGACGGGTAAGGATTCTAGGTAGGATTCAGTTTCTTCGTTAGTATGTGATTTCGACATAATGACTCTGAGGGCTGCCGGATCCGCTTTCGTACAACGAATAATTTCCGGTTCATTGTCGCCCAGCTGTCTCCAGGCATTATTGTCGCCACTTGTCCAATATGTTGTGTTTGTGACCGGGATGTGGATAATCCCCATGGTTGGTATGCGGTGCACTATCAACGCAACGTTTACTGTGAATTCTCCCTCACGATTGACGAATTGCTTAGTGCCATCAAGAGGATCGATTAGGAAGAATGGGGAGTTGGTCGCTGGCAATTTTGTATTGTGAGTGAAACTTTCCTCAGCAATTCTGGGAATTTCTGGGAAAAGTTGGATTAACCCGTTAATTATTGTTTCTTCAGCAATTTTGTCAGCCAAAGTCACAGGCGATTCATCCTGCTTGTACTGTACTTCAAAATCTTGATTGTAGATTTCAAGTATTTTTGTACTTGCAGACCGAACAATTTGAATAATCCCCTGCAATTCGTTCGGTTCCATTATGCCTCTGATCATGTTTTTCAATCCTGATTGGCTGTAACTAATTCAGTACCACTAAAAGAATCGAGGCAAGGAGTAGGATCACTCCCGTCAATTCGATCTTTGTTATTTTTTGCTTAAATGCCAAAATTGTGATGGCAATGGAGAGAACAAGTTCTATTTGTCCGACTGCTCTTACCGCCGCACCTGAATGCATAGCAAAGGCGATAAACCAGCTTCCAGTAGCTGTTGTTGCAAACACACCAGTCAGAACCCCCGGTTTCCATTCCGAAAGACTAGCGATCAATTCTTGTTTTCTAAACATAAAGAGGTATCCAACCATTACAAACGCCTGTCCTATCACACCGAGTGCTCCTGCAGTCGCTGCTCGTACCATCAGTTCGTCCGATGCAAGCGCGTTGATTGCTGCTCGAAATCCGACGACACTAAGTGCTAGGGCCACGCCAGCCAGTAATCCAATCCCCGTCGACTGGGATTGGAGTCCAGTCCTAATCTCACGAAACGATAGTAAATTTTCTTTCAGCGATAGCATTACTACCGAGATTGTGCCAATAACAATTGCGATAGCAAATTGCAGGTTAATTGCGATTGACAGTATCAGTGCCTCAAGAATTGCTACTAATAACACTTCCGTTTTAGAGAAGGCCACACCCACTACAAAATTCTTATAGCTGAAAAGTTTTACGAGGAATACCGTGAAAATTATTTGCGATAAACCGCCTACCGCTAGCCATAAAAAGAATGGGAGGGTCAGTTGTGGTATTGAATGATCGAAGTACCAAAGGATACATAAAAGCCAAATCAACGAGAAAGGAACGGCATAGATGAATCGTATGGCCGAGGCACCATAATCGCCAAGTGCTCCTTTCATCTGGCGTTGGATAGCTGTTCGAATCGTTTGCGCCGTGGCAGCAATAATAGTTACCACTACCCAGAGTTCCATTAACAGGCCATCCTCAGGGCTAATTTTGTTTTCTGTTTAATCATATATTGCATGGCGTTCACGTCTTCGCTGCTATCCCAATCGGATCTATAGATAGGGAAACGGTGTCAATTTGCTGTTGAATTCCTTAGTTTGCACCAAAAACATAGGCCTTTCGCTATGGCAAAAGTGTACTCAAACTAAGCCATACACGTTGTAAGGAGCCGGTGTATTTAGTCTTTTTGCAAACTATCTTCGCCCCTGTCCATGTTGCTGAATGCCTCTCGATAGTATGAATCAGATGAAACTTGTTCAACTCGCGGCACTCTGAACCAACCCATGTGACCTATTGCAACAATTAGTGCGGTTATAAATCCGCCAACTATAGTGGCCGTCCCTTCATTCACTTCTAGTAGTAGATATGTTGCGGAGCCACCAACTAGTGCTCCGGTCGCGTTCAGTTCGGTACTGAGAACTCTCGGAATTCTCGAGGCCAGAATGTCTCGAACAATTCCTCCACCAGTTGCTGTAATCATGCCTAGCAGAAGGATTCCCATCCAATTCAATCCAGAAGAGGAGCCAATGAGAACACCAGTCACAGCAAAGGCACCCGTCCCCACAGAGTCTAGTGTTTTCAGAAAGAAGTCAGGCATATTCCAATCGAACGGCCTCAGCGCAATGGCCACGATAGCTGCTCCTAACGCTAGAACTATATATTCAGTTTCGACGAAAACCATTGGAGTTTTATTCAAGATGACGTCCCGCGTGACGCCTCCACCGAGAGCTGTTACAAAGCCTAAGAACAGTAGACCAAATACATCCATTTTTGCTCGGACACCGACGGCCACTCCTGAAAAAGAGAAAGAAACTATGCCTACATATTCAGCGATTACTACGGGATCCATTGTCATTTTTTTATTGTACTCTTTTCATGATCGATCGGTTTGTGACAAATTGCTATGAATTTGTTACCGTTTCGAGCAAGGAATACTGAATGACAGACAATAAATCCATAACGGTGATTTGGCCTCCTGCTTTAAATGAAGATGATTCACCTATGCTTTGGTTAGGTACTTGGTTGGTAGGCACTGAGGGCATGGAAGGTGACTGGTTCCATAGTGGTCGAGGTGAGGCAGAAACAGACCACCAAGTCCCTGAATCAGTCACAGGGATGCGACTACGAAAGTGGCCGAATGAGGGGTTGGCACCAGAATACGCTGACGTTATGCCAATTCCAGAACAAACATTGGCAGCCGAGTCTGTCATCTTTGAAAGGGAGCAACCATTCAGTCTTTTAGGGCTGGATGAATCTGTAGCTGAAAGGAATATGTAGATGGTTATAGCTGACAAAAATCCGAATGCTTGGAGAACTGAAACGCCGGGGATAGAGGGCTGGCAACGCACTGCGCGTCCAGATGACCCGAATAAGTACTACATGGTTTCCGCTGATTGCCATGCGCAAGAACCGGCCGATTTATGGGCGAAACGTATAGAGAAGGAATATCGACATCGTATTCCTCGACAGGAAGTCGACAAAGACGGAGTCAAGTGGCAGGTGACTGAGGGTCATAGACCTACAAAGATTCGTGATTTGAAATTAGAGGGTGAAGATGAGGAACGGAACGGAGCGGGATATGACGTGGAGGAACGCCTTCGCGATATGGACCGTGACGGAATCGATTTAGAGTTAATCTTTCCCAATAAAGGGCTGTCAATATGGGCCACACCTGACGCTGTTTTTTCACAGGCGATGTGTCGAGTGTGGAATGATTGGTCAATGGAAACATATGGAGGTAATAGAGGGAGGATGCTCCCAGCGGCAGCAATCGCTCCGAATGATCTTGAGGGTGCGATTGATGAAGTAAAGCGTGTGGCCAAGATGGGGCATCGATGCCTGACGCTACCGAATAGGCCTGTATGGGGTAATGGTGACGGAAGTGAGCTTAATTACAATATGCCTCATTACGATGACCTCTGGAACGCTATAGAAGAGGCTGACCTGCCAATTACATTGCATATTTCCACTGGGAAAGACCCACGTGGAGCTCGTGGAAACGGTGGCGCGGTCATAAACTACGCTGTTCATTCCCTCAGTCAATCGATAGAACCAGTGGCCAATTTCTGCAGTTCAGGCGTGCTGGAAAAATTTCCAAAACTTCGAATCGCGACTATAGAGGCTGGGATAGGATGGGTACCTTGGGCGTTGACCGCGATGGACGAGGCATACCACAAACATCACATGTGGTCGTTCCCAAAATTGTCGATGCTTCCTAGCGAGCACTACAGAAACAGTTTTTTTGCAAGCTTTGGCGAAGACCCGCCTGGATTGGCTCTTGCCTCGGACTTCGGTCTCACAGGAAACTTTATGTGGGCCAATGATTATCCACATCAGGAAGGTACGTGGCCTCATTCAGCCGCTGCCATCGAGAGAACGATGGCGGAATTGTCAGATTCGGAGCGTGCTGATTTATTAGGACTAAATGCAGCAAGGTTTTTGGGTCTCTCTGTATAGTTATAGTCTAGAACTGAGTCAAGAGTATTTCGTGGATAGCTAAAGAATAATTCTTTGGATGGGTTGGCGATGCAGGGTCTAACAGATCGCTTCGGACTCCGCGGGAAAATAGCACTTGTAATAGGTGCGTCGAGTGGATTAGGTCGGGAAGCTGCGCTTGCATTGGCTTCAGCTGGAGCTGATGTTGGTCTAATAGCCCGAAGAAAAGAGCGCCTCTTGGAAGTGGGCGTGCTTTGTTCAGAATTAGGCGTTCGGGCGGTGAGTGTCGCGGCAGACGTGACTCACCGAAATGAAATTGAAGAGGCTGTTGCGGAGATAGGTTTACAGCTAGGTAACATTGACATTTTGCTGTACGCCGCAGGGATCGCCCCGTTAAAGAGAGCTGAAACTCATCCTGATGACAAGTGGGATTCAGCTATTCAGACGAATTTAAATGGTGCCTTCTATGCAGCGCAAATCGTAGGACAACAAATGATAGAACGCGCGACTGTTCCTGATATGCCATGGTCAGGTGGGAGAATCATAATGATCAGCTCTATTATGGGGTCCCACGGTAATCCAGTCCATAGGAATATTGGCTATTCAGCGAGTAAGGGTGGGTTGGATAATATGGTCAGACAGCTGGCAGTTGAGTGGGCACGATATGGCATT
>CAZSFJ010000023.1:0-15424 GCA_964606125.1 uncultured Dehalococcoidaceae bacterium | reverse complement strand
GGCCGAGTAGCAGCTCCCGGTACGGTAAATGTGACTCAAAAATTTGACATAGAATATTATTCCCACGTCATGCACTTGGTGTCACATGTAACCGGCGATTTGGCCGAGAATACTAGTCCCTACGATGCACTTAGGTCGGCATTCCCAGCTGGTACCGTTTCCGGCGCACCGAAAATTCGAGCGATGGAGATCATTGAGGAATTGGAGCCTGATAGACGCGGGGCATATTCGGGTGCGGTTGGTTTTTTTGACATGTCAGGCAATATTGAGACCTGTATCTCGATAAGAACCCTGATTATGAAGGATGGACTCGCTCACGTGCAGGCGGGCGCAGGAATTGTGTATGACAGTGACCCGCAGAAGGAATATGAAGAGTGCTGGCACAAGGCCGGAGCACTGTTGTCAGCACTTAACGATGCTGAAGACCGACAAATACAATCGAACCCTGGGTCTTTGGGTTACTGATAATGTCGGAAACGAGCATTGCGTCGCTAGCGTTGATAGTTCGGCGTGATGGAAAGATTCTACTCGTGGAGCATGAAACGGGACCATTTGATGGCGAATGGACTTTTCCTGTTCTTCAAGTACCGGCGCATTTAACAGCTGAAGAAACTCTGGAAGCAATTTTCAGCGAGACTTTGTCGGTTGACGTGGTGGAATATGAATTTTTCGATACGTTGTATTTGAGTGACAAATTAGGAGATAGATTCGTGGGTAATATCTTTACCTGCAATAACTGGAATGGTGAAATTCAATTCGATAAAACTCGATATTCTGACGCAGGTTGGGTTACACCAGGGAACGAACTGGGAGAAATCCAACTTAATGAATCCATAAGAGCATGGATCAGTGGCGCGATAATGGACTCTCGTGAGGGCCTAGGTACGAGAGCAGTTACTGTTGATTCAATCATTCAAGAAATGGCCACCAGCAGACGGATCCTACTTGAAGCATTTAATGACCTACCTGTACATGTTCGTTACGATTCAGAATCAGCAGATAATTTGTCACCAGTCCAGAGATTAATTTGTCTAGTTGATCACGAACACTATTTACTTAGTGAGTTCACGAAAATTCTCTCAGGTTCAGAAACAATTTGGAGGCCATTCAACGAAAATCAATGGCAAGATATGAGGGACTTCGGTGGGGTTGTGGGTAAGAGAGAGGACGACCTGTTAGTGCAAAATACGCTAACGGATGTTCGTAACAAAGTTGAAACCTTGTTAACCGATCATAGAGAAACTGCGTCGACCGTGTGGGCTGTGGACACGACCGGAATTCCGATAAACTTAATTGATCTATTGAGTGAGTTCATTTTATGTGAGAAGAAAATAGCAAAAGGCTTCATTCGCTCAGGGCCACAGAGTGAGCTGTCAGAGCACACTACGTCTGAGCGCAACAGGAAAGACTAGGAGGGTTTTCTCGAATGCTACTACTTCTAGATAATTACGATTCTTTCACCTTCAACCTTTTCCAGTATTTAAGGGAACTCGGTGAGGATGTGCTCGTGGTTAGAAATGACCAAATTACTGTTGAAGATTGTTTAGAGATGGATCCTGAAAGAATTGTTATTTCACCTGGTCCATGTACTCCGAACGAGGCAGGAGTATCGGTTGAATTAGTGAGGGCTTTTGCCGGTATCAAGCCAATACTAGGTGTTTGTCTTGGTCATCAGTCGATTGCTGAGGCATTTGGTGCGAGGGTGGAGTCAGCTGGCGAGATAATGCATGGGAAGACAAGTAAGGTACAGCATGACGGAATCGGTGTCTTTGCAGGGATTCCCAGAGAGTTCAATGCAATACGATACCATTCGCTTGGAGTTAATTCAGAGACTCTTCCACCAGATCTAATGATCAGCGCTACCTCAGAATCAGGCGTCGTTATGGGTTTACGTCATTCAGAATATGCTATCGAAGGAGTTCAATTTCATCCTGAGTCAATTGTGACTGAGTATGGTTATGAATTACTGCAAAACTTTCTTGATTTCAAATCGGCAACTTGGGTGTGAACAAACGAGGGTAAACGGGATGGCAATCAAAGAGGCACTAATAAAGATAGTCGATCAGCACGATAACTTGTCTCGGGAAGAGGCTTCAGAAGTCATGCGGGAAATCATGCGCGCCGGTATGGACCAAACTGAGGGCACGAAGGCTACTGAGGCTCAATTTGGCGCTCTTTTAACTGCGTTAAGGATGAAGGGTGAGTCGGTAGAAGAAATCGTAGGTATGGCTGTGGCGATGCGAGAATTTAGTAAGAGGATTGATATTGAAGCACGGCCTCTGCTTGACACGGCTGGTACGGGGGGCTCCGGAAAGAAGCGATTTAATGCCTCCACCGCTGCGGCATTTGTCGCCGCGGCAGCTGGTGCAAAAGTAGCCAAGCACGGTAACAGAGCTATGACTTCTCGGTCGGGTGCTGCTGATTTTCTCGAAGCTCTCGGTGCTGAGGTCTCTATTGACCCCAAGGCTGTCCGCCGATGTTTTGATGATACGGGCATGGGATTTCTGTTCGCCCCGATGTTTCATCCAGCCATGAAATTTGCGGGTCCATTGAGGCCGACATTAGGTGTCAGAACGATTTTTAATATATTGGGGCCACTAACAAATCCTGCGGGAGCTAACTGCCATATCTTGGGGGCTGCCAACTTGGAGGTCGGTGAGAAACTTGCAAGTGTGTTAACGCAATTGGAGATGCGGCACGCGATGGTTGTAGTAGGACATGACGGTGTTGACGATATCTCTGTGGTAGATGATTCAACCCTGTTTGAGATTAAAGAGGGTTCGATCGACCGTCAGATAGTCAGTCCAGATTCGATTGGTTTGAAACGACACGCGGAGAATGAAATAGTTGGTGGTAGCGCTGAAGATAATGCCCAGATCTGGCGGTCCGTACTGGCGGGTAATGGCCCTACAGCGGTTCGCGATCTGGTTGCAGCCCAAGCCGGTGCAGGGTTATACGTGTCAGGTCTTGCCAGCTCAGTCAGGTCAGGGTGTGAACGTGCTGTGGATTTAATTGAGAGCGGTGAGGTGTCGGCAAAGGTCGCTGCTTTTGTTGAATCCACTCGGAAATGAGCTTAGCTGATGTCCTCTGATGAATTTCATGTACTTGAGACTGGAACAATTCTGGATGAAATAGTGCGCGAGAGAAAGCACATTTTGAAAGCAGAGAAGGTCGAACGGCCGATGTCTGTAATTGTTGATTCTATTGAGGGTGACGAACGAGAACAAGGAATTCAAATCGATTTTGCTGAGCGACTTCAAATGGGCACGGATCGCACGTCTAAAGAGGCAAAACTCAGAGTCATTGGGGAGATCAAGCGAGCCTCCCCTAGCAAGGGCGTGTTCAATGACAAACTCAACGCGGTCTCGCAGGCTGCGAGGTATGATGCGGCAGGCTGCGCTGCTGTTAGTGTTCTTACGGAACAGAAATTCTTCAGAGGATCAGCGGCTGACTTATCTGACATCTATGAGCACATCGGACACGATGCTGGTCGTCCGGCTCTGCTCAGGAAAGACTTTTTGTTCGACCCCTATCAAGTATTTGAGTCACGTTATTTAGGCGCTGACGCAATTTTGCTAATTGTTTCCATCTTGCCAGTGGACCTACTTCGTTATCTAATCGAAATCGCTAGAGAATTAGGTATGGAAGCTTTAGTAGAAGTCCATACTGCGGAAGAACTTGAAATCGCCGAATCTGTAGGAGCCCGAGTAATAGGAATTAACAATAGGAATCTCAGCACTTTTTCAGAGGATTTGAGTACCTTTGAAAGTCTTTCGAAGCTGTCTTCGTCCCAAGCCGTGCTCGTAGCTGAAAGTGCTATTAGCTCTAGGTCAGACGCGGAGCGGATGTATAGATCAGGCGCGATAGCAGTGCTTGTTGGTGAATCTTTGGTTCGGTCTGCAAATGTGAGCGATTTTGCTGGAAGCCTAATGTTGCTGGAGAAGTAATATATGGTTCATGAATTAGTCCCACCCTTAGTTAAAATATGCGGTAATCAGAGCCCACGTGATGTTGTTGCAGCTGCTCGCAGCGGGGCGGATTTTGTAGGAATAATTTTCGCAGATTCTCCGAGAAAAGCGACTGTCCAGATGGCAAGGTCGATGGTTAGGGAACTTGGCTCGCCTCTGAATCACCATGAACTCGTTCTTCCCCCGCCAATGATGCGTGGGGACACTGCTACTCATGAATTGACGGATTGGTGCCGGCAGGGGACCGAGAAACTCACGAGCTACTTGAGCCAGAAGCGACCGTTGGTTGTAGGAGTATTCGCGAATCAACATCCCGACGAAATCAATGCTATAACCGAGGAGACTGGTGTCGACTTAGTACAGTTGTCTGGAACCGAGCCGTGGGATGATTCACTGTTGATAAACCGACAAGTCATAAAAGCGATCCATGTTCCCACCGTTGCTGACGGGCAGGATTTACTTTCAAATATTCCTTCTCAGAGGTCGTTGTTGATTATGCTTGATTCGAAAGATGAGGGACATTACGGCGGTACTGGGAAAATGATTCCGTTTGAGGGGGCTCGCAAGATCTCTATGAAGATCCCGATTATGCTGGCTGGCGGATTAACGCCTGACAATGTCTCAGATGCGGTAATGGAAGTGAGTCCTTGGGCAGTCGACGTATCTAGTGGCACCGAAACTGATGGAAAAAAAGACTACAAGAAAGTCGCATCATTTATTGCAGCGGCAAAGTCATCGTGATGATTTAAGGAGTATTGTTTGTGACAATTGTTGATAGCACTAATAAGTCAGGATATTTTGGTGAATTTGGTGGACAGTTCGTGCCGGAAACTTTGATGCCAGCCTTAATTCAACTTGAGGAGGCATATTATGAAGCGCTGGCGGATGAAGAATTTCGAGCGTCGCTGGACAAACTACTCGTTGAGTACGTTGGTCGCCCGACCCCACTGACATTAGCTGAGAGGATTTCTGAGAAGCTTGGCATTTCGGTCTATTTAAAGAGGGAAGATTTGTGTCATACCGGAGCCCATAAGATCAATGCTGTTCTTGCTCAGGCGTTACTAGCGAAACGTATGGGTAAGAAAAGAGTTATTGCAGAGACTGGTGCTGGTCAGCATGGAGTTGCAACTGCTACGGCGTGCGCCTTATTGGACCTGGAGTGCGTCATATATATGGGTCAAGTGGATATGGATAGGCAAGCATTGAATGTGTTCAAAATGAAGGTGCTTGGAGCAGATGTTGTTGGAGTAGAAACAGGCTCTAGAACACTTAAAGATGCAACAAGTGAGGCAATACGGGACTGGGTTACTACCGTTAGAGATACTTATTACATTATTGGATCTGCAATCGGCCCTCACCCTTACCCGACAATAGTGAGAGACCTGCAGGATGTTATTGGCCGTGAGGCACGCGCTCAGATCATTGAAATTACGGGGGGGTTACCGGGGGTTGTTATGGCTTGTGTCGGAGGTGGCTCGAATGCAATCGGAATATTTAACGCGTTTAAGGATGATCAGGTTCGATTGATCGGTGTTGAGGCCGCCGGCCACGGATTGGACGGTGAGCATGCCGCGACCCTATCTATGGGGCGACCAGGTGTTTTGCACGGAACACACACGTATTTGCTTCAGGATAAGGATGGTCAGGTAGCACCTGTACATTCAATTTCAGCTGGTCTCGATTATCCTGGTGTTGGACCAGAGCATGCTTGGCTTAAAATATCGGAGCGTGCTGAATACTATTCTGCCACTGATCAGGAGGCATTAGACGCTTTTCAACAATTATCCAAATTGGAAGGCATTATTCCAGCTCTTGAGCCCTCACATGCTCTTGCTGCGCTCGATAAGCTTACGGCAACGGGGGAAATTTCGAGCTCGGAGACTGTAATTGTGAATCTGAGTGGCAGAGGAGACAAGGATATGGAGACGGTGGCACGAGAACTCAGGGTCTAGCCCTATTCCACTGAATCTGGGCTAACTTTCTGATGCGGAATGAACTGAGATATACGGATTCGCTATGGGTGCTTCTGGGGACAGTCGGGGCTTTGATAACTTTAGGTGGGACTGCCTTATTGCTGATGGATCGTGTTCTACTAGCGAAAGATCTGCAAGAATCTTTGCTCTGGGTGCTGCTGCTGATGTGGCAGCTAATGACCGTAGTTGTTGTCCTCTCGGTTGTTCAACGCAGAGGTAAATTTTCATTACTCTTACGTCTCAATAAATTTCCAGATCTGCATCTGATATTTTTAACTTTAGGTGCGGCTTACCTTGCGCTGTTTATTTATGGCGCCTTGATTCTTTTTCTTGAGACAATATTCGGTGTTGATTTGTCGTTTCTCAAGGAAACAAACTCTATACCGAGTGCGGGAGTTGATGGTCGACCAGTATTTGCATGGGTTCTGATAGGTTTGGCGGCGATTATTGGTGCTCCTATCTCAGAGGAGTTTCTCTATCGGGGAGTTATCTTTCAATCAGTCTCCCCGCGAGTAACACCCTGGTGGGGAGCAGTCATAAGTGCGGGACTTTTCGCACTTGCTCATTTGAGTGTAGGAGCACTAATACCAATTTTCTGTATAGGATTGATATTTTCTAGGGCACTGTATAAGTCTGAGAATTTGTGGGTACCAATTGGTGCTCACATGGGATTTAATAGCGTTGGTTATGTAGTAACGTTGTTCTTCGAGCTCTGAAGCCAGTTCATCCACCGATATACGACATCTCAATTTTTTCATTACCAGTAAATTTGGTTGGATCTGAGGATCTCAATTCTGAATATCTGTCATCTCGTTTTTTCCACAAGTCCAAGATTTTTTCTGACATTTCCTGATCGGTGGCACCATTTCTAAGTTCATGCGCCAGATCCAAACTACTGCCGACCGCGAAGAGGCATGTGTAGATTTTTCCGTCAGCAGATATTCGTGCTCGAGTGCAGGAGCTGCAAAAGGGTTGACTAACGGAGGAAATGAAACCCAATTCACCCTTGCCATCACTGAACTTGTATCTATTTGCCACCTCTCCAATATAATTTGGCGAAACTGCTTCTAATGGGTATATGTCCCGAATAGTTTCAAGTAATTCAGAGCTTGCAATCATCTCTGACATTTCCCAGTTGTTTGTACTGCCCACATCCATGAATTCGATAAATCGGACTATGTCACCAGATTTTCGACAATAGTCAACAAGGTCGAGTACCGTATTTTCATTCCAGCCTCGTCGAATAACTGTGTTTATCTTTAGGGGCTGAAATCCTGCCTGTCTTGCGGATTCGAGTCCATCTAGGACCCTATCAAGTGGTATTGATACGTCACTCATTTTGCTGAAGGTATTGTCATCAACCGCATCTAGAGAAACTGTAAGTCGGCCAAGTCCCACGCGACGCAAATCTTGAGCCAGACTTCCAAGGAGTGAACCATTTGTGGTCATAGCGATATCAATTCCGTCGATTGAATTTATCCCCTGTATAATTTCTAAAAGGTCTGTCCTTAGAGTTGGCTCTCCTCCAGTTATTCGAACTTTGTTTATGCCAAGTGATCTGAAAATCGTTGCACTACGTATCACTTCATTCGAGGTGAGAGTTGATTGTTTACTAAGATATTCGTAATTCGCTCCGAAGATCTCCTTGGGCATGCAGTATGGGCACCGGAAGTTGCATTTATCGGTTACAGATATTCTGAGATCTTTAAGCGACCGCCCCATTGCGTCGAGGCTTTCGAGTGAGTCAAGAGCTTCACCGACGTTTGTATTCATAGGCTTGAGTGTACCTATGTTTGGACCGTAGTGCACGAGGATGCATCACGGATAGAATCACTGGGTAAGTGAAATCAATGATATTTGAGGTTTCATCATTTGTAGAGTCTAGGTTAAGGAGCTCTGTGATTGAGTAGTTGTTTTGGAACCATACTATGAATCCTACTGCGAATATTATGAGTGCAGCTAGAGATATTATTTCGATACGAAGTTCTTGAACATTTCGAGACCGTTTTTTCATGAGACCCATGCTTGGACTCAAATGATCTGGTTTATTTAGGACATTGGAGATGTTCTTTGCATGTGTGCCAGGGTCGGACAGCCCTACAGCGTTGGCATAGCTAAGGACGGCTCCGCGTGAGTATACCCGTGCCGGGAGACGGTCCCACTGGCCCTGCTCAATTGATTCAATAATTTGAGCATTCACAAAAGTGAGTGCTTCTATGTCAATAATTGTCAGTTTTGATTTTAGTCGAGCAGCCTTTAGTTGCACTGCTGTTTCCTGTGCGAGAGTTAAAAGATGATCTTTGGCGATCATGCGTTTTCTACGGTCTTCCCCAGAATCCCAAGGCCACCAGAAACTGGGCTTTGAGGCCGTAACAAATTGTTCCGAATTGCGCTCAGGCTCTGTAAGCCCATCTGGAATATTTGAATCGTTCATCGTGTCGTGTTCTGTCATAAAAATAACAATTGTTCAGTAGGAAATATTTAGTTATCAAGTACATGGTAAGTCAATTGTCGGTATGCAAGACAGATTAGGACTTTCAATAGACAAATATGTTGCTGGTGTGTCCGAGGAATGAGCACTAGATAGACGAAGATTGAGTAGTTATTGAGTATGTTTGAAACTAAACTGGATACATACTGATTATTTTAGGGGAAATAAATTGACTAACTATGGACTTAATGTGGCTGTAATAGGGGCGACAGGTGCTGTAGGTGAGGCTTTTCTCTCGATTGCCGAAGAGAGAAAATTCCCGATCGGTACTCTGAAATTGCTTGCGTCGGCTCGGTCAGAAGGTCGCGAGCTAAGATTCAGAGATCAGATCATTAAAGTACATGAGGTATCTGAGAAGGAGTTAGAAGGAGTCGATTTGGTTTTTTGCTCAGCTTCGTCTGAGGTATCTAAAACATGGGGCCCTTGGTGCCGAGAAAACCAGGTGATGATGATCGACGATGGTAGCGCCTTTCGAATGGACGATGATGTCCCGTTAGTAGTTCCTGAAATCAACTCCGCTGATCTTGATGACCATAACTGGATTGTATCGATTCCCAACTGCACCACCACTCCTCTGGTTATGGCTCTTGATGCTATGCGTCGAGTCGGTGTGATTTCGCGAGTCACCGCGACTACTTATCAGGCTGTTTCGGGAACAGGGGCCGCGGCCATTGAGGAATTGCAGAGTCAAGACATTTCCATAGCAAACGGAACTCCCCTGCCTCTGCCAGAGGCATATCCGATTCAAATCGCCAGGAATGTACTACCTCATGTGGATGAATTTGATGAAGATGGTTTTACCAAAGAAGAGCTCAAAATGAGAAATGAGACGAGAAAAATTCTCCATGATTACGAACTCCGATTTGCCTCAACATGTGTGAGGGTCCCAGTTCTATATGGTCATTCTGAGGTGGTTCATGTGGAATTTGAGAAACAAGTGTCGATTGAGGATCTTGGTCAGGCGATGGATAACTATCCCGGGATAGTTTTCGACCCTGATTTTACGAAGTATGTGACTCCTCTGGAGGCCGAAGGGAGAGATGAGACATTCGTATCGCGACTAAGACCTGATCCAAGTGTTGATAACGGTGTTTTATTTTGGTGTGTGACTGACAACCTCCGAAAGGGAGCTGCAACCAATGCTCTGCAAATTGCAGAGAACTTGATCGAGAAGCAGATTCTGAATATTACTTAAGGTATCGGATTGTCACATCTGTCTTGATGTAACGTAGAGTTCATCTGTGGCTGAGAGCATAATCCGTTCGATAGCGGGCGCAAAATCTAAAGCAATCGCAGCCCCACGTACGACTACGTCCTCAGGTGATTCGGCTATATAGCAGGCTACTTGGAGCATTTCTCGCAGATATACGCTTAGACCACGTAAATTGGCAGAGCCACCAGTAATGAGGATGCCACGTTCAGCGATATCTGAGGAAAGTTCTGGCTCTGTTTGTTCTAGGACACCTCTGATGAGGTTAACTATCTGTAGTAATGGCTCTTTCAGAGATTTGGCTATTTCATTGGAATCAATTGTTACAATTCGCGGTTGTCCGGTCAGATGCTTCCCACGGACGCGAATCCTTTCAGGATTATCTACGGTAATTGCTGACCCGATTTGTATTTTTATTTCTTCGGCGGTCCTTTCACCAATTACCAGTTCATGTCGAGAAGAAAGATATCTTTGTATTGCCTGGTCTAATCTATCTCCACCAACTCTGATCGACCCCTTCGCCACCATGCCAAACATAGAGATCACAGCTGCTTCAGCTCGCCCTCCTCCAATGTCAACAACCATAGCGCCGTCAGCTGATCCAATTGGAACTTCTGCTCCGATTGCAGCAGCTAGTGGCTCTGGAATGATGTGAGTAGGTTGTCGAGCACCAGCTGCCTCGGACGCATCTCGGACGCTATCTCGATGTACTGGGGTGATGCCAACGGGAGCACAAATCATAGTCTCGGGTTTTACTATTGTTTTACCCACGGTCTCTCGAAGACAGTGTTGTAGCAGTGCTTGGGTGATCAGGTAATCTGCTATGGCCCCGTCCTTCATTGGCCGTACTACCAAAATAGTTTCAGGCGCTCGCCCGATCATTGACTGAGCTTCTTCTCCAACGGCAACAACAATATTGTCCTTCTTGCTTATGGCCACTACTGTAGGTTGTTCGTAAATGATTTCACCGGTGGGGCCGGCTACTTTTGTGGTAGACGTACCTAGGTCGATACCAATCTTTGTTCCGAAGACATTGTTTAACTTGATCATTTTCTATGGTGCCTCTAATAACAACCTATATGAAGCATACCTCTTTGAACACTCTATAGAACGCACACATAGGTACAATCAATGCAATCGATGTAGGTAGAGAAAATATCACGATATGAGAAATAGTATTGCTCTTGCAACATTCATAGTTGCATTCGGGTTTATTCTTTCGCGTTTCCTTGGTGTGATCAGGCAAGTAGTGATAACGAGCGCGTTTGGTATGGAGAACGCGGAACTCGCCGCATTTTTTGTCGCATTTCGCATACCAGATCTACTGTTTCAACTACTCGCGGGCGCTACTTTGTCATCGGCTCTGATTCCGGTCTTGTCTAAGACTTGGACTACTGAGGGCAACTCTTCGGCATGGAGACTTGCCTCTAGCGTCCTGAATATTTTGTTCCTTGTGACTTTGATTATGAGTATATTGTGTTTTGTATTCACACCGGCATTGATTCCAATAATCGCTCCTGGATTAGAGGATATGGGCGTTAAAGATATATGTGTGCGGCTCACGCGAATTATGTTGATCACTCCGATTATTTTTTGTATATCTGG
The DNA here is from genome assembly GCA_964606125.1 of uncultured Dehalococcoidaceae bacterium. Taxonomy (GTDB): domain Bacteria; phylum Chloroflexota; class Dehalococcoidia; order UBA2979; family UBA2979; genus UBA2979. The sequence continues at coordinate 4,177 of CAZSFJ010000023.1, read as the reverse complement.
CATTACTACAGGGATACTCAACGGCAGGGAACATTTTTTGATGCCAGCGATAGCTCCATGCGTCTACAACCTAGGAATAATTGCTGCTGGTATATTCCTGGTGGATCGGTATGGTGTCGAAAGTCTAGGTTACGGGGTTATTGGAGGTGCTTCTCTTCATTTGGCTGTGCAAATTCCTGCCTTGTTTAGGAAAGGCTTCAGGTGGTCACCTGATTTAAGGTTTAGTGATCCAGGTGTGCGCAAAATTTTTTCGCTGGCCGGCCCACGGATGATCGGACTGGCCGCAACTCAAATAAATATATTAGTTATCATCCTTTTTGCTTCGCTGATTTCAGTAGAAGCGATAAATGTAATTACCATAAGCATCATGGTCATGATGTTGCCGGTGGGTATAGCGGGGATGTCACTCAGTACGGTTGTTTTTCCATCCTTGGTCGCGCGCGTCTCGGCCGGTGAGGTAGCAGAGTATCGAAGTGATTTATTCCTAGCTGTTAGAGCTACTCTCTGGATCGCGAGTCCGTTGTGTCTGGGGTTGTTTCTTCTATCAGGTGGTATTGTCGGCCTAATATTTGAATATGGCGCGTTTGATAGTTATGCCACAAAAACTGTTGCACAAGTGGTAAAGATTCTAGCCTTGGCTGGATTTTCATACTCGCTAGTTGAGATATTAAGTCGAGGTTTTTATGCACTGTCCGATACAAAGACCCCGGTTTTTATAGCTGTTCTAGCGATGTGTGCAAATTTGCTTCTGGCGGGTTTGATTATTGGACTTTGGGATGGAGACGTTGAGTCGCTTGTATGGGTGATTGTCACGTCGGCTATGTTCGAATTTGTTATCTTGGCTGTATTACTGCAGCGTCGTGCGAAATTTCTGCAACCACGACGCTTTGTGATGCCTGCAGTGGGGATTGTCTGTGGTTTGATTGCGTTGGGGATATCCGTGTCAGTGGTCGAAAGCTTGCTTTCAGAAATGGTCCTGATTTTAAAGATACCCTTTCTGGTAGTAGTTGGAGGGATAATCTACACCTTAGTCACCTCTGTTTTTGATGCTGATCTTCGCCGTAGAATCCCATATCAGGTGTTCAGGTCAATACCGGGTGCAGGGAAGTCTTCTAGAAAGAATTGAATTTCCTTTCGCACGATTTCCAGCTCGATTTCGTTTTGGATATTGTTTAACGCTCGGGTAATCCACTCTGCGATCAAGGACATATGGTTTTCTTTCAGGCCACGAGAAGTTATCGCAGGTGTCCCTAGACGTATTCCACCACCCTCGCGGACGGGTTTATCGTCGAATGGAATGGAGTTGAAGTTTGTCACTATACCAGCCCTCTCGAGGGCATCAGCGGCGTCTCGGCCCGTCATTGATCGGTTATTCAGATCGATCAGTAATAGGTGATTATCAGTTCCACCTGTTACGAGATTGAAATCATTGTTTTGTAGGTGGTCCCCCAAAGTTTTCGCGTTAGTAATTATTTGTCTCGCGTACTTCTTGAAATCATCGGTGGCCGCTTCCTTCAACATGACCGCTTTTCCCGCGATGACATGCATCATTGGTCCGCCCTGAGTTCCAGGAAATACCCCAGAATTAATTTTTCTACGTAATTCCCTGTCGCATAAGATCATTCCCCCCCGGGGCCCTCGCAAGGTTTTGTGGGTGGACGAGGTTGTTATTTGAGCATGTCCCACAGGAGTGGGGTGTGCTCCAGCTGCGAATAGTCCAGATATATGAGCCATATCCGCAAGAAGGAGTGCACCGACCTCATCTGCTATTTCTCTTGCTTTTGCAAAATCCCAGAGTCTTGGATAGGCGGTCGCCCCCACTATTATGAGCTTTGGTCGAGATGCCTTGGCTGTGTTTCGCATAGATTCATAGTCGATGAGGTGTGTATCACGATCTACCTCGTAAGATACAAAGTTATAGGTTTTTCCTGAGGCATTCACTGGGGAGCCATGTGTTAGATGTCCTCCGGAATCCAGTTTCAACCCCATTACAGTGTCGCCAGGATCAAGGACCGATAAGTATGCTGCCATATTGGCCTGAGCTCCTGAATGGGGTTGGAGGTTGGCATGGTCGGCGCCAAATAGTGATTTAGCTCGCTCGCGTGCCAAGCGCTCTACAGTGTCCATGACATCGTTGCCGTTGTAGTACCGGCTGCCTGGATAACCTTCGGAATATTTGTTCGTCAATACTGATCCCACTGCCTCGAGTACGGCCGCTGATGCGTAGTTTTCGGAGGCAATCATTTCGAGGACCGCCGTCTGGCGAATTATTTCTTCGGAGATAGCCTCAGCTATTTCTGGGTCGGTACTAAAAAGGCTCATGCTAGGTTCCCTCGTGTGTCACTATAGATTTAAGCTTGCCGGCCAAATATCAATATGGGTTTGGCCTGATTCCGTCAATAGAGTCCCAAGCTCTTTGATTCAATAATTCTATGCCGGATCCGACTAATGTATGACCGCCAATCGCGACTGGGACGGGGCTGGTGTTTATACTGCGGATAATTGTTCTGAGTCCAGAGTGCTGAATGCCTGATTCGTCCATGAGGAACGCGGCGTGCCGGTCCTCCTGAGTGGTATCGGGATGGAGGTATGCGAGAACAGGGATTAGATCAATGAACGCAGCGTCACACATCAATGGGAGCGTCCTGGTAAAGAAAGTTTCAGCGCCTTCTGACTTGATCAGGTCACCAAGTGTCGAGTACGGATGATGTCCAGCAGGAGCAGTGCCAAGTCCTCTTTCCTCACCGATAATTCTAATTTTTGAGGCAGATTCTGTTTCCAAATACTTCCAAATTCTTGATGATGTTCTACCGTAAACAAGAACTTGAGACTCTTTGTTGGTCAGATGTTGAGCAGCTGACCACTGACATTGAATTGCTTGTCGAAACAACTGCGACTGAGCTTGTAAAAAGGACTGCATCTTTGCTCCTTTCAGTTCTGCCAGAAGTAGCGTTGCCAAGTCAGCGGTCACGTCTATGTTGAACTGTGAACGACTGCTGCGTGCTAATTCGACAACTTCTGTATTGTTTTCTTCTAAGAGGCGCTTTGGAATCTCATTGTCACTCACCGGGGAGGGATCCAGCATCTCGATTACATTGCCAGGATTAACGCCAAAATAGTCAGCTGAATAAAAATTATTTGCAGCGCAGATATTCCGTTCGGCTCGATCAAGTGTTGATACGAGATCTGCGATATCCACGTCTTGAATAAGCGGCGCACTGCCAGCCCCGAAATATACAAGCGGATTTTCAACGAGCTTCGGATTTGTGGTTTTAAAGTAGGTTTCCAGCACGTCTCCAAATGACTGGTGAGGTTCTGTGTACTCTACACGGGACCAATTATCTGTTTCAATAGTCATAGGTTGGTCGGTGATCAGAGTGATGCTGGAGAAAATACCTGCCTGATTACACCTATCGCTCAGATCGACGCAAGCTGATTCAAGGGCGGTTCTCATGAGTTGTTCCAAGCGACCACTTCCGATTCCGCCCAGTGTGATTAGACAATTAGCTCCTGGACTTGAATGTTTGTTCACTGTGTCACCTGCTTGGTTTTCCATTTCGCTGATACTCGAGGGCTATCGTTGCCGATACGGTTTTGTTAGTTACTTCGTGCTACTAGGACCCTGCCCTAGAGTTGATGGGCTATGGTTATGTCATAATCTCCACTGAATAAGCAAGATACTCAGTTATGAATGTTTTTCATTTTCGGGACTTTCGGTTACTACTATTAAGTCAATTATTTATAGGCTTTACTCAGCCAGTGCTATTTATGACTCAGTCATGGTACATCAGTGAGATGGCTCCCGAAAACTTAAGTGCTCTATTTCTTGGTATAAAGGCGGCACTTTCGGGAGCGGTCTTCATCGGGTACATGGTTCTGGCAGGAGCTTTTGTAGATCGATTTCCCAGAAGAACGGTGATGCGCGTTAGTCAAATATTCGCATGTTTGTCGATTGTCATGGTAAGTTTATTTCTTCACCTGTTCTCAGGATTTGACCCTTCTATTTTTCGCCTTCTGATTGTCATTGGTCTTTTCTGTTCATTTGGAATTGTGTTCGCACAGGATCAGCCCAATCGAGTAGCGTTGGTCAGAGATTCCCACGGCACGGCTATGGGAGCTAGAGGCCAGAGTCTCTTTTTTTTGGGTTTGGCAGTTGGGGGAATGGGAGCGGGGCCGG
>CAZSFJ010000022.1:6196-15449 GCA_964606125.1 uncultured Dehalococcoidaceae bacterium | reverse complement strand
TGTAGTCGTCAAGGGACCGGGTATTGAATTTGGAACAGATTCTCTACCAAGTGTTGAATGGGTACATGAGAATTGGTCTGGTATTACGAGCTTAGAAGGTGCCACTGCAATGTGGAACGGGCGTCAGACTGTAGACGAATTCAACGCATCAGATGCTCCTCTTAAAGGATAATTTGACGTCGTAAAACACAAAGTGTGCAAACAAAAAAGCGAGGAGTTGTTAAGCTCCTCGCTTTTTTTGTTTGCTTAATCTCTCTAAGAAACTACACCTGACTCCCTTAAAGAGTCTATTCGACTAGAGTCATAGCCCAGACCAGCCAAAACCTCGTCTGTATGTTTACCAGGCTGCGGGGCGGTACTTCTAACTGAACCTGGAGTTTCCGAGAATTTTGGTCCAATTCCAATCTGTTCTATCGACCCTAAATTTTCATCCTCCACAGTTACAGTCATTTTCCGATGCTGCTGATGTGGGTCATGCAAAGCCTCTTCCAAATTCAAGACCGGAGCTACGCAGAGTTCGATATCTTTTAGCTCTTGGAACCATGTATCTCTATCTTTATTTTTGAACATCGTACGAAGATGCTCGGTGAATTCAGAATGTTTGCTTGTATCAGCTTCGTGTTCTATCAGGTCTTCCCTGCCTGATATTTGGCATAGATTCTCCCAAAAACGTGGTTCGAGTGAGCCAAGCGAAATATATTTCCCGTCAGCACATTCGTACACGTTATAGTGCGGTGAACCACCACCCAATCCAGGCATTCCAGGAATAGGCGAGGATCCACCGCCGAGTACTCCGCCACTTTGGCTAGCTAAAAGATACAGGACATTGTCAGACATCGACATATCAAGGTATTGACCTCGCCCTGTATTTTGTCGCGATAATAAAGCGCTTGTAATTGCAAAGGCCGTCATAAGTCCGCCACCCGCAAAGTCTGCTATGACATTTTGAGGAATCGACAGTGGTTGTCCGTCTCGACCAATCATTGCTAAAGCACCGCCGACGGAGATGTAATTAATGTCATGTCCCACCATGTCAACATATGGGCCAGTTTGTCCATATCCTGAGAGCGATGCATAAACTATTCGCGGATTGATTGCTGCAATAGTTTCGTATCCGACACCCAAGCGTTCAGTGACCCCTGGCCTAAAGCCTTCGAGAAAAACGTCAGCATCTTTAGCGAGATCGTGAACAATTGCTCTACCTTCCTCGGACTTGAGGTTCACCGTGATTGATCTTTTGTTGCGCGATAAAGGATTAAATGCCCTCCTTCTGTCTTGTGCTTCTTGCGAGCCTGGATCACCAGCAGAACCCTGCACTGTTCCTGGTGGTGCTTCGACCATTAATACATCAGCTCCTAGGTCACCTAGTAACATCGAGGCATATGGCCCAGGTGCTAGCCTTGATAAGTCAACTACCTTAATTCCTTCGAGTGCGCTCATTTTTTATTCTCCCTATGTGTCGCTGATATTTAGAGTCCGTGATTCAGTATATGAAGTAACTGGAAATAGTGTAGGTCGATCGGATTAGATTAATCAGTTAGACTCGGTATCTGCGTGGGCCCGTAGCTCAGTTGGGAGAGCGCCACACTGGCAGTGTGGAGGTCATGGGTTCGAGCCCCATCGGGTCCACCATCTAAACCCCTTTAATTGCAAGGGTTTCACGTTTCGGTACAAAATGAGGGATATACCGTGAACCCTCTCTGGCGCAACTCTGGCGCAACAGTCCCTATTTCTCAGCGTATTTCGGGCAAACAAAAAGCCGCCCGTAGGCGGCTAATTGCACGATGTTTACTATGTTTATGCTATGAACTGACTCAGAGCATCAGCCGCATCATCCTGTCCTTTGTCAGAATTTGTAGTTCTAATCTACTTTGTTATAAATTACTGGCATTTTGCCTTTCCATTCAATCCATATCTTTTCATTTGATATTAGTTCTGAGATAAAATGAGCCACATTTATCCTGCTAGTTTTTCCAGGTTTGAATAATGTGTGAATAGGAGACGAATGAGTTGTGTATGGACTTATTTCTTCTTCATTAATCAAGCTGTCAGGCCTTACTGCTACCCATTCAATATTTGAATGATTTTGACCAATTAGAGTTCTTAGATAATTTGCTGCATTTTCATTATCTGAGTGTGGCGGGATTAGATAGCGTAATAGAAAAAAAACACAATTTTCAAAAAAAGAAACTTTCTCTTTTAAGTCCTCATTTTTACATCCAACAGTATTCATTAAAATTATTTTTACAGGTTTGTTCTTTGTATATTCACTGACCTTGCACAGTTTCTTAATAGAATCAGTAACAAGTTGTCTTGGATTTCCAAACATTCCTTTAAAGCTAAGGTTATGCCCTAAAGTTGATACTATCGCATCACATCGTTGAGTATGATTTTCTAATTCTTCCTCACTCATATCTAAAACTGAAGTACCAATTACATCAAACTTTTTATGGTTTATGATTTCTGTACTAAATTTTGTATTATTACGAGCAAATGCTTTAACTTCATGACCTTTTTCGAGAAGTTGATTCACAAGAAGTTTTCCTGTGGCACCTGTTGCACCTGTAACTAAAATATTTATATTAGCTCCTTAGAATAATAATAATTATAAACCTATGAATCAGACTAAACCCATGCTGAGGGAGATACAAATGTCAACATACAAAGAAAAAAAAGTATTAATTACGGGGGCTTCTTCAGGCATTGGGTATGCCTTATCTGAAGAATTAGCTAAAAGAGGATCGGAAGTAATAATCACTGCAAGAAGGAGAGACAAGCTAGAAGCGTTGGCTCATAAAATTGAAAATGCTGGAGGAAAGGTTCACATATTTGTCGAAGATTTATCTCTGCCTGAATCCGGCGAGAAATTATATGATCAAGTTAAAGCCGCAGGTTTAGATATTGATATTCTGATAAATAATGCGGGTTATGGGCGTTGGGGAGAGTTAATAAACCATGAAAGAGATGACTATTCGAGGATGTTACAACTAAACGTAACAACGCTTACAGATCTCTGTCATTTATATATTCCCGATATGATATCTAGAGGCGGCGGCGGCATTATTAATGTCGGATCCATGGCTTCTCTTTCACCAGTTCCTTTTGCCAGCGTTTATTCATCTTCGAAAGCCTATGTTCTGACTTTTTCAGAGGCGATTCGTTATGAGTACCGAGAAAAAGGAATAAAAGTAATGGCTCTTTTACCCGGCGGTACCGAGTCTGAATTTGCACGAGTTGCTACTGAAAATTCAGAAGAACTAACTAGTAGATATAAAGACCGAGATGGCGGGGCAACTGGTGGCACATTGCAGACTTCTCAGGAAGTAGCAGTTGAATGTTTGGATGCATTTGAAAGAGACAAACAATATATTCTATGTGGAAGTAGAAATCGTTTCTTATATAAAGTAACGAGACTTATGTCTCGGAAACGCGTCCTCGAAATGTCAGGCAACGCGTTTAAAAAAATAGCAGGCTAGTCAGACATTGTGCCCATGGAGAGTGATTCCATGGCTGTACCGTGGACTCCATCTATTAATCTCTAGTTTTGCTGTGGATAGATACTATGTCACGTCGATGAAGTGATAGGTCATTGCGAAGATTGTCTGTGCTAAGCAAAAGACCGTAGTATCGGTAAACTGTCGCTATTGGAAGAGAGCGGGCTTAAATATGACCAACCAAAAAGTCGCAGTAATTGGCGCTGGGATTGTGGGGGCGTCAGTAGCTTTTCATCTATCTCAACATGGGGTCGAGGTGTCGGTATTTGATAAAAATATGCCTGGATCGGGAGCAAGCGACCACTCATTTGCGTGGCTAAACGCATTTTCAAAACAGCCTAGGCACTACTATGATTTAAACTATCGGTCGATGGATCGTTGGTCTAGGTTTGCCCAGCAATTGGGTGATGATATTGGTCTTAGATGGGGTGGAAATGTTACCTACTGCTCAGATCCCGATGAGGGTCGAAGATTGGCTTCTGAGTCTGAACGACTGAACTCATGGGGATATTCGGCGAGACTAATATCTCCTGAGGAACTCACCACTTTGGAGCCGAATTTAAAAATCGGACCATTTCATACTGGTATTTACACCCCTGAGGAAGGACATGTTGTACCAGTTAAGGTAGTGAAGGCCTGCATGAACAAAATTCAAGAGGCTGGTGGAAAATCCTATTTGAATACTTTTGTTGATTCCATTACCCAGAGTGGGGATAAAGCGTTTCTGCATGTGGATGACCAGAAAATGGAATTTGACCAGGTAGTTATAGCTGCGGGAATAGACTCAACTAAATTGGCGAATAGTGCAGGTATAAATTTGCCGCAGAGGAGAAGCCCTGGAGTGGTTGTAAAAACAAAACCTCTGCCTCCCTTCATCCATAATTTGGCCACCTTGTATCTGCCACCTGTCAGCAAGGAAGAAAAAGAAATACATATCAGACAAGACGTTGATGGTGTGGTGATGATCGGTGCTGGCGATCAGGAAAGTGAAACGGAAGATGATTCACAAGCCCATGCTGATGAACTTATTCAAAGAGCAGCTCTATATTTTGACCAGCTATCTGGCGTTGAGGCAATAAGGATTCCAATCGGTTTGAGGCCTATGCCCGAAGACGATCTTCCGGTAATCGGGTTTTCACCTGAACACAACAATATTTATCTGACCCTTATGCACAGTGGGGTCACACTTGCCCCATTAGTAGGCGCTTTAGCAGCATTAGAGATCGTCACGGGAATACCGAACGGTGATTTAGACCCGTATCGTCCCGATAGATTTGCAACACACTGGTTGAATACGTAAATGGCAAATTTATCAACAGCGACATAGTCCTAATCACTCGGCTAAATCACGCAATAGGTCACGATAATTTCGAAGTAGAGGAACGCTTACAATTTAGGCGGGATTATAGAAACTAAATAATAATGTTTGACAGCCTCCGGACATTAGTGGCGCACAGGGAGTAGCAATGAAAGTAAAAATTATCAGTATTCCCGTCTTAAATCAGGATAAAGCTTTGGAGTTTTATACCAAGAAATTAGGCTTCATCGTAAAAAAAGATATTCCAATAGAAAATGAAAACAGATGGCTAACGCTAGTTTCACCTGAGTGGCCTGATGGCCCGGAACTATTGCTAGAGCCCGCGCCGAAGAATTTCTCACCTGCCAGAGTTTATCAAGAAGCTCTGGTGGAAGCTGGAATTCCATATACGCAGCTTGAGGTGGAGAGTGTTGATAGGGAATATGAAAGGCTCACAAAGCTGCAAGTTGATTTTCCGGTGAAACCGACTGAAATAAGATCTGTGAAAATCGCCGTTTTCGATGACACTTGTGGAAATTATGTGCAAATTATTGAAAGTCCGTAAAGGCCGTCTCATTTCCCTAAATGTACTTGTATTAATTCGACCAGCGTGCCGTCAGGATCGATGCAGATTGCGATTTCCGCCCTACCATCCTTTGCAGTCTGTGGCGGACTGATGAACTCTATGCCCATTTTTTTCAGGTTGTCGTAATCAGCCTGCAAATTTGCAGAGGCGAGACATATGCGTACTAGTCCTAAGTCCGCATTACTCAATGGTATTGACTGAGTCATATCATCGAGCTGTGTCAAATCTAATTTCGGATAGCCATTGTCTAACTGCATAATGCATGCTCGACCTGAGGTGTCTTCTGGCAATCCTAAAGCCGTGCGGCTACCCTCATCCATCGATTTTGATTGTGGATCTACTGTTAGCCCTGTATATGGGATGGAAGACTTGTAAATTTCGAATCCCAGCTTTTCATAAAATTCGATGGATGATTCAAGGTTGCTGACATTGATATTGATATGCCCCCACCTGAGTCTCATTTTGCCACTCTCTTGTTTTGTCATGTTCTGATTGTATCCAATTATGTTTGCCGACCACTACACCTGACCCATGAAACCAAACATGTCTTTTACAGCCTAAAGGACAAAAATCTGGACCAGTTCCGAAACATCCGGCTTTAGTCAATGAAGCTCTGGAAAAATCCCCCTGCTATACATTCACCGGTGGTCATGAAGTCGTAACCTCTGTGTCCACACCAGCCAGGTTCATGCAGCATTGTTGAGTTGGCCAGGAGCGAAATCGATACGTCTAGTTCCGGTGAGTAATACAGCCAGGAAGTCCTGCCACCGCCACCACCTGGATGGGTATAAACGGTGATTTCTGTTCCTCCACGAAGGGCCACGGCACCTGACCCCATGTAGTAGCCGTATTTACTCATTCCAAGACTGGTCATCCCTGGGTCAGTAGGGACCTGCATAGCCTCAATCAATTGTTGTCTGACCGCACTTGATACAGCTGAACCCGAAGGACTGAATAATTCATATCCCCAGCGAGCAATATTTTCTGGGGTGGACACGATGCCTGCGCCAGCCCAACTGATCATGGTGTCTTTTCCGTAAAATTGAGCCATCATCCCAGTGTTTAAAGGCCCGAATCCAACCCCAGCTTGGTACAGGGATAAGTCGTCATATGGGACGGCCGTCTTGCTTGGCATTTGGACTTCCGGCAATAAGCCACCTGTGATTCCTAGAGGTTCAAAGAACACTTCCTGATAGATATCGTTGAGGTGTTTACCACCTTTATGTGACGCAATCATTCCCAAGAGGATGCTATTCGTATAGGAATAATCGTATGTGCCAGGTTCGACAAATTTCGTCGGAATCTTACTCAGATTATTGGCTGGTCTCCAATCTCGGTCCATCATGATCGCTAGGCGGGACTGGAAGTCGCTTTGTTCAGCCCAATCATCCATGCCAGAAGTCATAGTCAGAAGTTGTTCCACGGTAGCGTCCGTGTTCACGTTTGGTATATCAACCAATGCATAGTCTGGATGATCTGAAAGGAGACTGGCTACTGTATCTTCAAGCCGGTAAAGACCATCTTCCACCTGCATTATGACCAGAGCCCCGAGAAATGTTTTGGAAGTACTTCTTATGATCATTGGTGTGTTCGTAGTCATTTCTCGTTTGGGGGTCGCCACCCCGAATGAACCACTCCAGAGTTTGGTTCCGTCGAAGACAGCTGCGCTAACTCCCGATTTGAAAGGTGCCTGTTCAAAATTTTTGCCTAAAGTTTGTGCAAAATACGTGGCCTGTTCATCAGGGAAGCCCGCAAAGTCCTCATTGGTTGCAAATACCAGATCGTAGGGCCTATCGAGAGGGAATGGGACAGCAGTTGGCGTTGGGACAGCAGTTGGTGTTGGGGTGGCTGTTGCTGTTGACTGCGTGGGCTCCTCCTTTTTCCCCCTATCACTATTGGTGACTGGAGTTGTTGTGGCCTGGTTAGTGGTAGTCGGTACGGCAGTTGAAGTAGCACTCGCTTCACTTGAGTCGATGGCGGTAGGCGCTGGGGTACTTCCTTGAATATTGCTTTCTTGGTTTGCCGAAGCAGAGGTTTGTACTGCTGAATCGCCACTACATGAGATAAACAGAAATGACAATGCAGTAAAAATCGCTACGAATAGTGTGCTAGTGGAATTCATGAATCATTTACTCCCCGCAGTTCGTTCCATCCATCCTTCGAGCTGTCCCAGCATCGCTCAAGCCTTCAAGATATATTTTTTTTGTAATTTCCATACTTCTTCTGCGGCCCATTGATTGGACCATTCGTGGGTAATGTAATCGAACCTGGTTTCTGTACTAGCATCTGGTCTTAATTCAAGGAGATCCTGTACTTCTAGGTCGTTATCACAAAAAAGCTTAATCCAATTTCCGTGGCTCAGGTGAAATTCAACACCATTGTCTTGAGGATCGTTAGGCCACTCAACGCGATGTAAATCAAACTGTGGTCTAACCAGTAAATTGCGAATACTGCTATTCGGCTCATCGGGTTGGCACAGTATTGAAAGGAATGAATTAGTAAGGAAAATTAATTCTCCCCCAGGTTTGAGGATTCGGCTTGCTTCGGGAATCCACACGTAAGGATCACTCCACAAACAGGCTCCGTACTCCGATATCACTAAGTCAAAGGTTTCAGATTTAAATGGCGTATTTTCTGCTGCAGCTAGTACCAAGGGGAAGGAAATATCAAATTCTGTTTGGTTAGCCACCGCGTTTGTCAGCTGTGCAGGCGTCGGGTCAAGGCCAACTGGGTGAGCCCCAGCTGACCGAAGCCAGGCCGAAACGTATGCCGTTCCGCAACCAAGTTCGAGTGTGTGGAGTCCTTTAATGCTTTTGGGGAGGATCGAAGCTTTCGACTCCGGAATAGACCAAACTCCCCAATATGGTTCTTCCGAAGTCCAGGCTTGTCGTCCCGGAGCACTAAATTCGGACGCGAATGTATTCCACTGAGCTTGATTACGCTTGATATAACCAAGCTCGCTCTCTGAATATTCCTTTGATGGGTCTTCACTAACCATTTTCAGATAATAGCAGTAGAAGATCTCTTTCTATCATCCGCCGTCACTTTGCTTAGAGGCTAGTTCCACAGATGGAAAAGGGTGACAACCCACGATAGACCGGTGGGGGCTACAATTGCCTTGTACAGATCCAGAATGTTCGGAGGGTAACTACTGTGAATTCCAAAGTGACCGGTTCATTACTGATCGTTGGCCCCATTCTCTCGATGGCTATGTGGATTGCTCTGCTTCCTGAAATCGGCGGCCAAAGTGTTTCTGACGGCCTAGATGCGCTCCTCGAGAGTGAAATCAACACGAGGATTGGTGCCCTGGGAGGGACTATAGGAATGGCCTGTATGCTTTTCGGCCTTTTCTTTGTATCACGATCGATGAAAGATGGTGATTCTTCGGGTGCTGTCTTCGCCGAGATAGGCGGCCTGCTGCTTTTATTGAGCATCCCAATGATGTACATAAGTGAAGGTTTTTATGTGGCCGCGGTCGAACATGCAAACACCGATCGGTCTCTCGCGGAAGGAATATTAACGGCCAAACTAGGTATTGATGGGTTCGGCGCACTCATTATTACCGTTGGGATATTTATCTTGGGACTCGCAATCACGCTTCGAAGAAAATTCCATGTTGTTGTTGGATATCTTTTAATGATCGTGGCAGCTTGCGCCACCATAGATGAAATTATGGCTGACGCGCACCCGATAATTCCAACAGTCGGTTGGCTGGGAATGATGCTGATGAGTGTTGTAATAGGTATTCTGACTCTTCGACAAAGACAAAGCTAACCTAAGCCTTAGTGATTAATTTACCCTGCGCTCACTGGGCAGCGTTACGATGTGAGGCATGAAGCCGAGATGCCGGAACCACTGGAGCCGGCGCACCGTATT
>CAZSFJ010000022.1:0-6186 GCA_964606125.1 uncultured Dehalococcoidaceae bacterium | reverse complement strand
GGTATCCATCCTCCCGAGTGGTAATTGCTGGTGGAGGACCAGAGCGCACCTTCGGAGGTTTTGCGGTCGATACAGTGCCTGGTCAGATCTTTCAAGTAGTATGAGTGGGGATATGAATAAGCACGTCGTTATCTGTGGTGGTGGTGTTATTGGCTGTGCATCAGCACATTTCCTGTCAGCGGCTGGACTCAAGGTGACTGTGATTGAATCGGACGGAGTAGGTTCCGGAGCAAGTGGTGCCGCGGCCGGTATTCTATCTCCCCCCGCCACGAGTGATACATATGATCCACTTTTTGAGATTAAGGCTGTGGGCTTTAATCTTCATGAGGAATTATCACGTACATTACCTGCCAGATCCGGAGTCCAATACGGTTACTCAGTGACGCCGCGTGTCATGGTCCCTGATACCGACACGGAATTAAAAGAACTCATGAATCGTATATCTGAAGTGCGAGGAGAAGAACCATCTATAACAATGCTCGATCCCAAGACACTAGCCAGAGAAACAGGCTGGATAGATAAGTCCAAGTACGGCGGAGCCTTCCTTGGCGAAGGGGCTCAGGTGGACCCGTACAAATTCACGCTGGCCTTGGTGGCTGCTAGTGAGCAGCAAGGGGCAAGATTTATTGCCGGGAGAGTTGGTGGAATCGAAATTGACGCGGGAACATTCAAATCTGTGACCGTAGACGACAAAACAATCGCCGGAGACGCATGCATTCTTAGTATGGGGCCATGGTCGAGGGAGGCATCAACCTGGTTAAACCGTACTATCCCGGTTCGTCCGCTGAAAGGCCAGATAATTAAAGCTCAACCCAAAGAGCAACTCACGCATCTTACTCTGATAAACGGTTCAAACTACGCGATTACAAGGGAGAATGGCCTGTTAATCCTAGGCACGACTGAGGAGGATGTCGGCTTTGACACGTCCACAACCGAATCTGCCCGGGAAGAAATCGTAGCTTTCGGACTGGCATTTTCCTCTGCACTTGAAGCGGCGGACTTAGTTGAGCAGACGGCGTGCCTCAGACCACTATCGGACGATGGGCGCCCGATCATGGGCGAACTAATTCCTCGGAGCAATGTATTCGTATCGACTGGACATGGGCGCAACGGAATATTAATGTCGCCGGCAGCGGGACAGGCTATGTCTGACCTCATTCAAAAGGGAGAAACAACTCTACTGGATCTTTCACCTTTCGATCCGGCGAGATTTACCTCACCTGTTAACCCCTGATCCGTCTGTAGACAAGGTATAGAGCTGGAGATATTAGCAGCACAATCCACCAAGAAAAGACGATGACTGAAACTAGGGTGCGGAATATTATATTTATTGTCTCTATTGAAGCTGTCCAAGCCGAAGAGATCACGTCCCGAAGTGAGTCCTTCTCCTCGGGCAGCTCTCCATATATGGACACGCTGAGCTGCGACATCTCGATTTGTGCCTCCAGATGCTTCAACTGAGCAGAGTACCGGTCAATCTCTAGCCGGACCTCATTCAAGCGGTCTTGCACCTCTAAAATTTCACTCACGTTACGAGCATCATCGAGTAATGATCTGAAACGTTTCTCCACTGCCCGTAAGTTCTCAAGAGTTACCTCAGTGTCAACGTACGCCGCAGTTACATCTAGTGAATTGACACTGATATTGGGCTGTGCGACGGCCATATTGCTTACTGCCTTCAGTAGCTCATCTAGTTCACTGCTAGGTACACGTGCTGTGACGTTCGCGCTCAGATAATCAGCTCGCTCTCCATCAAAAGGTTGGTATCCATGATCTGATCCGATTGACGAAGATTCTATATAGCCTCCCGTCGATTTAACGAGCTCAACAATGCCATCAAAGGTTGTTTCCACATCTGCAACGGTGATCTCGGCATAAGCGTTGTGAATAACGTATCGCTCAATTTCCGCTGGTGAACCAGAGTTTCTGAGGCCTTCGGGAGCGCTAGCAACCATCATTTTCGAATCGGCCATTAATGCGTCCTCGGTATGGCCACTGGAGACGAATTCATCACTACATGCTGTGAAAAAAATGAGACATATAATGGCTAAGACAGCTGGATAAGATTTCACATCTTTAACTATATTCCAAAACACCTAAAACTAGTGATCACCCACAAAGCTTGCCATTTCATCAAATGATTTTTTGGTAATTGCTGGCACCTCACATCCATGACTTGGGTACCCCACGACCAATAGTAAATACGGTCGTTCCGATTTCGGTCGCTCAAATATTTCGTTCAGGAATTTCATTGGACTCGGAGTATGTGTCAGCGTGGCTAATCCAGAAAAGTGTAATGCTGATATGAGCATTCCACAGGCTATACCCACGGATTCAGAGGGGTAATAATTTTTTTTGCGAACTCCTTCGTCATCTTCGGTATATTGCTTCAAAAAGACTCCAATGAGTACCGGTGCAGTTTCTAGAAACGGTTTATTTTCGTCTGTCCCCAGCGGGGCCAAAGCCTGAAGCCACTCCTCAGGAGCTCGACGATTATAAAATTCGTGTTCTTCTTTCTCTGACTGAGTTCGAATGGTCGATTTAATCCGAGGGTCAGTTGTTATTGCGAAATGCCAAGGTTGCATGTTGGCGCCGTTGGGCGCTGTCCCAGCCGCCATGACTGCTGAGCGGACTATTTCCACTGGAAATGTTTCAGCTGAAAAATCTCTTACAGTCCGTCTCTTTTTGATCCGTTCATAAAAAGCCCTAGAGTTTTCAATCATTGTTGACTCTGTTTGCCTCTCAAAGTCGAGGGGTATTGTTTGCATGCCATGCCTCTTTTCACCAATAGTTGCGTGCTTCCACGAGGCACAATATTTATCGGTAATTCTTCAGTAAGTTAACGGTACCAACTAATACTTCCGCGGTGGTTCGAAAGTGGTGGTGAAACTCTCAAGCGCCTATCGATACCACGTCACTCAGATAGGCGTAGGATTTAAATATGGAACATCTACTAAGTTATCTAGTACCAATAGCGATGAGCCTTATATATCTCTCAATAGGTATTTTCATAAACAAAGAGAATGCCCGCTATTTATTAGCCGGATACAACACGATGAGTGAAGAAGATCGATCGAAATTTGACATTGATGGCTATTTACATTTCTTTAAAGCATTTTTCATGGGGCTCGCTGCATTTTTGTTGTTTGCTTGGATTTTGCTTGATATTTTTGTTGGTACCGGCCTCGTGATCGTTATTTGGATCCTTGGCCAAATACCCCCGTATATCTACTTTGTTTACCGCAGTGTGCGGTTTTAGCCTGATCTAAGGCTCTGAAAGGTTCAACGAACTACACCTGATATGCAACACCGTGTATCACCCAGATCACCGGAACTTTAAGTGAGTACGGCCTGCAAAAATTTGTACAGGTGCTGTACGATTCAAGCCTGACAGCGGCAGAAGGAGTTTCTAAGAGGGGGGAACAGAATGACGACTGAAGAGAGCACTAATAAATTATCGGTACACGGAGTGCCGGTGGTCGACATAGATAGTCATTACACCGAACCTGCCGATCTGTGGACTTCAAGAGCGCCTGGTAAATACAAGTCATTGGTTCCAAGAGTCGAAGAAAGATCGGGAGCCCCACGATGGATAGTTGACGAGGATATTGACTTTGGACCGCTTGGATTCACTGTGGTGAAAGAGGACGGTAGTAAAGCCTACGGGACAATAGGTTTAACCACGTATGAAGAAATGGATGCAGCGGCGACAGATCCTAAAGCGAGATTAAAGCTGCTCGATCGATTGGGGATTTCTCAACAGATTGTTTATCCAAATGTCGTGGGCTTCGGGAGCAATCGGTTCATGGATATCTCTGATAAAGGACTCCGTACTGTGTGTGCCCAGGTCTACAACGACGCGCTGCTCGAATTGCAGTCGGCTGGAGAAGAACGACTATTTCCTCAGGCGGTTGTGCCGTTTTGGGATGTGAAAGAGGCAGTGGAAGAGATCGAACGAGTGTGTGGTGATGGGCAACTAAAAGGGATCACTATGACGGATAGTCCTGACCAGTTTGGACAACCGTTCCTAAACGATCCATATTGGGACCCTTTCTGGGACACATGTGTCCAACTAGGCATTCCCGTTAATTTCCATATAGGCTCAAGTAATTCTTCCACTGGGAATATGCTGTGGGCGGGTTATGGTCCGGAGCGATCACTGGCGATTACCAGTATTGCGCTATTTTTAGGGAACTTTCGGGTCATTATCAACCTTATCTTTTCGGGCCTTCTTGAGCGGTACCCGTCGCTTAATTTTGTGTCAGTGGAAAGCGGAATAGGTTGGATTCCGTTCCTTCTCGAGGCGATGGACTATCAGTTCGAAGAGACTGTTCCCTCTGAACGAGATTTATTGAAAATGAAGCCGTCAGAGTACTTCAAGCGCCAGATCAAGGCGTCCTTCTGGTTCGAAGATTTTGGGCCACGGGCCGCTATCGAGACAATTGGTGAGGACAGCGTGATGTTTGAAACAGATTTTCCGCATCCGACGTGTCTCTACCCAAAGGCACAAGAACACATTACCGAGGTACTAACCGACTTAGACGAGAGGGTTCGACGAAAGGTACTGCACGATACAGCAGCAGACTTATATAACCTCCCCGAAATACGGTGACAGTTACAGCCGAGATCAACAGACCAAAGGAACACTCATGCGATTAGAAGGAAAAACAGCCATTGTGACAGGTGGTGCATCAGGCTTCGGCGAGGGTATTGTACGGAAATTTCTTTATGAAGGTGCCCGTGTGGTGATTGCCGATATAAATCGAGATGCGGCTCACGCTCTTGCCGGTGAGCTCGGTGCAGATGCCATCGCTATTAGTGCTGACGTCACGGATGGACGATCAGTTGAGCAGTTGCGGACAGCCACGAAGGAGAGTTTTGACCACATCGATATAGTCGTCAATAATGCCGGAGTCACTCATTTGCCAGCGGCTCTTGATGAGGTGACAGAAGAAGACTTTGATCGTGTTTTTCAGGTGAACTGTAAATCGGTTTATCTAATGGCAAGAACATTTATTCCGGACATGAAAGCTCGAAGTGCAGGTGTGATTTTGAACATAGCTTCTACTGCTGGAGTTTCACCAAGACCTCATCTGAACTGGTATAACAGCTCAAAAGGGTGGATGATTACAGCTACAAAAGCGATGGCAGTCGAGCTTGCTCCATTCGGTATCCGCGTGAACGCTGTAAATCCAGTAGCGGGTGAGACTCCCTTACTTCCTTCGTTTATGGGTGGGGATACACCTGAACTAAGACAAAAATTCATATCAACTATTCCGCTCGGCCGTTTTTCAACACCGGAAGATATTGCGAATGCATCTTGCTATCTCTGCTCGGATGAGGCCAGTCTGGTGACTGGTGTTTGTATGGAGGTCGACGGCGGACGGGTTATTTAATGATTCGTCAGAAAAGGCATAATTCAAGGCACTGTGTGAAAACCGGAATTTGTCGATATCGTCGACGGGATTTACGAAAAATTCCGTGAGAAGAGTTAAACCAAGGACTATACACCGCTACTATTTAATACATGGCAGACGAAGATAAAGCCTCAGAAAAGATTGAACAGGCCCAGCGCCTCAAAGCCGCTTATCGGAAATCGATGCTGCCGGCAGACCATCCATTATCAACAATGGACGCGAGTTCAGACCCAACGCCTATGAAAGAGAAAGATCCAGTGCAGCAAGCCCTTGATGTCCGTAGACAAGAAATACTTGATGCTGAAAAAGCGAAGAGGCAGAGAAGGCAAGATAGGTTAGGGGGGCCAAAGGCCGTCAAGCTGTAACTATCTTCAAGGAGTCACTGGGTAGCCCTGTTCCTCTCTCACAGAAATTCCTTGGCTAGAGGTGGGTTAGTTCCCTTGTCTAAGCAGGAATATTCCTGAGATTATTAGCAGTTGGAAATTCCCTCAATGAATCACTTTAACTAATTTTTTATTTGTCCTGAGACGACTGTCATCTGCTCATCTATAGTTTTCTGTCGGAATTCGTTAAAGCTTTGATAAAACTCATCGAAGGACATTCCTATGTTTTTCTCGAACGATTGTTCATACCCATATTGTTCCAGGTCGTCCCAGTAGTTCACCATCACAGCATCGTGCGATGAAATACTAATCGCGTATGCCGTTGCCCATACGGCTCAGGGGTAGAGCAGCGGATTCATAACCCGAATACATTGCATCAGGTCGTG
>CAZSFJ010000021.1:0-16236 GCA_964606125.1 uncultured Dehalococcoidaceae bacterium | reverse complement strand
CGGACGGCACCGGCTAATATAAAATACCAAAAGAAATAAATGACACTTTCCATGACAGTTTGCCATTTATTCTCCGTTTACCCTTGTAAAATAAGGGCTCGGAAAATGAATGGCAGGGGAGACAGGATTTGAACCCGCGACCCTCGGTTTTGGAGACCGATGCTCTACCAACTGAGCTACTCCCCTATGTCCCATCGCTGGCCTGCAGGCGATGAACCCTGTCGACTCTAGGGCTGAATTGACCCGAAGGCAAGTATTCAGCAGTCAGACTTTCTCGGAAATTCGTTTTATTTCGAGACTTGAATCACCACAAATCCCATCTACTCCAAGTTGAATAGCTAATTCTATCTGCTCCTCGTTATTCACAGTCCACGTGAAAATTTGCTTGCCATGGGAATGAATTTTTTGAATATCAGTCCTCGTCTCTGGTCTCACCAGCAGCTCAACACTGACCGATATACCATCTATGTCATGTCGGAGAGCGAAATCTAAACCATCTAGGAGAGTGGCGGGGCCATTGAGGGTTTCACCTGAGTTAGCCGAAAAATTCAGTGCTATATCCAATGCAGGGGATACTGATCTTAATTCTTTGATGACGTTCGGATAGAAACACCAGATTTTTGCGTTGTCATGGTGTTTCGATGATTCGAGCACCTGCAAGATATTTGCTAGTTCGTGCTGGACCTTGATCTCGACTATTGGGACACAACTAATGGGAATCAAGTCAAGCGCAGCCTCAAGGCTTGGGCAGATATGCGAAACGGACGAGTCCGATAAATTCTGCAGGTATTCATACGTGATATCACTGATTCTAGGCTCACCTATTAGCTCCTTGATCGTCTCGTCGTGCACAAGGACCGGGATGCCATCCGCGGTTAATCTCACATCAAATTCGATAGCGTCAGCACCGTTGCGCAGGGCACCATCGATACCCTCGAGAGAATTTTCCGGATGGAATCCCATTTCAGTACGGTGGGAAATAATGAGCGGTTTTACCATAGGACCGTATTGGTCTCACAGAGAGAAGGTATGCTAGTCACGGTTTGACCGAAGAAAATCTTCGAGCTCATCAATAATATCGTCACTCTCGGGTAGCTCTGGAGTATCTTGAAAGTGTTTTGGTCGTGACAATTGGTTTGCTGCCGCGGCCTCATCATATCGAGACTCGAGCTGTTTCACATATTCTGCAGCTTCCCCTGAACCCGTTAGAGCCTCATGTATTCGGCTTTCGAATATTTCTAACTCGTCAGCCAGTCGCTCATAACTAAAGGTTATATTGAATGCGCTACTAAGTAATTCCAGCAAAGCACGTGAGATTCTCGGGTTCTTCATCTCAGCTACATAGTGAGGTGTCTGGATAAGAAGTGATGCATTGCTCCATTCCAGATCGCGCACGGCCAAATTAAAAACACTCATGATCCCCACATCTCCCTGATATCTAGAACTTTCTGGGATGTCTAATCCGAACAATTCATCCCAACCATGATCAGTTGCTGAGAGTTGAATTGGTGCAGGTCGCGTGTGAGGCACAGCTGAGGGGAGAGCTCCCAGTGTCACCAGTGTGTCGCATCCCAGTTGTTCAAGGAAGTTTATTGTCATTTCGGTAAACCGACGCCACCGAAGGTTCGGCTCGATAGCTTCGAACAAGATGATGTCTCTGGCGGCGCCGGGCGGGCTCGCATAATAGAGACGATTCTTTGGCCACGTGATTTTTCGGAGACCTTGCTCATTTTTGACCTGCGGTCTGGTCATAGTGAAGTCGTAGAATGGTTCTGATTCGAACTCGGCTATCGGGGTGGCGTGCCATTCTTCAATCATGAAACGCACAGTGTCTACGGTTTCACCAGACCGATCGGTAAAGCCTTGAAAGGCAGCAATACAAATAGGGTCCTTCAGCATCGGTAGATCGTCGAGGATCTTTAAAGTATTGCTCGAGCCTGAGTCAGTCATGTTACTAATTCTATCCGCTAATGATCTTTAGAGTTGCCTTATAGACCTAGATTAATCAGATCGATAAATTTATTTGCCTTGTTTTATGAAGTCTGCGATACGCTCACCCATCACCATCACAGTGACATTGATGTTGGCTCTAACACATTCGGCCATAATTGAGGCATCGGCAACTCTGAGGCCACCCACGCCATGGACTAGTCCGAATTGATCTACAACTGCCATAGGGTCATCTTGAGGCCCCATTTTCGCGGTGCATGATATGTGGTGTCCGGTCCCTACGTTCTTTTTTATCCACGATTCAAGAGCTTCATCGGTCTCTAAGTCAACATTCTGCAGATCGGACCGATGTTCGATGATTGCCGACATTGAAGGATGATTCTCTAAATCGACCAACATCCGAATACCCTCTCGGTACCGGCGCATGTCTTCCGGATGTTGAAGCATGTTGTAATTTAAGGCTGGAGCATCCAGGTAATTATCGGATGTTAGTCGGAGTTCACCTTTTGAGAGTGCGAGATTAAGCCCGAGGCCAGCCGAAATACCTATAGGGTCAATGAAGCTCTCACCAAGTTCACGCTTCCGACTGGCTGCATGCTGCATGTAGACAATCATGTCATTGTCTAGGTCGGAACCTTCCGCGGTATATCTCAGTAAGACTTGAAGTCGGGGTTTGGAGGGATCCAATTCGACAGACGGCTTTGTCTTCCAAGTCACTTGAGTCAATGGATGATCCGCTAGATTCTGACCGACCCCCGGAGAATCCAGGACACAATCGATAGCAAATTCCTCTAAATGTTCTCGCGGCCCAATTCCGGAAAGCATCAATATCTGGGGGGATGCGATCGCCCCGGCACAAAGTATTACTTCCTTGGCTTCTAGAAAGAAAGTTTCTTGACCTGACACGGCGTTCACACCAATTGCAACTGGGCGTTCACCTGTTTTGTCAAACACAATGTTTTCGACTAGTACCTCTGATCGAATGGTCAGGTTTAACCGATGCCGAGACATGCTTAAGTACCCGAGAGCAGTTGACCAGCGAATTCCATCGGGACTGTTTAGTGGTAGGGGCCCAACGCCAGTGGTATCCGGAGCATTTGCATCCTCACAAAAGTCAAAACCATGATCGAGACAGGCGTCCACGAAAGCCCTGGATCCAGGAAGCCACTCATCTTCAGGATATCGATGTAGGATTATCGGGCCGTTACTGCCATGGAAATCCCCAGGATCATCTTCGTAGGTGCGATCGGTTTCAATTTTATTGAAATAGGGTATAAGTGAGGCAAAATCCCACTGATCATTTCCCCACTCCGCCCAGTCGTTGTAATCCTCTTCGATGCCGCGCAGAAAGATTGTCCCATTTATGGCGCTAGATCCGCCTGTAACTTTTCCTCTAGGGATATCGATGATATTGCCATCAATGGAGGTTGCCTGATACTGCCAGTTATGAGCACTATCCCAAATAGATTTTGTTGATTTATATCCGTACTTAACTTCCTCGGGTAAATCCTCAATGTCTTTATAATCAGGACCGGCCTCGAGGAGGAGCACTGATATCTTAGGATCTTCTGTTAAGCGAGTGGCTAATATAGCTCCGGCAGATCCTGCGCCAACAATGATGTAATCATATTTCATAGGGAATCACCTCCCAGACATGGTACTCGCACATAATGCACTGTGGCTTGGTAGCGTCACCCATTTTGCGGATCGTTTACTTCATAGAATGAATCCGCTAGTAACCTTGACTCAGACCCACGTAATCAACTCGGTTTTACACGCTGCATGCGACACTGATGGGTTCCGGTAAGTTCATCTTAATGCGACTCGGTAGGATCCTCTGTACTCGAAGTTTGGGATTCAATTTCATCAAGCCGGTTGCTGATGGCATGGACGAGATTCATCAGTTCTGTACTAGGTGTCTGACCGTCTGCTGCTTGCTCGCCATCTGTAATTGACCCGAGAAACTCTGGGAGTTTTATACCAACGTTTTCGGTCAATTTATGTAGAGGCGGAAGTGAACCAGCGAGGCTCGACAAAAAATTCGCGGTTGAGTTAGATCCGCCTGATTTGCCGCCGGCAGGGTCCCATACGGTGACTTGATCAATCTTGAGATTTGATATTGCTTTGACCTGTTCCTCTACTAATTTTGGCAGCTGTTCAGTTACCATCAGCAGGGAGGCGAGTTCAGGAGTGCCACCAGCGTTGGACACCATTTCGCCGATACCTTCAGCACGTTTGGATAGTTGTGCCAACAAGCCCATTGCTTCTGCTTCCATGATGGAGCGTTGGCCATCGGCCTCACCTTGGGCGATTCTCCGAATACGATCCGCCTCAGCATCTGCCAGTGTTCTTACTTTTTCTCGCTCGATCTCAGCCGGAACAACTACGTCCGCATATTGACTGGCTTTTTCACGATCCGCCCGTTGCTTTTCAGCGATTTCTTCCGCTTTGTACGCTTCTTCTTCAGCCCTAGCAGTTGTTACTCTTTCAGCGGCAGTTGCGGCGCGTTCTGCCTCTGCTTCGGACTGCCTCCTGTCAGAGTCTGAATTAGCGATAGTTACCTGGGCGGTATTCTCACCCTCTGTTGCTGTTGCGTTTGCTGCAGCCACCTGTACACGCTGCTCTCGTTGCGCTTCAGCCGCACCAATTTCACCGTCTCTTTGTCTTTGGGCAACCTGAACTTTTGCGTCATTCACTGCACGGGCGGCTGCTTCTTGCCCGAGTGCATCAATGTATCCTGACTCATCAGTTACATCCTGGATGTTGACGTTGATGAGTCTGAGTCCTACTTTTTGGAGTTCAACCTCCACAGATTCGGTGATGTTATCCACAAGTTGTTCTCGATCGGTATTGATTTGTTCGATAGGCATGGTCGCTATCACGACTCTCATCTGGCCGAAAATGATATCTCTGGCAAGTTCTTCAATTTCCTCGAGCCGAAGTGCGAGCAAGCGTTCGGCGGCATTTTGTATAACTGCCTGTTCCGTGGAGATACCGACGGTGAATGTTGCTGGAGTATTAACCCTGATGTTCTGTTGGGACAGAGCACCTTCTAATCTAATTTCAATAGGCAGTGGTGTTAGGTCTAGATATTGATAATCTTGGATGATTGGCCAGACTAACTTCCCGCCACCATGGATACAAAGGGCTGATTCAGTTCCACCAATCATCCCGTAAACCACGAGTATCTTGTCAGAAGGGCATCGCTTATAAATCAACGCGAAAAAAATAAGTGATAACAAAAGGATTGCTACAACTACCGCAATAAGAATAATCAACATAGTGGTCTCATTTCTGGCTTCCTAATATAGGGCCGTCCATACGTCTGTGGTTCGATATTACCTTATAAAGCTGAATCTCAGTTATTTGGGAGTGAAGTAGGGCGGGATGACTGAGTGTTGATTCAGAGAGCTTTCTGCCAGAGGGATCTTCGCGTGAACGCTAAGAATAAGGCTGAGCACATAACCACAAAGCCGAAGGCTGAGAGGGTTCCTCCTGCGGACAAGAAATTTCTGAGTATCCATATGATGAGAGACGACAGCGGGGCCATCCCAGCCATGGTAAACACATTCATACCCATTACACGTGCCATGAAGTCAGGTGAAGTATTTTCCTGTAACAGCGTTCGCTGTGTTGTCATCAAAATACCTCCGCAAAGCCCCCATATTGGTAGAAATATAAGAGTAAGCAGAGCTAATTCTGAGTAGCCGATGAACATCAATCCCGGACCAAAACAATTTATCGCGAAGAGGAAGAAGCGACCCTTGCTGGTGAAATTCTTCTTATTTGCTATGTACAACGTCGAGATGATCATCCCTGCGGACATAAGTCCGAACATTAGAGAAGTGCTCGCGGCGTTGAGCCCGAGTTGATCTCGGCCGATTTCTGGAGTCAAAGTTCCGTAAGCTCCGCCACCTATTCCGGTGATGAATCCGGCGATAGTCAGGCTCCGCAATGGCTCGTTAGCAAAGCAATATCGGATGCCTGAACCGATATCGGGGATCATATGTGAGAATAGCTGCGTGGTTTCCGATCGGACTCCGAGGTCATAACGCATTAGGACGAAAAGCAACCCACTGATTCCCACTAAGAGAGCCCACGAACAAAAAGCTGGGCCGCTACCGACTGTTTCGATGAGGCCTCCACCGAGGATTGCTCCAATTATCATGCTTGCCATCATTCCTAAGTTCTGAATTGCGACGCCGGAAGACAAGAGTTCTGATGGCACAATTCGAGGCACCATTGCCTGGAATACTGGCATCGACGCGGCGCCAGCCGCTCCGAGACATAACGACATGATCACAGCTGGATACAGGCTGAGGCTGTCGGCAAGCAGCAGCAGGCCGGTTATGAGTAGTAGGGCGGCGGTAACACCGCTTAGAACAACACAATAGATCCGATGATTGGTCCGATCTGCAATTGCTCCGGCAGGAAGAGCAAACAGAAATCCAGGAGCTGCTGTAGTGAATCCTAAAAGCGGCACACTCCAAGTTACGTCGCCGATATTTGGCGCATGCCAAAGAAAAGCAAATCGCACCGCACCGTTCACGAGCAAAATTACGAATTGTGCGATCCAAAATATACGGAAGGACGGCAGAGCCAGCACTCGCGCGATAGGACTGCTTGTATCGGTGTCAGTCTCGGAGGAAATTGTCAAATTAGTATATCCAATTGTGTAGTCAATTGACGAAACGCTAACATACTTTTCTGGATTGGACTAACTCAGGGCAAATTGGATTGCAGTGGTGGCTGAGTCGATATCAACGTCGTAAGCAACATTCATGTTTGCCTCACGACTGGTCCGACGTTCGTCCACCACTGTCTGTCCGCGGGTCAGGTCGCCTTGTAGTTCGACCATCACGTGTCGTGATTTAAACCCGAACAGTTCCCTGTGAGAAACCGCCAAGACGGCGCACGGATCATGCATTGGAACATTGAAAACGCCAGAACCAGAGGCAATTAAATGCTGATACGACTCCAGCAGAGTGATAGCTGCTGAACTTATGGGATTTGTCTTGTCCAGAAGTGCTCCATGCTGCTCTCCCATCAGGACCTGATGTGTTAGATTCAGGCCGACCATCTCGAGTGGTACCGTAGACTTGAACACGAGATCTGCAGCCTCCGGGTCGGCAAAAATATTGAATTCTGCAGACGCCGTCACATTACCGGAACCGAATGCGCTTCCACCCATGAATGTGATGCCACCTATATATTCAGCGATCCGTGGGTGGTGTCTGAGTAGCAGCGCGACATTCGTCAGCGGCCCGAGAGTGATCAGTCTGGTTCCTGGATTATGAAGAAAATGTTGATTCAAAAATGCGACGGCATCATCTGTCCTGATTTGTGTAGTCGGTGGGGGCAAATGAAGATCGCCGAGACCGGTGTCACCGTGGACATGTTCGGCTGTGACGCGGTCTCCTTCTAGCGGTCCCGCAGCCCCTTGATACACCGGCACCCTCAAATCTAGTAATTCACAGAGGGACAAGGTGTTATTTGTGGTGTGTTCAATTGGAACATTACCAGCCACCGTCGTGATGCCTGCGATAGCGGTATATTTAGCGGCTACCATCAGTGCTAAGGCATCGTCGATTCCCGGATCGCAGTCGATTAGTACGGGAATTCTGTCATGTGGTGACGAAGGTTTCATTGCTGCGATACTACAGCATTCTTTTGATACTATACGAGCCATGGTCACCACCGGCGACGCTTGAGTTAGCCATGTGTTCGCTTAATAACATAATAAGGACTGCTGAATGGGTATTACACTGAAGAAGACAGCTGTTGATGTTGGTATCGTTACCAATAATCCGGAAGAAATGTTGAGTTTTTACCGAGACCTGCTGGGATTTAGATTCGAAGGAACTCTTGAGACCCCCGGCAGAGTTATGTATCGACTTTGGTGTGGAGATAGTCTTATCAAAATCCTTCATCATGAAGAAGGACTGGATGAAGTTGCAGCACCTGGTGGAATCAAGGGTGCCACTGGCTACCGATATTGGACGATCTCCGTCAGTAATCTGGATGAGATAACCCAAGAGTGTGCTGATGCTGGTTACTCGATTCCAGTTCCGGCGACTGAAATTCGACCTGGTGTGCGGATATCTATGGTTGAAGACCCGGACGGCAACTGGGTCGAATTTTTGGAGAGCTAGATGGGCACTACAGCTGATTCTCGTAACACACCAATTTCACTTGAAGATCCGTTATCGGCTATTGAATATTGCTATAAGGCTGGATGGACAGACGGGCTTCCAGTAGTTCCGCCGACCACAGAACTGGTGGACAAGATGTTGGCTGATAACGGCTACAATCCGAGTGAACCGGTGGGGGAACACCTAACAACCAAGCGAACGTGTACTGCCCATGCAGCTGCGGCGAACAGCGTGATGGCCGGGTGTCTGCCCGAACACTTCCCTGTGGTTGTGGCAGCACTGCGGGCAATGTCAAAACCGGGGTTCAATTATCACGGATCTACTGCGAGTACCGGCGGTGCGGCTCATATGGTGGTAGTTAGTGGTCCGATCACACAGCAGTTAGAGATGAATGCGAGTGGGAATTTATTCGGATCTGGTAATCGAGCTAATGCAGTGATCGGCCGTGCAATCAGACTCATCCATATGAATGTGTTTCATATGCAACCGAATGTCACTGATCGCTCTACCCAGGGGAATCCAGGAAAATATACTCTCTGCGTACCTGAGCGCATCGAGAAAAGCCCTTGGCCAGGTCTGAATATTGAGTTTGGGCATCCGGAAGATTCAATTGTCGTCGTGTTTGCTGCGGGTGGCTTTCACAATGTTGAAAATCATTTTGCGGCGACACCCGAAGAAGCGTTACTCACCGTGGCGGACTCAATGTCCTGCCTTGACTCATTGACTCACGGACAATCGATTGTGGTGCTTTCACCTGAGACAGCTGAGATCGTCGCAGCTGATGAATCATGGACCAGACGCAGAGTGCAGGAGTTCCTGTTTGAGAATGCATGGCGGTTAAATGAGGATCTCAAGCGAGTTGGACGTCCCTGGGACTCAGACTCTGTGCGAGAACAATATGAGGCACCGGTCGCAGGATCAGATGGGCTTGCAGACCGATATCACCGAGGGCTCAGTCCTGACGACATACTCGTATTTGTTGGTGGAGGTGACGCAGGTGCCCATTCGTCGTTCCTTCCTTCTTGGAGTCGGGGTCGAAATTCACTTATGCAGTATGAGATAGTCTGAAAGAAAGGAATTCACAGATGACAACCCAGTTATACACCCCGGTCATCGACGATCAGCAAAGGGATACGGGTAGCTTGGCTCCCCGGTTCACATCACTGGAAAATCTTAAAATCGGGCTGCTCTCCAATGGCAAACATAATGCCGATGTGCTACTTCGTTTTACTGCAGACTTGTTCATAGAGCGACATGGTGGTGCTGTAGTGCTGGAACTCAACAAGCGTGATGCTTCGCGCCCGTGCCCTGATGACCTTGTGGATGTTGTTACTAAGGCAGATGTCGACTTTATGATTACTGCAGTAGGTGACTGAGGCTCGTGTAGTACGTGCAGTGTGCACGACGGGATCACCTTCGAGAAGTTGCTCATACCGGCCCTCACCATTTGTACGACACCGTTTGAGCCGACAAGTAAAGCGACAGCCCAGGCGATGGGGATTCCTGAATTCCAATACGCTTTGGTTGCTCATCCAATTGGTAGTCGTAGCAATGAAGAACTCCGAGTGAGGGCTGCGGATGCTTATCAGCAGGGAGTCAATATTCTCCTGGGCTCGAATTAGAGTGGTTAGAAATGAACCCTGATGTGGTTATCGTAGGTGGCGGTATCGCCGGTCTTACAGCTGGGATATTTGCTTCTCGAGCAGGACTCAATGCCACGCTGATTGACAATCAAGGGGCATCCGGCGGTGTTTTAATTAATGTAGATTTAGTCCAGAATTTTCCTGGATTTCCGGATGGGATCACTGGATTTGAGCTTGGCCCTGCAGTGGCGGCTCAGGCGATGACTGCAGGCACTAACCTGCAGTTTGGGACAGTTAATAGCATCTCTGCTTGCGAGAGTGGAAATTGGCAACTCGACGGGGATTTCGGAATATTAGAGACAGAAAATGTAATCATCGCTACAGGCTCTCAGCCTCGAAAGCTCGGTATTTCAGGGGAAGATAAATTCCATGGGCATGGCGTATCTTACTGCGCGACCTGTGACGGGGATTTTTTTCGTGACGAGCACGTCGTGATTGCAGGCGGAGGAGATGCGGCGCTTGATGAGGCTCTGGTGCTATCCGACATGGTTGATTCTATTGCGATCATTCATCGTGGTGAGAAACCGACCGGTTCAGTCGTGACTTTAGAAAAGGTACGTAACTGTCCAAACATTACTTTCCAACCAAATGCAGAGGTGTCCGAACTTATCGGAGAGTCAGAGATACAGTCAGTGAGATTCCAAGTAGATGGTGGCCGATCAGAATTAATCGATGCCAGTGGGATATTCGTATATGTTGGCGTTGACCCACAGACGGGAATACTCGATGGGCTCGGTGAAGTCGACCCGCGGGGACATGTGCGAGTTGACTTAAACATGTGTGTGGGGCAAAAGGGCTTATATGCGGTGGGAGATATTCGCCAGGGCACAACAGGATTGCTGCTAGGTTCCGCCGCTGACGGAATGACCGCCGCAGTCCATATATCCTCCCATAAATAGATTATTATCTCTCAGTCGACGGAGAGTTCGTTCGCAGGAGCTCCGTTGAAAATGGCAATTGACGATTGACCCAATCAACGAGTGGCCCGATTGTCAGAGCGAACCATATAGTTCCAAGTCCGACAGTCCCTCCCAAAAGGAACCCGGCGATTATGACAGTGAGTTCGATTATGGTCCTGCCGATAAATACGGGAATACCTTTATTGACAAGGCCAGTCATCAGTCCATCCCGTGGGCCAGGTCCGAGTCCTGCTCCGATATATAACACCGTACCGAGTGCTATCACCACTGGGGCTATCACAGCAAAGAGTATTCTCCACAGAAGGGCAGTTGGCTCATTTACTAGCCACATGACTACGTCAACTGTGATGCCAGTGATCGACATGTTGATCACTGTTCCGATACCAGGGGTCTCTCCCAGTAGAGGCCAGACCAATAACAGCGTGCACCCTGCAATGATACTGATTAGTCCCACAGAGCCGATGTCGATATGGTAGGTTCCAAAGTGGATGTAATAATCGAAGTGATGCGCTAAACCTTGGTGAAAAATATCCCAGGGTCCGGCACCGAGATTTGACTCCAGCAGAAGCGCAATTCCTATCCCAAATAGTACGCAACCGGAGATGGTTCGGGTGATTCGAAAGCCAATATTCATAACTGCTTGTCCCCATAGCATAGCCATGCCGGTTCATCGACCGAATATACTCGCCGTAAGTGTGGGGCAATGTTATGACAGGACCGTTGCAAGGTGTTCGCGTAGTTGAGCTGGCTGTATGGTTTGCGGGCCCGGCTATTGGCGGCATCCTGAGTGACTGGGGAGCCGATGTCATTAAAATCGAGCCATTGATGGGTGATCCGCTTCGTGGACTGAGCTATATCGGGGAACGGCAATCATTGCCATCAGGTTTCGAGCTCGACAACCGAGGTAAGCGTGGCATCGCGGTGGATTTGGCACATAGCTCAGGAGGTGAGATCGGTTACGAACTAGTACGTTCAGCTGACGTGTTTTTTAGTAATATTCGGTACGCCGGATTATCCCGACTGGGCTTTGATTATGAAAGCCTGCGAGCAATTAACAACCGGTTGATTTACGCCCACGTGAGTGGCTTTGGATTGGATACACCAGATGCTGACAGACCAACATTCGACGTCGGAGCCTTCTGGGCACGGTCAGGATTCGCTGCTCTATTGAAGCAGGAAGACGGCACTCCGACCACACCCAGAGGGGCAATGGGCGATCATGCTACGGGTGCAAATATGGCCGGAGGGATAGCTGCTGCATTGTATGCTCGAGAGCGCGGTCTTGCTGAAGGGCAGTTCTTGTCTACCTCTTTGACTCGGACCGCGGCCTATCAGCTTGGGCAGGACATGAATCTAGCTATACGGACTGGGGCCAAGCCAACCATGACACCGCGGTCAGCTCAAAAGAACCCATTGATGAACCCGTATAAGACGGCAGAGGGTAGGTGGATTTGGCTCCTGATGCTTGAAAGTGACCGCTTTTGGACTCGATTCGTCAATGTGATTGGTCAGAGCGAATGGGACGAGGACTTACGCTTCGCGGACTCATACAGACGCGCTACTAATTGTGCTGAATTGACATCCTTATTAGACGACGTGTTAAGTAAAAAATCACTCTTAGAATGGGCAACCGTGTTTGAGGCTAATGACATTTGGTGGGCACCATTGCAGGAAATAGAGGACGTACTTATGGACGAGAGTTTCGTAGGCTCGGGCGGATTAATCGACGTGCCCGATGGAGCTGGTGGGACCGTGCAAATGGTGGCTTCACCAATCGATTTCAGTGAAACTGATTGGGCACCACAGGGTCCTGCTCCGCAACTTGGAGCGCACACCGAGCTGATACTGTCTGATGAATTAGGGTATGACTGGGAGACGATTGTCGCACTAAAAGATCAAGGCATTATTTTATGAAATAGGCATTTATCCCCGCGACCTGTTCTGAACGAATATTCTGTATCCATGAGTCAATCAAACAACCGTTCCGATATTCCTCCTGGACTGCAGGCAGGCATGTTCGACGGCGAAGAGCTTGTCCGTCAGAACCCTAACGTCCCATTGGCAGCACGCATGCGTCCAACCAGCATTGACCATGTATTCGGGCATGAAGCATTGCTTGAGACTGGGGGGGCACTTTCTGACTTTATCCAGCAGGGTGGGAAACAATCGATGATTCTTTGGGGACCGCCGGGATCAGGTAAGACTACGCTAGCCTCGATCATTGCGTCTTCTACGGCTGCCCATTTTGTGACATTATCGGCAGTGATAAACAACCTTGCAGACCTCCGTACCGAAATCTCCCACGCCGAGACTCGTATTAAGTCGGGGGGGCATCGCACAATTCTCTTTATTGACGAACTACATCGTTTTAACCGTGCGCAGCAGGATGGCTTGCTGCCACATGTAGAATCTGGCGCAATTACGTTATTGGGCGCCACGACTGAAAATCCTTCATTCTATTTGGTATCACCACTGCTATCTCGATGTAGGGTATTCCAGTTGAATGGTCTCAATGAATCCGATATTGCGGATATTCTTGCCAGTGCCATAGCAAGCCCCCATGGACTTAATAAAACAGTCACAATTGCTCCGGACGACCTGAAACTGCTGGCAAGCTACGCAGCTGGGGATGCTCGGGTTGGTTTGAATACGTTAGAAGCAGCAGCATCCATCGCTCAAAATGGAGTAGAAACGGCGACGGTAACGCCAGTGTCACGTGATGACATTCAACGCGCTATTCAACAACCAACAATGCGATACGACCGGCAAGGGGATTATCACTTCGATACTATATCTGCGTATATCAAATCGCTCCGTGACTCAGATATAGACAGTTCGTTGTATTGGCTCGCTAGGATGCTCGAAGCAGGGGAAGATCCGTTATTTATTGCCCGACGAATGATTATTTTTGCGAGTGAGGATGTTGGTCTTGCCGATCCTTTGGCACTCACTCTCGCAGTGTCGACTCAGCAAGCGGTACATTTTATTGGGATGCCGGAAGCGAGACTACCGCTATCCGAGACTACGATTTATCTTGCGCGCGCGGATAAGTCTAATAGCGCCTATCAGGCATACAATGCTGCTAAAGAAGATGCCTATATGACACGACATGATGAGGTGCCGATGCACCTCCGTAATGCGCCGACGGAGCTAATGAGGGAATTGGGCTACGGTGTGGGTTACGATAATCCTCATTCGCGTACTGAGCAGAACCCTCAGGCCCCACTGAACCGACCCGAATCCACACGGCACAATAGATATTATGTGGCTGACTCAGATGATGGGGGATGAATACCTAGCGGTAGGCCTCTGGGTTATTTGGGTCTCGGAGATTTCTCTCATCGCGCCTAGAAGTGTTACGGGTTGACCGGTCGTAGAGTAGATTTCCGCCGATGATGGTCTGTTCGACCTCAATGGTGTCTATTTTGGTCGATTGCACCGAGACTGGGTCATCAGACAGGACGACCAAGTCCCCGAGTTTCCCCACTGTGATACTGCCCTTGCTTTCCTCTTCAAAGCCAAGTTTTGCCGAATCAATTGTCATCGAACGCAGTGCGCTATCCGTAGAGATCGTGAGATCCTCTCCTAGAATATGCCCGTCTCTAGTGCTGCGATTGGCAGCGACATGTACGTTGAACAACGGGTCCACAGGTGTGACCCACCAGTCAGAATGGCATCCGAATAGAATGCCTCGATCCTGTGCCGATCTGAGAGGCGAAATACGGTGACCGCGTTCGGGTCCAAGAAATCTATCTCTATGACGATCGCCCCAGTAATAGACATGTAGGTTAAAGAATGAGGCAGCAACTCCAAGCTCCGCCATTCGATCGAGTTGATCCTCCCGCACAGTCTGACAGTGCTCCACCCGAAAGCGATGATCGTTTGTTGGATGTTTACTTAAGGCCCTTTCATAGGCGTCTAAGATGGAGTCGATAGCGCGGTCGCCGTTACCATGCGTTCCTACTTGCCATCCAGTTAGGAGTGCTTGCTCCACGACTGTATCGATAGTGTCCTGGCTCCAGATTTGGATACCAGTCTCATGCGGATGGTCGTGGTAGCCCTCAGTTACGGCACCGGAATGCCCCTGAAGAGATCCGTCATGAATGATCTTTAGTATTCCGGCTTTAAGGTGGTCCGACCCGAATCCACTTCGCAAGCCGGTTTTAGCCAGCATGGGCACAGCCTCCAGTTCTCCATACCGTGCTGACCAAGCGGAATAAGCTGCTGCTAAATATGTTCGAACTGGGAACTTACCCTCATCGCTCGCTACCTTATAGGCCTCGAAGGTAGCCTCGTGGTTTCGTCCGCTTCCAACATCGTGGAGCGAGGTCACACCCACCTGCAGAAGTCGTTGCGAGGCCCACTCGAGTCCCGCGACAGCCTCGTTGAGGCTAGGTGGAGGCACTAAACGCTGCACAAGTCCACCTGCTGACTCGTAGAAAACCCCCGTTGGGTTACCGTTCTCATCGCGATCTATGACCCCACCCTCGGGATCGGGCGAGTCAGCATTGACTCCGGCAGCCTTTAGTGCGGCACTATTGGCGTAAGTAAGATGTCCTGAAATATGCGAGACTACGACTGGTAAAGAGGTAGACACCTCATCAAGATCGAGTCGGTGAAGATGGCGATCATCACTA
The DNA here is from genome assembly GCA_964606125.1 of uncultured Dehalococcoidaceae bacterium. GTDB lineage: Bacteria > Chloroflexota > Dehalococcoidia > UBA2979 > UBA2979 > UBA2979. The sequence continues at coordinate 934 of CAZSFJ010000021.1, read as the reverse complement.
ACCAAAGAATCGTCAAAAGAATGTCCTCGAATAACACCCGAGTCATCCGAAATCTCCGACAGGCTGGCTAGAACATCGACAATGGATCTATTTGGGGGTGTCCCGCAGTTTGCTGATGTATTCATACGAACTCCGGTTAGTAGCGGATGTGTATGCGATTCAATAAACCCAGGGATCACTGTTCGACCCAACGCATCTATCTCAGTAATGTCTGGTAGGTTCACTGACTCAATGAGTGAATTTGGTCCCACGGCAACTATGCGGCCGCCCAGGATAAGGACCGCCTGGGCATTGGGAAGGTTTGGGTCCATGGTGCGGATATTTGCGTTTCGGATAGCGAGATTCATACAAACAGGCTTTCTTTAGTTGATCACTTCATGCAGGTCGGGCAACCGTACCGGATACGATTGCGCGGGTTGGCTTGCCATGTGTGTGTAGCGTCTTGATCACATATCCACCATATTTGGGAGACGTCAGAAAACATAATATCTTTTGGAGTCACAGTTCCGTTCTTGGTCGGATGCCAACTCCAAGTGATATCCGGAGATATTTGATCGAGTGTGGTGTTTTCTCCCGTGGTCTCAAGTGGGACATCAGCTTTCACAGGTTGCCGACCAGAGACGTATCGATCGAGGAAAAGCAGCATGATTTCGCTCGACTGCCGGCCAAATGAGCGCGCTTTGTCAAATCCATGCGGCTGGTCACTATAAATATGTAACTCAACGCTCGCTCCTGCGGATTGCAACGCTTCGTACATAAGTACGCTGGCCCGGTCGGGTACGAGCAGGTCATCATTTCCGTGGATTAGGAGCACTGGAGGGAAATCAGGCCGAGCGTATGTCAGTGGTGACGCTGCCTGCATCGACTCAACAGTGACTTCATCACGGAGCAAGGCTGAAGCGACGACGGCGCCCGCCGGCTCATTTGTTGCCTC
>CAZSFJ010000020.1:10153-16242 GCA_964606125.1 uncultured Dehalococcoidaceae bacterium | reverse complement strand
ACCGTCCGATTTGAAAAGGACGTGGGGTTATCGAGTGGAATGCGAAGTGTACGGGAGCGAATTTCTGTAATTTGAGTCATAGGATAAGTTCTCTCTCTTCATGCAAGTATTCTGCCTCGTGCAACTGAGTCATTCAGCAAAAAACATCTTGTTTGAGGGTTCATAATAGAGAAGCCGTGCGATACTATCGACATGGCGAATTCCGATTTTGAGCCCCTGTCACTGTATCTGCATATCCCGTTTTGTTCATCAAAATGCGGCTACTGCGATTTCAATTCGTATGAAGGTCTTGATCATCTGGTGCCTGAATATACTCCGGCATTATTGTCCGAAATCGAGTTATGGAGTGCCGCTGCTAAGTCCTACGCTCTTCGGACCATTTTTTTCGGGGGAGGCACGCCGTCCCTTACCGACCTCGAAGATATTAAGGAAATTCTCCGGTCTGTCCAGGCTAATTACCAACTTATGGAGACAGTCGAGTGCTCACTTGAAGCAAATCCAACTGAACTCACTCTCGAACACCTAGCTGGACTCCGTGAGTTGGGGATAAATCGGCTATCAATGGGTGTCCAAAGTATGAATGAAGATGAACTGCTACTGCTGGAACGTGACCACTCCCCTGAAAGGGTACTAGATGCTGTCGCGGACGCGAGGGCCGCAGGGTTTGACAACATTAACCTCGATCTGATGTTCGGGTTGCCTGATCAGACGCTTGAAACGTGGCAGCAAAGTGTAAGGACAATTGTCAGCTTGGGTACGGAACATCTCTCCTGCTATGCACTGACGGTGGAGCCAGGAACCGCCCTCTACTATCAGGTTCAGAAGGGCTTCACGCCTGAACCCGATCCAGATATGGCTGCTGAACAGTATGAATGGACTCAGGACTACCTAAAAGAAAATGGATATCTACAGTACGAAATCTCAAATTGGTCCAAACCTGGCAAGGAATGTCAGCACAATATTGTCTACTGGAATGCTGCACCCTACCTCGGAATTGGTGCGGGTGCGCATTCGTTCTTCGCCGGCCAACGATTTGGGAATACAGATGCTCCAAACCGTTATATTGAACAAGTAATGGAAACAAAGCTGGAGAGAGATAACAAAGGTCGCGCGACAATGAGACAAATTGCAGGAGGTGAGACTCCGGACCGTGAGACTTTGATATCCGACGCAATCATTCTTGGCCTGCGACTCTTGCAAGGGGTCAATGAAGATGAATTTGAGACGCGACACGGAGTAAGGCCTAGCGCATATTTTGCTAAACAGTTTTCAAAACATGCCGATAATGGTCTCATTGAACTGGAGGAAAATTCGGTGAAGCTTTCTGCTCGTGGGCTATTACTTTCCAATGAGGTTTTCATCGATTTAATTCCTGATAGAGAGGTAGTCAATTGAGACGAGCCTTGATGTGTTAGAGATTTTCCGATGTACCGAGTGTGGCCGGGAAGTAGTGGTCCGGAAACCGGGGCCGATGTCTCCCAAAGAGGTAGCGAGACGAAAGCTGGCTGAGATGAGGCCGAACATCAGAGGGACGCGTGGTGCAAGTCCGGTTAATGATCAGCTTAGAGACGACATATGGGCAGCTATCTCGACGCAGCGAACTGAAATTCCCAGGCTCGAGGCCCCCGATCGTTGCCCCGCTTGTAAGGGAGAAACTCTTGAGTCAGTGAGACATATTGAACAATAAGTACCGGGGGTAATACCGCAATGTTTGTAATTGGGACAGCCGGCCACGTTGATCACGGTAAGAGTGCACTGATCGAGCGTCTGACCGGGGTTCATCCTGACAGACTGCAACAAGAGCAAGAGAGAGGCCTGACAATCGAGTTGGGATTTGGCTGGCTCGAGCTTCCCTCAGGTGCCGAAATTTCACTGATCGACGTACCAGGTCACATCAGGTTTGTGAGGCACATGCTGGCCGGAATTGGTGGGATAGATGCGGTCCTCCTTGTCATTGCTGCTGATGAAGGAATAATGCCTCAGACACTGGAACATCTCTCAATCCTCAGGTTAATGAATATAGATAAGGGATTAGTGGTACTCACCAAATCAGATCTCGTTGACTCTGACTGGGTGGACCTAATCACTGATGAAATTCGTGGAGTACTAAGTGAAACCGGCTTGAATACTGCGCCTATTCTAACTACGTCGGCGGCCACCGGAGATGGATTTGATGAACTGCTGACCGAAATTGATCGACTCTGCGATAATCTACCATCTCCTAGAAACATTGATCGCCCGCGGCTATCAGTGGATCGAAGCTTCACGATGTCAGGATTCGGTACCGTTGTCACTGGCACATTACTCGATGGGCCCCTGGCAGTGGGAGATATGCTTGAACTTTCGCCCGTCGGGCAGACAGTCAGAGTCAGGGGTATACAAACACATGGGAATGATTTAGACAAGGCGCTGCCCGGAAGTAGAGTAGCGGTAAACCTAACTGGAGTCTCCGTAGATGACGTCTCAAGAGGCATGGTCCTCTCAAGACCTGGCACTGTGCAAAAGACATCTTCATTTGACGCCACAATAAATTTGCTCGGCAGTGCGCCTTTGAAACATAATCAAAAAGTACACGTACACTGTGGCGCCGCTGAAATTCAGGGGCGGGTAAGACTAGTCGGAACGGATACCACCGAAAACCATGAGCCAGAATTTGTTCAGATACTACTATCAGAACCACTGGCTACAGCCGAAGGCGAGCTATACGTAATACGTATTTCTGATCAGACAATTGGAGGAGGTAAAATTCTATCGATCAACCCAGTTCGTCATCGAAGATCCGACAAATCAATTCTTGAACCTCTATATGCATTATCCAGCGGTAGTTTTGAATCAAAATTATTGACTACTATCCGTCAAATACAACCGACCCCACTATCTGGAATTGTTGAGCTGTTGACAGAATCATCTACAAAGATCGACTCCACTCTGGGTAATCTGATCGAAAGCAAGAGCGTTCTAGAACTCAAAACATCGGACGCTAATCCGGTATACATCACAAGTGATTGGTTGGAATCCACCAGAGAATATATCGGGCGCCTGATTGACCAACACCTTGAGACTTGGCCTTTAAGGGCAGGGATACCTCGTGAAGAACTGAGAGCAAACCTCAATCTAGATGCCGGGATTTACAGCTTGATACTACAACTTCTTGAAAAGTATGACATCAAGGCAAACTCTGACATGGTGACTCGATCGAGTTGGGTGCCGCAATTAAATGAATCGGAACAAACCGTCGTAGCAGACCTCGTGGATTCTCTGAAATCATCCGGATATGCACCTAACCGAAGCGATATAGATCCAGAGCTCACTCAGTATTTGGAGCGTGAACGGATAATTAAAAATCTAGGAGATGGTGTAATTTTCGAAATTGGAAATTATGAATCTGCGCGAGACATTGTCCTTGAACTGCTTGAAAAATCGGATGATTCATCACTCGGTGTAATCAGAGATGCTCTGAGCACTAACAGGAGAATTACACAGGCACTACTAGAGACTATGGACAAAGAAGGATTGACTGCTCGAATTGGTGACGGTCGAAAAATTACCGAACGAGGGAGAACACTTCGAGAAATCTAGTTGCCGCACTACTCCTGCCAGAAGTTCCCAATTCTGACCAAAAGCACTCCCAACACTATTGCTAGTAGCCCAAGTATTCGTAGAGGTGAAAATAAAGTAGTCGGATTTCCGAAAGCGCCTATGTGATCCAGTATTACACCACCGATAGCAGATCCCAAGGTGACCGCAACGAAAAATTCAGCGACTCCGATTCGAGGAACCAGGTAGGCTGCACCTACGATGAGCGCGAGGCCAAACAGACCAGAACAAAAAGACCACCACGGCAAATTGTTGACTACTGTCACGAGACCTATACTTCCGACTAGAGTAATAATGATTAGCCATTCATATCGAACGATGGGACTAAATGCGCTGTAGTCGGCCCCACTAAACACTCGATTTGCTACCACTAACAAACCAAGTACTGAAAGAGTAGTTAATCCTGAAAACCAGGCAATCTGGAGAGAGCCTCTCTCCCTTCCAAGTGATCCGAGTATTGACCACTGGGTCGCCATAGCTAACCCAATTAAAACCGCCAATATCAAGGACACCATAGTCAAATATTTCTTGTTACTGCTAAGAAATCCAACGTATTTTTCCAAAAGATTCTATGCCATATCTCTGTCACTTCTCCCAATACGCAGCCAGCGCGCAAAATCTCCGGCCTCCCAGGAGACCAATAATTGTGCAGCCAAACCTATCGAAGAATACGTACCTACAATCACACCAATGAAAATTGACATCAAGAAAGATCTGATCGTATCACCGCCAAGCAGGAGGAGGGCACCTATCGGGAGTAACAGAGTGAGCGAAGTATTCAGAGATCTCGCAAGAGTTTGCGTTAGTGCCAAATTGACGTTTTCGGCCAGCGAATTACGGGGAGAATAATTGATATTTTCGCGAATCCGATCGAAGACGACAATAGAGTCATGTACCGAGAAACCAATTGCCGTTAGTACCCCAGTAATGAACATCAGATTTACTTCTAAACCAAGTACTGGACCAAGAAGGGCGAAAAAACCAAGCACAATTAGAGTGTCATGGAACAGAGCAACAATTGCACAAACGGCATAACGCCAAGGTTTTATGAGTGTTGAAAATGCAAACCTTACATATCCCATTATGAATAATGCAGCGATGGCCACTGCTAGTACTGCGTTACGCACCGCAGCATCAGATACAACAGGAGATACACTGGAAAATTCCAATAGCTCGAAGCCGCCTAATTGCGCCTCCAGCTCAGATTCAACTTTCGCTCGTTCCCCCAATTCAGTGGGGTTAACGGGGGTCGGCTCTGGTACAACCAGATTAGGTGAATAGTCTCGGATCTCATACTCAGTGATCCATCCGATCACCCCACTGGCTGCTACGCGAAAGTTCTGACCATCAGGACAATTAGCAAGTTCATACACATCCAAGTTGAGATCTACCGGAACCTCCGCCCGAACGGCATAAAGATTACATCCATCGCCATCGACAGCAGATCGAATGAAGACATCGGATGTGGTTGTCGGGTCTTTACCAGTGGTCAGTTTACCAATTGCCTGCAGCAACGCGGGTTCAGCCGTATCTTTCTGACTATAATTTGACTCCGGTACAATCTCAGTAAAAGAACCTTCGGGTATCTCGAATTGATCGGTCTTGACTAAAAATTGATTAATGCCTGTTGTTTGCACTCGAGCTTCTGGATGGTCTAGTCGTGCAAAAACCTCTCTAACTTGACTTTGATCTACCTCAGTTTGAGAGTAGAACTGAATAAGCATCGTCGTACCTGAGGTGAATTCAATCCCCGGGACCAGTCCAGGCTTAAAGAGAAAAATAATTGAAAATATCATCAACAGGCCAGAAAGCCCAAACCACCACTTACGTGGCTTTACAAGATCGAACGTTGCAAGTGAAGCAATGGACTCAGGATTCATAAGCAAATCTGGGCAGTTCTGAAAAACTACCTTACTCCTTTCGAAATACTTCCGAAATTGATCCAGTTACGTGAAAGTCTCAGACTCGCGAACACTCGTATGAAAGTACGGCTCACTACGATCGAGGAGAACATGGATACGATTACTCCTATTCCAAGCGTCAGAGCAAAACCTTGCACCAGCGGTGCGCTAAACGCCCCTACCCCAGGTAACTGAATCCCACTCCCCAAGAGGTAAAGTATGAAGCACGTAATTAACGTGGTTACGTTTGAATCCCGAATGGACGACCACGCTCGTGCAAAACCAGAATTCACTGACATGTCCACCGATCGACCTGAGCGAAGTTCTTCTTTAATTCGTTCGAAGATCAGAATATTTGCATCAACAGCCATCCCGACGCTGAGTATGAATCCCCCAATTCCGGCAAGGGTCAAAGTTACAGGTAAGAGTTTAAAAATTGCAAGAGTAATCAACGTATAAATTGTCAAGGCAAGGACCGCTATCAAACCCGGAAATTGATAGTAAAGGATCATGAACACTGCCACGAGTATTAAGCCTATAAATCCTGCCGATAGTGATTTTCCTACTGAAACCTGTCCCAAGGTTGCATCC
>CAZSFJ010000020.1:0-10143 GCA_964606125.1 uncultured Dehalococcoidaceae bacterium | reverse complement strand
GTAGCACGGTCAAAGATAGTGGCAAGGCACCAGCATTCAACTGGATAACTAACTCTCTAGCCTCGACCAGATTCTGTCCGGTAATAACACCATTCGAACGAATGACTGCCTGGACTCTAGGAGCTGAAAGAAGTTCATCATCTAGAAAAATAGCTATCTGATCGCCGCCTGGGAATTTGCCACGGTTCGTCACTGCTCGTGATGTGATCTGCTCAAACAATTCGGCACCATCGCTGTTGAATTCGAACGCAATCTGAGGCTCTCCAATTTCATTGAATGACACGTAACTATTGGGTAAAAGGTATGCACCTGTCAGACCCTTGACTTCATTGTCTAGTATCCCCGTTGCCTCATACCATCGACCCTCGGAATCACAAGGAGTCTCCTTTATTTGAGCTGCTTGTTCAACTTCACAAAAGCGCAGTTGAGCGGTTCGACCAACTAGCGATCGAGCCTGTTCCGGAGATAGCCCGGGCATTTGGACAGCGATATTAGAGGCTCCCTGTCGAGTGATTTCAGACTCCGAAAGACCTGACGCATCAACTCGTCTTCGGAGAACGCTAATTGTTCCGTCAATAGCCTCAGTAAGATCACCATCAAAATTTTGTGGGACTTCAGCTTGGAGTAAAAGACGAGTGCCACCCTGTAAATCGAGTCCAAGACGCATATCGCGTCGCTCAAAGTCTCCGATTTGTAGACCGTTACCTCCTGGCAAGGAACTCAGCACAGGCACATTGTTTAAGTACTTGCTCGGGTCACTCGGCCATAAAATTAAAAGAGAAACAATCGCTAACAAAAATATTAGTAAGAGTGATATTAGATTACGCATACCAAAGGTTTCCCTACTCCTGTTCACATATCAGCGCAATTATCTTCTTTAAGGACAGTTCGTTATCAAAACGTCTAATCTCTGTACCTAGTACCAGCACTACGGTTAAACCTGTTCTTCTTGTTCTTCTTGTTCTTCTTGTTCTTCTTGTTCTTCTTGTTCTTCTTGTTCTCTCTCGGTAATTATCGATGAAACTGAATCTGAAGTAGCTTCCACTACTACGTCTTCGGTCAACTCAAGGTGCAAGCGCATCGGCCCGTCACTTGGGGTATCAATGTCTGTGACAACAGCAAAAAATCCAGCATTGGTCAATACCTCATCGCCAATTTTCAGACTCGAGAGTGTTTCTTTGCGCTTCTTTTGCTGATTCAACATCGGCCGGAGCAAAATAAAGTAAAAGGCCCCTGCAAGAGCTATCGGTAGAAGGAGTGATTCCAAGACTAATCCTCTCTCAATTCAATATCTAAAATATTATGTAATAACGTCCCATAAGCTTATCGCACGACGGAATCAGGCGACACACTAAAAGGAATCATCCGACTCGGGTTCTATATTTTCTGGCCGCGGAGGAGAATAGCTAATGCTACTATGATCATCGATATAATCGACATATAAAATACCATTGACGTGGTCTGTCTCGTGTTCGAAGGCCTGAGCTAACAAAGTATTAGTCTCTGTAATCGATATTCGCTCGCCAGTGGCCGACAATCCCCTAATTGTGACTGATTCGGAACGCTCTACCGGGGAAGAATAGCCTGGGACGGATAAACACCCTTCCATAATTAGTCGTGTTCCTTCAGCTTTGGTAATTTCGGGATTGATTATTGCAAAAGCTGGCTCGTCGGGCATTCCAAAAACCACAACGCGGAGCGGAACGCCGATTTGAGGCGCTGCCAAGCCCACACCGTGTGCCTGATACATTGACTCGATCATGTTCTCGATGAGACTTTGAACATTTCCATCGATTTGTCTCACTCGTCTTGCAGTCTGCCGCAACACCGAGTCTCCAAGATAACGGATAGGTCTTCTGCTCATGATTGATAGCATCGCACGTTCTATTCTTTTCTGCAGCTCTGAGGAGTTAGTAGAAATCAATGGGATCAACATCTATCACCCAACCAGCCGGAAGTGATCCAAACTCCTCAAGTATTAGGTTCGGGTTCGGTGCAAATATTAATATTTCTCGCCTGAACATTCCTTTGATTTTTGATATTGTTGGAATAAATGGACCTCTTACATCAGAGTGCGGGAAACCGACCGCTACCGACGATATCGCGGATGCTAATCTCGTTGATTCCTGATCAATGTAATACTGGTTCCGATGCCTGATCCCAAGTCTGGCGATTCTGCGAAACGGGGGATATCCATAGGTCCTTCTCCAGGAAATCTCTTTGTCCATATATGCTGCCGAGTCATCATTGGTAAAGGATGTGATCAAATCGTTATCGAGTTCGTAACCTTGTAGAATCATTTTCCCGGGAAGATTGGCTCGGCCCGCGCGACCCTTCACCTGGGTCAGTAAAGAAAATATCCGTTGGCTAGACCGGAAATCTTGACCACCTGACAGACCTTCTAATGACACAACACCGACCAGCGTCAAGAAGGGTAAATTAAGACCTTTCGAAATCATCTGAGTCCCGATAACAATATCTATTTCTTGTCGCTCCAGTCTCTCGACAAGTTTGAGATGTTGTTTTGCCCCACTAACTGCGTCTGAATCCCATCTCGCCACACGTGCCTTCGGGAACTGTTTAGTAATAAAATCCTCCACCCGCTGTGTTCCTGCGCCTATCGGATGTAGTATTCGGTCACATTCAGGAGTAGTACAAATTCCATCATAAATTTGAGATGCCCCACAAAAATGACACACCAATTGGGTTGGTTCGCGGTCGCTATGCAACGTGAGGACCAGATCACAACGCCTGCATTTCGGGGTGCATCCCTCATCACAAATCAAAAAAGGTGCAAATCCTCTTCGATTCACCAGTAAAAGTATCTGCTCGTTACGATCTAATGCTTCAATAATTAGTTGGTTTAAGCGCCGAGAGATCAATCCAGTTTCGTACCGCATATCCACCAATTCGATATCGCTAACTGGACGCCTGGCCCAAGGGATAAGGTTTCCGTCAGCTTGATCCACTACATTGACCTGCTCGGCCATACTAATTTTAGAAATCTCACCAATAGTGCTGAGTTGGTAGGTTTCAGGATCTGGCGTGGCTGAACCATAAATAATGGTGCAACCGTACAACTGATTCATACGGCTAGCTACAGTCCTTGCATCGTATCGCGGTTCCTGCTGACTTTGTTTGTAGGAATTATCGTGAGACTCATCCAATATGATTAGTCCTAGATTTTTTTGCGGTACAAAAACACTTGAACGAGAGCCAATAACGACTAGATAATCCCCTCTCTCTATTGCCTGCCATTCGTCAAATATTTCCCCACGCGAAAGGCCAGAGTGCATCACGCCCACCTCGCCAGGAAATTGCTCCGCAATCCGTTTGATCATCTGTGGAGTTAGCGCGATCTCCGGAACCATTAGAAGTGCCGTTTTACCGATAGTTTTGAGATGGCGGATGCATTCGATATACACCTCCGTCTTGCCACTCCCAGTCACACCATGTAGTAAAAATTGCTGTCCCGTATCTGACTCAAGAGATTCAGTAATGACACTTACTGCAGACTGCTGCTGGTCAACAAGACTCTTTGCTGGAGACCGTGAAATCACATATGGCTCTAGCGGACTCCGCTTCTTAAAAATTTGAATTTTCTCTACAAGGCCTTTTGTTCTTAACAGCTCAAGGGCTCTAGTACTGCTTTTACTCGAGAGACCATATTTCTTAATGTCATCCCGTGTGAAAATTCCACGACCAGACTGTGAATGCCATTCCAAAAAGACTCTGAGTAGCCCAAGCGACTCCCTTTCTAATCCAGTCAGCATCCTCGATTCAAGATATTTATCCAGCTCTTTATCCTTCAGTCGCACTGATATTTTCTGCTCTTTTATTTCGAGTATTCCTTGAGTCGATAGTTTTTCTAATGATCGCCTCCAGTTTTGATTGCGAGACCTAATCATGTCAATGTTTATACTGCCTTCCGCAAGTACAAGACGAAGAAGTTTTGCGTCAGTATTACGACCAAGCTCCGCAAAATCAGGGACTCTTAAATTCTGTTTTAGGGCTTCAGGGGTTAACTGGAACCTACTTTCAAGTCGAGGTTTCCCTTTGGCTACTCCGAGCTCAAAGCGTTCATTGACGAGTTTCAGTTTGACAAGTGCTCGAATAGCGACAGACAAACGTGAGCGAGGTATCACCTGTGACATCTGATTGAGAAATCGATTCTCTTCCAGTGATTTCTGGTTTCCCAACAGATCAAGAATCAGTTGCTGGTCCTCAGATATGGCAAATCGATCGCGATGATATTGATCTTTCAAATCTGATGAAATCGAATAAAATTTCTCCGGTGAACGCAATAGGCTTGCTGGGAAGAATAATTTGAGGACATTCCATATTGGAGTGAAGTAATAATCAGCCATCCATTTCGCTAGATCTATCTGTTCACTTGTAAGATGGAAATGCTCGTCGTCAGTATCGCTGATTGGCCTGATCTGGTCAGGATCGAAACCAGGCATATCAAGGGGTGCCTCGACAACTATTCCTTGTAGTAACTGTCTACCAAATGGCACAATGACGAATTGGCCGACTCGCGTCTCTATATGATCTGGAATTTCGTAGGAAAACGTTAGTCCAGTCGGATTTGGACTATTAACCGCCACCTTGGCATAAGACTTTATCTGTGTAGGACCGGTCATCGAGAACGATGATAGTCGTATTAGCTTCGATTAGCTTCTTTGACCCTAGCAGCACGACCTGTCCTACCTCTAAGGTAATACAGTCGCGACCTTCTAACTTTTCCTTTTCGGGTGACCGAGAGTGACTCAAGCCTAGGAGACGACAACGGTATAGTCCGCTCCACTCCAAATCCTCTCTGCACCCGCCTGACTGTAAAGTTACCGGCCTGGCCGCTTTTCATGCGGATGATCGTGCCTTCAAATGGCTGTAATCGCCAACTGTCTTGATTAGAAGAGGAACCCTCGGAAATCCAGAGCATCAGGCGAACTGTATCTCCTACATTGAAATCAGGAAGAGGTTCCTTATCGGCAGGTCGCTCTTCGGCCAGCTGGCTAAGAAGTCCCAAATTTGTCACCGGTTCCCCCAATATGAAAACTCTCTAATTTTTTGAATTTTCTGCACTACCAAGCACAGAGCATTAATTCTCTCTCTTATTCACTCTAGCGTCGAGGGGTTACGAGGATCAATCAGTACGAAACTCCTTGTACATATTCTGCAGGTGAAATTTTGCAGATTCAATATCATCAAGGAGATCAGGTCTTCTTTCAATTGTTCGCTCAAGGCTCTTCATTTCACGCCAGCGAGCAATTTTTGCATGGTCACCAGACAGCAATACCGAGGGAACTTCCCATCCCTCGTAGTTCGCCGGACGGGCGTACTGAGGGTATTCGAGCAACCCACCCCCGAATGATTCTTCCTCAAGTGAATGAGAACTCCCAAGAACTCCATCGAGTTGCCTAGCGATTACATCTATAAGAACCATCGCTGGTAACTCACCTCCGGAAACAATAAAATCTCCCAACGATATCTCATCATCCACCTTGTTCTCCAAGAAACGTTCATCCATACCTTCGTACCTGCCGCACACCAGTATGAGGTTGGGATATTCAACCAGCTCGGCAACGATTTCTGCGGATAAGGGACGACCACTCGCACTCATTGCTATCGTTCTTGATTCTTTCCCGGCTTGTGAGTATACGTCTTCCACGGCTTCAAATAGTGGACCGGGCATCAAAAGCATCCCTGCCCCCCCGCCAAAGGGAGAGCTGTCTACGCTCCTGTGATTATCACGGGCATACTGTCGAAGATCATGCAAAAATATTTCTATGATGTTGTTCTGGCGGGCACGACCAATTATTGAGTCGCCGAGAGGACCTTCGAACATTCCGGGGAATAGTGTAATAATATCGAATCTCACCATTTTCCAATCTCTGGCTAATGACTATCTGCATCCATATGGCCATTAATCTGTCCAAGGGCGTGATTCAATACCGGCAAAATCGTCTGGAGATTCTCAGTAACCGCCTTCTCGCTACCAGGTAGATTGACTATAAGCGTACTATTTCGCACTCCGACAACTAATCTCGATAGCATCGCAAATGGAGTCTCTTTCATGCCATTCGCTCGCATCGCTTCCTCTATACCTGGAATTCTAAAGTCAATTACAGATTCCGTTGCTTGGGGAGTAACATCCCGGTTCGAAAGACCAGTACCGCCAGTCGTGATAATAAGATGTAAGAGCTTGTCATCCGTCCAACTTGTAAGGGTCTCGGCGATTAGATTTATTTCATCAGGCACTAAGTCTTGTTCTGTGATATCTAGAGATTGTCGGGAGAGAAGATCCCGTATGGTAGGTCCAGATGTGTCTATCCTCTCCCCAGTCGATCCCTTGTCGCTAATGGTAAGAATCCCGGCTGAATAGATTTTTTCTGACATCACTGTTTCCTCTGGTAGCTTAATGATACTCGCACCAAACTGACTATTGGTCTGTAGTGAGCAGTGCAAGACTGTCGCGGATGCTTTAGACTGTAGCCCCGTAGGGAATTACGGAGCCGCATGACTAGGTATGTCTTTGTTACAGGTGGGGTCGTATCCTCTGTGGGTAAAGGTATCGTGACCGCGTCTCTGGGACAAATACTCAAATCGCGGGGTCTTAAGGTGTCAATCCTTAAGCTGGATCCATACATCAATGTGGATCCTGGAACGATGTCTCCCTATCAGCATGGAGAAGTATTCGTCACTGATGATGGGGCGGAAACTGACCTTGATCTTGGACATTATGAACGATTTCTTGACCTCAATTTGTCAGGCTCAAATTCATCCTCGAGCGGACAGATTTACCAAGAGGTTATTCGTCGAGAGCGAAGCGGCGAATATTACGAGGGTAAAACGGTTCAGGCTATCCCACATATAACGGACGAGATCCAGAGAAGAATAAGATTAGCCGGCGAAACACTGGAAGCCGAAGTTGTCCTCGTTGAGGTCGGAGGAACCGTCGGAGATATTGAAGGTCAGGTATTTCTCGAGGCGGTGGCCCAGATGCGGTATGCGTCTGCCCCAGGACAAACACTTTCTGTTCACGTAACGCTGTTACCACAGATCGGTGCGACAGGCGAATTAAAGACCAAACCGACACAACACTCAGTTCGTACTCTGAGATCGTTTGGAATTCAACCGGATCTTATAGTCACGCGGTCAGAGAAAGAAATTCCGGCAGAACTCTGTGACAAAATTGCTCAGTTCTGTAACGTTGAGCCCAATGCAGTCATCCCCTTGAAAACGGCAAAATCAATATATGAAGTGCCGATCATGTTGGAAATGCTCGGTGTTGGGAATCTTACTGTTGAAAAATTATCATTGAAGGCGAAGAAGCCGGATCTAGGGCAATGGAATACGTTTAGTAACCAACTCACGAAACCCGACCATCACGACAATGTGCGGGTTCACGTGGTGGGCAAGTATGTAAACGGTCCCGATGCCTACTTGTCCATACAAGAGGCGATTGCGCACGCAGCCGTAAGCTGCAACACGGGCTTCGAAATAGTTTGGGTCGACGCTCAACAAGTTGAGGACGGTGATACCAGCGAAATTTTTCGAGATTCAGATGGTATAGTCCTTTGTCCAGGCTTTGACGAACGAGGGGTAGAAGGAAAAGTCCGAGCTGCCACTTTTGCACGAGAAAATAAGATCCCGTATTTAGGTGACTGTCTTGGAATGCAAATCTTGGTAATCGAGTTTGCTCGAAATGTCGCTGGGATGGAACGAGCTCATTCTACAGAAATGGACCCGCGCACACCCTATCCAGTGATCGACATAATGGAGGAACAGAAGACGGTCGAAGCTCGAGGCGGGACTATGAGACTCGGGGGGTACGATTGTCAGTTAATCTCTGGCACACGTGCGTATGAAGCGTATGGTAAAACACTGGTTCGAGAGCGCCACAGACACAGGTACGAAGTGAATAATTCCCTTTTACCAGAACTTGAAGAAAAAGGGCTGGTGGTTGCCGGTCGTCATACTGAACGAAATTTAGTAGAGATTGTTGAGCTCGCTGGACATCCATTTATGGTGGGAGCACAATTCCATCCTGAATTTACCAGCCGACCACTCAGACCGAATCCACTTTTCAAGGCATTTATTCAAGCCTCAATAACATATTCCCAGGAACAAATAGATGTGTGACTGGACTTCCGACCGATAGGTGAACTAATGGAATTTTGGATTTTCTTACACCTCGCCTCGATCATCTATCTCTGTACCGGTATTGGTGCTGCCCTAGTTCCGGTTTGGATGTCTTGGAGACGGGAGGATATAGATGAAAGGATTATATTACTCCTTACCTCCCAGAAAGCCTTTACGGGTGGTCTCTTACCCGGGATTATCGCAGTGCTGTTCTCCGGTTATGCGTGGGTTGCTGCAGGCAATTACGCGATCACAGACGGGTCGATGATTGTGATACAAATTATATTTTTTCTGAATCTATTCCTGTTCGTCCCACTTTTTGGAGTTGCACTCAGGCGTGTCAAATGGAGCGCACTAAGCGCTCAAAAATCAGGACAAATTACCGAAGATCTGCAAGATGCTCTCGCAGACAATGTGCCTTTAGTATTTGGCACTATGATAATTGCAAGCATCCCTCTAATACTCATACTAGTGGTGATTAGATTTTTCTAAAACTTAGAGAACGGACAGTCAAATGAAAATTTTTTTAGACACGGCCAACATCGATGACATACGGTCTGCGGCAAAGCTCGGAGTTGTCGATGGTATTACCACCAACCCTTCTCTCGTCGCAAAAGAAGGAGTTCAATATAGGGACCGAATACTCGAGATAGCAGAAGTGATAGACGGACCACTCTCAGCTGAGTGCGTCTCTTTGGAAATCTCTGAGTTGTGTGAAGAAGCTCGAAGAGTTGCAAGTTGGCATCCAAATGTGGTGGTGAAAATACCAATGGGAAGGGTTGGACTGGAAGCAATTTCCACGTTGTCGTCTGAGGGAATAAAAATTAACTGCACATTGATTTTTAGTGTTAACCAAGCCTTTCTAGCCGCAAAGGCTGGAGCAGCATTTGTTTCCCCATTTATTGGGAGACTGAACGACGGTGGAGCTGACGGAATGATACTTATCAGGGAATGTGCAGCAATTTTCAATAGATACTCTGAACTCAAAACTGAGATCTTAGCTGCGTCTATCAGAGGCCCTCGCGATGTCACTGATGTCGCTCTGGCTGGGGCGGACGTTGCAACAATTCCACCAAATGTCTTGGCGCAAATGATTGAGCACCCTTTGACTGACAAAGGAATCGACGCCTTCTTAGCAGATGCAAAGTCGTACGATCCTGTTTGATACGTCCCACGCAACCCTAGCAACCGTATGAGTGTCCGCTTCGAGTAAACAATACGCGTTGCAACTCAAAAATAACCATTGAGTTACTGTTACGAGCCTACTTTGTTAAATATCCCTAGGCCAACTAAATACAATATAGGGAATAGAATTCTATATTCATCCTTAAAATTCACCAAATAGGGATTTATATAGTATAATTTTCAAGCAATCAGATTAAATAGGGATTTCAATGTTCGGAACAGTTCGAGCCAAATTAGATTCTAATGGTCGTCTGGCGATGCCTCTCAAGCATCTCCAAGAGTTCAACTCTGACTCGGGGACCGGTACTGGTCACGGGATTCTCGTAATCAGTGAGGACGGGTGCATTGAAGTTTTCTCCAAAAGCAAGTTCGGTACCGAATCCGAACGAAATTTTCCGAATATCGAAGGCTCAAGAGATGGTGAAATCCGTGAACAACGTAGAAGTTTCATTGGGAACGCCTACGGGGTCGATATCGACGAACGAGGACGATTTTCTATTCCCAGTAAGTATCGAGAATATGCAAATCTCTCGAGTGGTAGCGTCATCCTCTCAGCTTGTGGGGATTACATAGAGATATGGGCACCAGCCCGCTGCCCGAAAGTTCTGTTGGATTTTCTTCCAGATGAAAGGAGCAGATAAAAAAAGAGTGGTTTGTGTACTACGGTAGAGAGCGCGATGTGAGTGCCCCAGTTCAATCGAGCTTGGTCAGTAATAACAAGACGTCGCCCCCTCGACAACACAACAAAGCGGCTTTGCTCGAAAGAATTCATTCGCAGCGCGCTCTTTACCGTAGTGTCAATCAGTGAAACTG
>CAZSFJ010000019.1:0-16400 GCA_964606125.1 uncultured Dehalococcoidaceae bacterium | reverse complement strand
CCGACCAGCAATCTACGGATCAAAATACGAGGTTGTGCCTGCAGAAAGAATGCATGCTATTCCCGAGGAGACAGTCACAATCGCCGGAAAGTTTTGCGAATCTGGTGACATTCTCGCAGAGGATGTATCACTCCCACGGTTACGCACGCACGAGTTAATTGCTATTCCAGCTGCAGGAGCGTATCAACTGGCAATGGAATCGAACTACAATCTCTCCCTGCGGCCCGAGGTCATCATGGTAGAAAATGGCAATTCTTTCACAATCCGGAGACGGCAAATATATGAAGACCTCACTCGTCTTGATGTTACACAAGGTGTCGACTCATTGATAAACACCCTAGATTAGAAGGAACTCCGTGCTCTTCGACGACACCGACTACCGTGAAGGAAAACGTCCCTCTAATAGTTGGAATATCTTCGGGGTTGATGAAGCAGTCGAAACGTTACGAACGCATATTGCATCAGGCCTAATTAATCGCTCCTACATGTTTATAGGTCCGGCTGGGATTGGTAAATCAAAACTGGCTATGCGCTTCGCTCAGGCAGTGTTTGCACCTAGCACAGACGATCCGACGTCGCCTGACTGGGACAATGAAACTACTCACAGAATCGAGTTGGGTGAATTCAGTGATGTCCAATTCATTGGAGCATCTGAAGATAGTAAAACTGGTCGCTCAAAAGTTACTGACATTCGTCAGTTTATTCACAGTGCTGACCTGAAGCCATTTAACTCCAGACATCGATTCGTGATTTTCGAGGCTGACATCGCCAGTGAAGCTGGTCGTAACGCAACGTTAAAATTTTTAGAAGAGCCGCCAAGTGATACTACTCTCATAATTATCACAGACTCTCCTTCTAGTTTTCCAGCAACCATCCGCTCTAGATGCTATGACGTCGTCCTACGTCCGCTCCCGAAAGAGACGTTGGCGGGAATTCTTGTTAATGAGAAGCTAGCTGAAGACATAGATATTGCATCAGAATATGCCCTCCTCGCAGGCGGTTGCTACGGTAAGGCGATTTCATTAATTAATGATCCATCTTTTATGATGACCCTCGAAGTAATTATGGGCGACGTCGAAAAATATTCACTCGCAAGCATCGCGGATCGCTTGGAATATTCCGAATCGCTCTCTAAGGCATGGACCAACGATCGCAATACAGTACTCGAAACGTTAGGGTACTGGGAACAATGGTGGCATGACGCCCTGCTTCTAGTAACTGAGGTCACCGAGGACAATATCTGGCATATTCCTGGCGTCACTACCTCAAATCTAGATACAAAGATGGCCGTGGAAGCTCTCACAGCAATTAGCGCGGCTCGCGAAAATCTCCTTGATAACGTAAACCCTCGACTCTCAATCGACCAAATGATGCTTGATATCCCACAACTTGTAATAACTCGATAGAATAGAGTCCTTAAATAAATTTGACGGTATGGCGTTAGGACGCCGTACTGAAGCCTGACTGGAAGAAATACATGGACCCGATAGTAGGTGTCCGTCTTATGACGGCTGGTGACATACTCTATTGTAGCCCTGGGGATCTCAATTTGATGATTGGCGATTACGTCGTGCTCGTCACCGCGCGGGGCGAGCGTGTAGGTAGAGTAGTTATCACCCCTGACCAAATCATGACTAACCAGGTCAGTGGGCCCTTGCGTGTTATCTCTCGTCTAGCTACGGAGGCCGATCTTACCGCACAGGAGGCAGCGAAAAAAAAAGCCGCTGATGAGTCTATCCGTGCTCAAGAGCATGCGTCTAAAATTGATTCTCGTATACGCGTCGCTGACTTAGCTTATGATCTCACAGGGAAATTTCTTGAAATCTCATATGTGCTCCCCGACAAGGTCCGAGTTAAACATGAAGCTATCCAGGAGGCATTTGAATCAAACTATTCTGAAACGCTGCAACTGAATCGGATTGGCGATCGGGATCGCGCAAAAATGACCGGTGGATTTGGCGTGTGCGGCAGGGAACTGTGTTGCTCTTCTTGGATGACTACATTCCCTTCAATTTCCATGAAACTTGCCAAGGAACAAGGGCTTTCTCCGAATCCATCTAAAATCTCCGGAGTCTGTGGCCGACTCCTCTGTTGCCTCACATTTGAAGTCGATGCATACCGCGAAATAGCTGGCACACTTCCGAAAGTAGGGAAAACTATCAGCACTCCTGCTGGTCGGGCCAAAGTCTTATCAATAAATTATCTCTCAGAGACGGTCCGACTTTATTTCAAGGACCAGGGAGAAACTATTCAACTCACCGCGGACGAACTTCGCAGTCAAATGGGGACAACCGTGCGTCCAGTAGATCTCGACAAAGAAGTTGAAGGAAAGGTCAGAGACCAAGAAAAGGAAAGAACTAAGAATTTTATAGGAGTTTTGACTCCTGTCGACACACCGCCGCCGCGAGACAGCAGTTCATCCCAAAACGATTCCATTCAAAGAGCAAAATCACCGAGTCCTCAGAAGGACTCCAGAAAGAAAAGCATCAGTAACTCCAAAATAGCTCGTCGACGACCCGCCGGCTCAAATGAACCCAAAGATTCAAGCCAAGAACCCGCGTCACAGAAGAGGCCTCGAAGAAGAGGACGACGGGGTGCTCGACGAAGAACGGCTAGCACTGAATAACCTTTTACAACGAGAGAAATATTATGACTGCCTTACAAGTTCCACCTGTCGCAACCCTCAATTGGATCAATGCTATGTCGTCTCACCATGAAATGCTTTTCCTGCATGTTGGTGCCGAGAAAAACGAATATGACGATCTGCACCTCCGGTCCAGCGTATGGGCTGATGGATATGGAGATTTTACGACGATTCGGGACGGGATAAGAGCTTTGCTACCAGATAAGGATACGTTCAAAGCTACGCTGGGCAGGTTAGGAGTCCGTGGAGCTGGTAGTGACCAAATCATCATTTGCCTCGCAACTGACAAATCACCATGGCCCTACCGAGCTTATTGGGCGCTTCGATATTTTGGAGTCGAGAATGTTTGTGTTGCTGAAGCATCGCTGCGAACGATGATCCAGAACGGGTTCAAAGAGCTTACCGCTCAGCATCCACAGACCAAAGTAGACTGCAACCTTCTGGATCCTAATGAAAATTTGCTGGCAGGAAAAGAAGATATCCTCGCTATCATCAAAGATCCAGCAGCCCCTGCGCAAATACTGGACTGTAGGTCAATCGAAGAATACTCCGGACTCCCCGGCGACCATCCCGCGCCACGCCAAGGGCGTATCCCTGGGGCCACCCACCTTAATTGGGAATCTCTGATGGACAGCACTGGCAAGTTTCATAGTCAAAATCAACTACTTCAGTTATATCAAGACGCTGGCGTCAATCCAGGGCGAGGGGTTTTTCCCTACTGTGGGGGTGGAATCAGATCAGCGGTTTCGTGGTTTGTGATGTCAGAGATATTTGAATGGGACAACATCCGAAATTATGACGGATCTTGGGCTGAATGGTCATATCTCGTCGATCTGCCAATCGAAAAAGATTAGTTCTGGCTGAGAGTAATTTTCATCTGCTCTATATGTTCAAGAATATGTGAACTGTAACCTTCTACTTGCTGACGAAGTGAGCGACTCACGCCGTCAACCGAGCCTCTGCGACCCCACGATGCGTCAGGTGTCCCTGAAAGCAATTCGATAGTATCGTCCACACTATTATCGACACTTTGCATTAAATCAATCGCAGAACCAGTCATAAAATTTGATTCCTCTATTATCTTTTCCTCATCAATTGCCTGTCGCTCAGGATCGCTCATTGTCGCAATTCGTCTAATAAACACTGAATTAACCCGCAAATAGACACCTAAATGCGCGAGAATTCTTTTTGCCGACCAGTCTTCAGTGTCAGCATTAAGTCTCAACCTTGCCTCGGACTCCTGTGCCACCAAGGCTCTCAGCGAAGATCGTGCCTGCTCGATCTGATCCACAAGTCCAGAGTATTTCTCGGGGGCCCCTGTCACAAAATCAATCCGCGCCATCTAAAGCCCTCCTCTCGCCCTAGGATCTTTCACTCACCATAAAGTACAGTAACTCTAGCTATCGTTTGTTTCTAGTACTAATTCAACTTCTACACTCGAACCAAGGGGGAGAGAGGACACTCCCAGTGCCGCTCTCGCACCCATGCCAGCAGCTTCTCCGAGAATATCTACAAGGATGCGGCTGGCTCCATCAATCACTCTCGCTTGGCCTTTGAAGTCAGGACTAGCAGCCACAAATCCTGTCAATTTCACAACACGCAGTCCGTCCAAGGAGCCCCGGAAAGCGGCTACATGAGCAAGGGCATTAAGTGCACACTCAGCTGCGGCTTCAACCGCCTCCTCCAGCGTCACTACCGACCCAACCTGACCTGGATGGAACATGGACCCATCCTTCTGAGCTATCTGGCCTGATACGTACAAATACCGCCCCGACTCACGTACAGGCACATACAAAGCCAGTGGCGAACTGACCTCTGGTAGTCCTACTCCAAGGCCCTCTAAAGTGTTCGCCACCTCACTCGAAAATACAGTTTCGCTCATTCGATTATCCCCCCAAAACTCACTACCCTAAAAATCACCATCAGGGATGATGTTCTCGACGATCCCGGTCAGCTCATCATCTGAATAAAAATATATAACCATCTGACCTCGACCATTCTTATTGCGCTTGAGCGTCACTCGAGTTCCTAACTTCTGCTGGATCGCCTCCTCCAACCGACTATTCTCCGGATCGGGAGTTAGTTGACTGGTTTTCGTTGGTATATGGCTCCCGCCTTTGGCAATCAAGCGCTCCGCTTCGCGCACACTAAGTCCTTTATCCCTGATCTGTCTTGCTAACTCAATTTGCCGGTCGTGACGATCAATCTGCAGCAGTGCTCGGGCATGTCCCGCGCTAATCTCACCGCTCCGTAGCAACTCCATTACCTCAGGGGACAAGTCGAGAAGACGCAGCGTATTTGCTACTGCACTTCTAGATCGCCCTACACGCTCCCCTATCTGCTGTTGAGTAAGTCCGAATTCATTTTGCAACTGATCATAAGCAGCGGCCTCCTCAAGAGCTCCCAGATCAGATCTCTGTATATTCTCCACCAACGCTAGAAGCATGCGGCCAGTGGAATCAGTATCCCTAACAACGGCGGGAATTTGCTGAAGACCAACACTACGTGCCGCCCGCCAGCGCCGTTCTCCGGCAACTATCATGTAGCCCTTACGGCCATCCTGCTTAGACACTAGGATCGGCTGTAATACTCCATGAATTCTGATCGACTCAACCAGTTCCTGCATCGTTTCAGATGGGAAATTTTTTCGAGGCTGCTCAGGATCCGGCTCTATCTCCGAAATATCGAGCATTAAGCCGTCCCCTTCTGGTTGAGCACCCGCACTACTGAACAACGCGTCTAAACCACGCCCTAATCGAGGTGTCCCACTCATTCTCTAATCATCCTTCCTAGTTCAGCCACTTCATCCGCTCATTGCCTCTAAGCGCCGTTGGACTTCCTTAGCCAACTCCATATACGCAATGGCGCCCGGTGATCCCGGAGCGTATTCTCTAATCGTCATCACGTGGCTTGGTGCCTCCGCCAATCGAACCGACCGTGGCACAAGAGTATCCAACGTTTGCGGATAATGAGACCTGATCTCCGCCACCACCTCCGAAGACAAATTAGCTCGCGCGTCATACATTGTGAGCGCAATCCCCAGAATTACAAGGCTGGGATTGAGGCTACCCCGCACTAAGTCAATAGTCTGTTCCAGTGACCTCAAGCCCTCCAAGGCAAAATATTCGCATTGAAGAGGAATAACAACGTAGTCGGCAGCCACAAGTGAATTAATAGTTAACAAACCAAGAGCAGGGGGGCAATCCATCAAGATATAGTCATATTGAGAATCAATCTCATTCAGAGCATTCCTCAGCTTGCTTTCTCGAGCCATTAGTCCAACTAACTCGATCTCCGCTCCTGCTAGCGCCGTCGACCCACCCAACACATCTAGGCGAGGCCTTCCCGCCGTGACACTCATAGAAGATACTGATTCGCCGTCCAACAATACACGATAGAGGCCATCTTCATTGACCCCTTGACTACTCCGCCCTAGCAAGGATGAAGTAGCATTCGCCTGTGGGTCTCCATCCACTAGCAGAACTCTTTGACCCATCTCTGCAAGAGAAGCAGCAAGAGAAACTGCCGTAGTGGTCTTCCCGACTCCCCCTTTTTGATTCGCAATCGCAATCCTAAAAGCTCGTCGATCTGACCCCTCGTCCTCATCCCCGGGCAAACTCAATTCCTGCACAGTGGACGAATCAGAAATACGACCTCGAATCTCGGGCCATCGAGGCATTGGTACTGGGCCCACTCGCTCCACTGTCATAGCTCCATACCCCGCTGCTAAATGCCCCGCGCTCATCGCCCCCATCTCCGAAGTGATAGAAAACGCCGCCGCGCAAGAGTCACCAGCACCTGTCGTATCGACAACTTGCGCGGAAACTGCCCCCACATTATAAGTGTCGCCAGACATTTTGATCTCGAGTCCCTTTGCGCCCTTGGTAACAACGAATCGTCCGCACCTAGCGGTGACCTCACCAATAGCCTCTTCCGACCAGTTAGCGGTCTCATCCGAAGACAGAAACAAAGTCACCCTTGGAGAAAGACAATTCAGCAATAGCCTAGTTGGCTCACTCGGCAGATGAACAAAGCCCTCCGTATCAATCTCTCTTTGAAGCCCTTGCCCAACAATCCAAGTGGGGGTTGCGGGAAATCTATCTAGGAATGAAAATACGTTGATATCATCTGGCATAAGCGGCGCCACAAACAAATTTTTTGGCTCTGGCCAATCTCTGGGAAGATCCTCTGCCTCAAGTGTTCGACTTGGATAGTCGATCAACCTAAGCCGCCGCTTGCCAACATTTGCTCTGTGAATACCCCAAGACTCCGTTGCCGCTCCTTTGACCACGTGCAAAGCGTGCCCCGCCAGGGCGGTTACATCGGCATCACCAGCACCACTAGCCAGAATATGGGCCCTAGTCCCCAACGCTGCAGCAGTTCGAGCGGCAAACGATACAGCCCCCCCGGGCGATCTTGAGCCATCCTCAAATATATCCCACGTGACCGGACCTATCATTAAGAAAGGCATTGCCTTTCGTGCTATACGATATACATCTATCCGGCTGAGATCAGTTTCCGAAGTCACCGCCAACGAACCAATCCTATTACCACTCGTCGTGAGTATCTCAGGTGGTTAGTCAACCGCTTACTAACAAACCACTACGGCCTAATCATCCTCATCCTCAGCCACATCGTCTTCAAATTCGGATTCATCATCAGCGGGAAGAACCTCAATTCGCCTGTCGCGACCCTTGCCTATCGACTGCGTCACGACATCAGTCCGCTCTTGCAGGGTAACATGTATTACACGGCGATCACCGGCAGACATGGGCTTCAGCTCGATAATATCTCCAGATTCACTTACGTCATTGGCAACCTCTTCAGCCAAGTCCACCAATCGCTCTCTATGCCGCCGCCTATATCCTTCTATATCCACTGAAAACATAGGTGACCCACGTTTACCTCTACCCACAATAGTATTCAATAAGTATTGGAGTGAGCTAAGCGTATCCCCACGTTTTCCTATCAAAACACCGATATTCTCTGCCGATTCCTCATCTGTAGTATCAACATCCAGCGTTACATCCCGTCTACCTCGATCGTTGTCCTCATCACTGGACTCACTCAACGTAATCTCAGTACCGGTGAAGCCTAAAAGTGTCAAAACATCCCTCAAAGTACTCCCCGCCTGATCTACTTCGTCCTCATAATCTCCAGCGGGCTGAAGGGGAAGTTCCTGTGGGGACCCTGGAATTGGGATTTCTTCATTCTCTGGAACTCCCTTAATATCTCGAGGTGGGGTGGCACGATCATCTGAAGAATCCTGCTTATCGCCATCCTTATTGCTATCGCTCCGCTTCGACCTGTTTCTAGGTTTTCGATTATCCTCGTGCTGCGGCTTCCGCCCTCTGGGACTCGGATCTTTCTGAGTTCGTGCCTCCGTCTGTCCATCCACAACAGACAATGTCACCGTCGCCTCCTGGCCGCCTATACCCAAAAACCCAGCTTTAGCGTCTTTTTCGACGTCGACGTTTACCTGTTCCCGACTGACCCCCAGCTCCTTGAGCCCTATTTCCACTGCCTCTTCGACGCTTCTTGCGCTTACCGTCGTCTGCCTTGGCTGATCCGACTTCTCCCTCGCCATCATTCAACTCCAATTCTGCTTCATCAGCTAATCCCGAACGATCAGCAGAAGACTCATCGTTCGCTTTTCTTTTATCAATATCCGCCGTCGCTGACGGCGGTACAAAATCTGGCATGCCTACACGGCTGCGGACGAAATTTGGGATAAGGGAACCCCACCGGAAATCCCCTGGTCCCACAAAAATCCACTGCAGCACAATTCCAATAATGGTGCTGCTGCCCCAATAAAGTCCCAATCCCGCCGGTGTCGCGAGCACAAACCACGTGAACATCAGTGGAAACATCCACTGCATCATCGTTTGCATCTGCTGTTGGTTCTGCTGCTGGCCACGTGCACTTAGGTTCCGACTCGACGAAATCCTCTGCTGCAACCACATTGCACAAAACACGATGATCGCAAGGAATAAATCTCCATCGGCACCGAGATCCAACCACAGAAAATCGCGCGTAAGAGGAATACTCGACTGCAGCCACGCCACATCATACAACCGGTCTGACAGCTTTATTATGGACTCAGGAGTGCTACCTAAAGTTATTCTAATAACCTGGTAGAGCGCGATAAAAATTGGCAGTTGAATCAACTGAGGGCCTAAACAGCCCAAAGGATTAACCCCTGCCTCCCGATATAATTTCATGGTTTCTTCTTGGCGCCTTTTTGGATCCGAATACTGCTTCTGAATCTCCTGCATTCGAGGCTGTATCTCCTGCAAATTTTTCATGGAGTTCAACATTCTTATGGTCAAAGGAAACAATAAAGCCCGTGAAATAAAGGTGAACAATAGAAGTGCAATACCATAGTCACCAAAGGAGACGTTAGTGAGCCCAACCATGACATTGATCAATGGCGTCTCGAGGAATGTCTGCCAGATTGCCCCTATCGGCATATGAACTCCCTCAGCTCCCTATACATCCGACAATCCCCTACTCACCAGTAAGTACCGTGCGGATAGCACCACTATTAGCATCTATTTCAAAAAGAGCATGGGATTTTGACAACAGTAAAATCTGCCCCTCATATATGAAAAGATCCGCATAGACCTCGTCGTCCACTGCACTACTCCACCGCAGACTCCCCGTATCAGCATCAAGGCCCACCAGGGCCCCTTCCCGATCTGCGAGGACAAGATCGTTACCTATAATTGCTGGCCGAGACCTGAAATTCGATTCCGGTATGTCCTTAGACCAGACGATAGAGCCTGTACTGCCGTCTAGGCATAAAACAGACCCTCGTGTCGTCGCCGCATAAATCTTCGCTCCCTTGGAGACAAAAGGTCCGGCAAACCATCCGTTACCGGTGACTGACCAATCAATCGAAAAGTCCTTGAGGTTCACTCGATGCACCTGGCCACCAAAGGTACCCAAATACATGGAATCACCAACCATTAAGCCGTCCCCAGGCACTCCACCTCCCAGATCAACAGAATTTACGACCTCACCCGACTTACCGTTGATCCTCATAAGAATACCTTCACCCATATCGACTACTAGAAGATCGTCGTTATAGATTTGCAAACTGGACCAAATCCGACCGACCCCAATATCCCATTTAGCCTCTATTTGGCCGGTCGCATCTGAGATTCTCAACAGCGAACCCTCATCAGTACCAACGAATATCGAAGAATCCAACTGTACTGGAGTGGAAATGACCACTTCACCGATCTCTAAAGCCCAAACCTCGCTAGGGCTCTCCGTAACTCCGTTTAATGAAGAGAGCTTTCGCAGGATTCCACTAGTGGAAACGACATACAAAACGTCACCCTGCACAACCAATGGCCTCGCGTAAAATGGATCCGAGCTCCAATCATCATCTGACCCACCCCCGAACAAACCAGAAAGGAAGCCGCCGCCCGAGTCACTCACCCCAACCACTCGCTCCGGGTACCACCAAAATGGAGTTTCTGAAGATTCCATACGCCCATCGATGAGCGCCAATCTTCCACCCTCACCCTGCAAGAGGATTGCGCGATTGCCATATTCAACTGGTGAAGCCCAACCCTCGGGGCTAGCGAACTGCGCACCGCAGCCCGTGATCAGAATCACGAAAAACAAGGCTGCTAGGAGATTAGTTATCTTGAGAAGGGCGTGTTTCACGTGAAACACGCCCTTCTCAAGATAACTAATCTCACCGACACAACTGTTCATGCGCCTATCCACTTGAACAGTTTTAGGCCTACGAAACCGGATCATATCCACTGCCTCCACCTGGCCTACATCTAGAGAGCCTACCTAACGTCTTCAACGATGCGAAAAAAAACCCCCGCTCCTGGAACGCATCCACCGCATACTGAGAGCAGGAGGGCTCGAACCTACAAGCGACACCAAGATTCGGCGAAATCGCTCGCTGATAAAACTTAATAAGTACTAACGCCAGTTTCCTGGCTAGATGGTCAATGGAAGCGACCAATTTCAACTCACTTACTGGACATTATTGGTACCAGACCGATTTATTACTGTCCCCTAAACGCTCGACCCGCCTTGAATTGCCGACATAGTTGTTGGGCGAGCTAGCCACCTAGATCAAAAAGCCTAAGCCCTGAAGCGATTATGCGCGACAGTCATCTAGTAAGATCGAGGAGTTGAGCCTCCCGGCCCACTGAAACAATTTCGTCGGAGAGATCGCTGAAGGAGCTTTTCCCTGCTCTTCTCTCCGATATGATGACCATCGAAAATCCGCTTACCCAACTCTGCTCCCGCAGTACATGCCTTATCCTGCGCCGCACCAAATTCCGCACTACAGCATTCCCGACTCGCTTACTAACCGTAATCCCAACCATCGAAAGCCCACCGGCATCTTCTGATGAGCTAATGACGACCGTGACAGAGCGCCTCCGGAACCTTTTCCCGGTCGCTAATACACGACGGAATTCCCCGGAGTAGATTATTGGTAATAGATCTTCGGTTAACTTACCCATTATATTTCGGGACTGAAGCTGTTAAGTACCTCCCGGCACAACGGGCCAGCAGGCCCCGTATCCGCTTGCGGGCTACGGCCCTTATACAGAAAGCTTCGATCGCCCTCTTAGCCGACGCCTGCGCAACACAGCTCGTCCACCACGTGTCGACATGCGACTTCGAAAACCTAGTTTACGCTTTCTAGGGAGGCGTTTCGGTTGCCATGTTCGTTTCACGGTTATTCACCTCTCAACTCAAGATCACAACTAACATTCTTCCTGTATTGTTCCAGGGCAGACTACGAATTCTAGCTGTCACCTCCGCCGAAAGCAATTCATACCCATGACTCAAGAACACAATAAGATACTCGTGTATCCTGTTGCAGTTGGTGCGGCCACTGTAGCTCAGCGGTAGAGCAACGGTTTTGTAAACCGTCGGTCGTGGGTTCGATTCCCACCGGTGGCTCCATATCCAACAAGTAAGGTCTGTAACGGCTGCCACGTGGCCACTGTAGCTCAGGGGTAGAGCAACGGTTTCGTAAATCGTAGGTCGTGGGTTCGATTCCCACCGGTGGCTCCAATCAACCAACTGGATGAACGAAATTTCTTGGAGTACTGGAAATGAAAACACTCACGCGCCTACTGAATCAATACGACAGAGCATCCAAGGGGCTAGGGTTCAACACTGACGCCGCCAACGACTCAGGCGACCTCGCTCGATTGACCAAAATCACCGCGTCAGACCAATCGACGACCGTGAGCTCGCAAGATACTCAGGCGGTCATAATTGATAGCTTCGAAAACATTGATTATGACCATTTCGCAAACAGCTCAATTATCATTGGCTACGACGCCCGAGAGACCGGCAGCTTGCCTCCGTTCACTGGTGACACTCCTATTAGTTTTGCGATCATTGATTTGACAACTGAGCTCGCCTCCCTACAGTTCCATGATGACTTCTCAATTGTGCTAGCTATTGAACAGAATCAGTTATCTAAGGACCCACAAAATCTTTACTCGCTGCTACGTGGAAGGCAAGCCTTGCCGTTGGCCGCAATACTTTTAGGTGATAAAAACAGTAATGAGCTTCGAAGTGCCAACTCTATTTTCGCGATTCGCAGCCTGTCGGATGTGACGTCACTGCCCTTAATAATGCCTGGGGAGGGCACTAATCCATCAGAAGAAGAAATCATTGACCTGAAAACCTTAGGAGTTCGAGCACTTTTGGTCTGAACCAGTTAGTGACTGCTGTCACCTCCCGAACGCTCAGACCCTTGGAATTCCCAGCGGATACCTCTTTTGGACATATACAAAAAACCCGCAGCTGCCGCTGCAAATGAGGCCAACACTAAGCCCACCGCGAAAAAGAAAATTCGCATGGCATTGCCGGCCAGTTCTATACTTTGATCCTGCGCCACAACCTCCGAACCTCCCGCACCAAGAGCAAAATCAGTCGTTCCCTGTAAAAACAAAAGAACAAAAACCGGTATAGTGATGCGTCGCATGTGCATTAACCTCATTCCGTCTGGCTCACACCAGATTCTAGCCTGACCTCGGCTAAAAATCACGCCCGGTTAACCGCCAGTTTCCTGCAAGCTGAAATATAAACGAAATAACAATCATCAACACGGTAGTTCCATACGCAAATGACCCGCCTCCTCGGACAAGCTCGCCAATGGAATCGACAAGATTAATAAGCGTGAAGTCAAACCCGACAAAAAAATAGACCAAGTAGGCCGCAAGAGACCCGGCAGCTATTGAGCAGAACACGCACAGCCATGGAGCCGCATTAGAAGCACTGACCCCTCCGGCAATTCCTGCAATAAACAACGACATAGTCAGGAGTAACAAATACCACCGTATCACTCCGAAGAAATCAATATCTCGGCCACCTTCACTTGCCAAAACCGAAGAAGACAACACTAAAAGTATCAGTACGCATATGGTAAATACTTGACCTACAAGTATCAAAGCTAAGGACCTGGAGACAAATAAAACAGATCTGGGCATACCCCTCGCAAGTACATGATTCCAGATGAAATATTCCGAGGAAACAAATGCAACCGAGCCCAACATGATCAATAGGAACAGGGTCACCGGAAGCAAAACGAACAAGCTACCCCACGTAACGACCTCGGAGGCAAGCCAGTCTGACCTCACCCCAACTGCCACCATGCCTGAACTAACGAGCAGCGCACCTAGAAACAACCCCTGAACGTAATACGAACGCCCATAGGACAGGATTTGATATTTAGTTAGGATGACGAGCAGCTGAAAGGCTCTGTTAGTCAAAGCATCACCTGTCATCACTAGGTATCTTTCCCTGAGGGCAGCTCCCTCGCCGGCTGACTATCTACCTCTAGGGAAGAATACAGGGATTGGCCTTGCACGGGAGCATTTACGAGAATCTTTCTGACGGCTTCGTCTAGATCTTGCGCCTGCAAGCTCACGCTCCGCAAGATAACACCACTTTCCTCCGCAGCCTCCAACACTACTCTAAGCATTTCTGTTAGGAGTAGAGCTTCGTCAAATATAACTAAGTACTGATCACCATCAAATCGAAACGACAAAATGCCGTCTGCAAGAGGAGCCTCCAAAGCAGACTCGAAATGACCATGAAGGCCATCTATCTGCACCATAAGCACGTTCCTACTGCCGAATCCTCTAACCAACGAAATAGGCCCATCGTAGACAACGTGGCTTTCTGAGAACACTACGAGATCTTGGGCCAACTTCTCAATTACTCCCATTTCTCTACTGGCAATAAGGATCGCACCTCCTGCTTCAGCAATTGACTTTAGGAAGTCCTTAACTCGACCTTCCGCAAATATATCCATTTCTTTGATCGGCTCGTCCAGCAACAGAAGTTCGGGGCTATGAATACTTGCCCCAGCTAGAGCCAGAAGTCGCCGCTCAAAAACATGCAGCTCACTACATTTCGATCCTAATACACCACCAATCCCTAAGCGCTCACTAATAGAAGCGACTTGCAATGATGACTCCTCGCGATTCATTCCAGATAAGTCACTCATCAGTCTCAGGTATTCGAGTCCATTCATTCCACGAGGCATGAGAATCTGTTCCGGCAGAAAGCCAAATTTCGCGCGCTCACCGCGCCCCATATTTGGCGCATCGTTGCCTCCACTGCTAATTATGCCAGCATCCGGCGATTTCAAGCCGACCACCAGCTCAAACAGCGTCTTCACTGTGAAAGTATTTGAGGCGATCAATCCTTTAATCTGACCAGAACGAACACTGAGATCGACAGAAGACAAGGCAACTCGTTCAGAATCAACTACCTTCGTTAGCTTCCTAACTGCAAGTATCGGTGATTCTGTACGGCTACGACCTTCGTCATATCCAAACATTGTAGCTACCCTTGCTTATATATTAGATTTTCGTCGAGAAATTCCAGTAGGCACTCTCTGAAATCGGCCCTCGCACTAGCGTAAACACCGTGCCCCGCCTCCTGGAAAATCTGCAGCTTTGAGTTTCTAATATTTCTACTAAGTATGACTGAGCCTCCAGCTCCCGCAACTGTATCCCTTCCAGCACCAATTACCAACACGGGCATGGCCAACCGCCCGATTTCGCCAGTCAGAGGG
Source organism: uncultured Dehalococcoidaceae bacterium (assembly GCA_964606125.1). GTDB lineage: Bacteria > Chloroflexota > Dehalococcoidia > UBA2979 > UBA2979 > UBA2979. Next base: position 1,674 of record CAZSFJ010000019.1, on the reverse strand, counting down.
TGTTCACGCATACCTGCAGTGGCCCGACACTGAGCAACATATGAAGCTATCTGTGCTTCAGGAACTGGTCTTTGGTTATTTTCACTAGCGGTAGCGTGCCCGGCAAACGCCGGAGCAATGCTCTTACCCCCGAGTGCAGCCTCCGTGCCTAATCGGGCGATTTCCCCGCGCGCATACCAGTTTTCTGAAGCCGCCACATTTACCTCGCTTGAAGTTGAATCGAGAACTAACGCTGCACATTTATCTGGATAGTCCAAGCCAAACCTTTGCGCCACGACACCGCCCCAAGACACCCCGAAAATGACCGCCTGATCGACATTTAATTCGTCAAGGAGTTTAGCCAAGTCGGACGCGTAGTCAGGAAGTGAATATCTAGTTGCCTGGCCCGATCTTCCCAAGCCACGGTTGTCCCACGAGATTGTTTTGAAATGCTGAGCGTACCAATCCATATCGTCACGCTCGAAACGCTCCCCGCTACCACCCAAGCCATGGCAATAGACATAAGCCAATGACCCAGTTCCACGCTCCTCGTAATGTATCTCCACATCGCCAGTATTAAATTTCGGCATATCTATCTAAACCTCATCAGCTATTAATAGTTCGGCAGGTAATTTGAACTCCACGGTCTCCTCTGCCACAACCACCGGCCGTATCTTAACAACGCCTCTCCTCTTGAGGTCCTCTATGATAGGGTCAAGCAGTTCATCTGGTACAGAAGCACCGGCCGTGAGGCCAACGACTTCAACGCCTTCATACCAATTAGCATCAATATCCTCCAAGCCATCTACGAGATGCGCCCGAACCCCCATTGTTCTTGCCACCTCTACTAGCCGCACTGAATTGGAGGAATTCTCAGAACCTACAACTATCACCAAGTCCGCGTCTGCGGCGAGTTCCTTAACCGCTAACTGCCTATTCGTCGTTGCATAGCAGATGTCGTTCCGAATTTCTGCGTCAGGAAATCGACCCCTGATAGCGTCGATCGTCCCGCGCGTATCCTCCACAGACAGAGTAGTTTGCGTTACGACAAATATTGGCTTGTCCGTGGCCTTTAACTTTGCAACGTCATCCTCGGAATCAACAACCGAAGTTCTCTCAGGAGCCTCACCTTTAGTACCCTGCACTTCGTCATGGCCATCATGACCAACCAAAAGAATATCGAAGTCCTCTCGAGCAGCTTTCTTTGCCTCTAAGTGCACCTTGGTGACGAGCGGACAAGTGGCATCTATAACCCGCAACCCTCTACTGACAGCGCGATCGACAGTTGCCGGATCAACGCCATGGGCGGAAAAGACGAGACAAGACCCGTCAGGGACTTCCGAGATCTCGTCTACGAAAACAGCGCCTCTGGCTTGAAAACTCTCAACTACATAGCGATTGTGAACGATCTCATGGAATACATAAACCTCTCCATCAGCCTCTTCGAGCAATTGATCTAAGATATCAATAGCTCTTACAACCCCTGCGCAAAAGCCTCGGGGCTCTGCAAGCAATAACGTATGAGGCACAAGCTAGTCCTGTCTTTTATCGTCTTTCTTTAGGAGCGACGCACCAGTTCCCAATCTTTGGGCAACTACGGCACGCCTCACCGGTTCCAAATCTATTTTACCCTCAGAAACGACACGATTATCAATCAATACTACTGGAACTCTATTAAAAAATTTTGACCCCTCA
>CAZSFJ010000018.1:0-16481 GCA_964606125.1 uncultured Dehalococcoidaceae bacterium | reverse complement strand
GAAGCGGTTATTCTCTGTTCATAAACGGAAGGACAACAAATGGATTGGGAACATCTAGCCATTGTGGCGCAGATATGCACAGGACTGGCAACACTTGTAGTTGCACTGTTTTTGGCGGCTCAGATACGACTGCAAATGAGAGCTCTGGATCGATCTCATGAGGATGCGGAGCGAGAACTTCTCTTTTCTTCGCGTGAGATGGCACAGTCTCTCCTAACAGCTCGGAATACGAATGATTCTTTGTTTAATGCAGTAAATAAAGGTTTTACAGGTATGAAGAATCTAGAGAGTTCCGATGAAAGACTTCGATATTTCACATACATGAGATCAATTTACCAGTGGATCATTACAGATTGGCGGCTTGGTCGACACCTAAAAAATTACGACGATTTTTTAGATGACATAAGAAATATTCTGGCACCAATTGGTGGGCGAGACTATTACAAGCAGTATGGGCGTGACCGATTCAGGCTCGTATCGGACGAACTTGTCCTTATTGCAGACCAAATTTACGAAGAACTTCGAGATTCAACTGTATTCTCGAATGTTAACGAGAATGTGACGGCAAAAAACTGAACCCGCAGGAGTCGGTGTAACTATTCGTAATAAGGAGAGCAGAATATGGACTGGGAACAATTAACAATCATCGCGCAGATTGCTACCGGAGTGGCGACGCTAGCAGTGGCCGTGTTTTTGGCAAGCCAATTACGCCAGCAGCACAGGGATTCCGAACGTGAAATCCTCTACACATCTAATGAACTCTATACACACATTATGGGTCGGATCGTCGATCCTCAGTTTGCTCCTATATGGCTCAAGGGCACTAAAGATTATGACTCTTTAAGCGAGGAAGAAGAAATTCAGTTTAGAATGTGGAATCAAATTTCATCGATTTTTCAAGCCACTAACTTTAGGGCTGGACACGATTCCCTTGATCGTGGTATCGACAGTCGGATCTATGAGCAGTCGCGAGGCGCGTGGAATAATTGGCCTGGCATAGCTACCTACTACGAGCGTCATGGCCGCAGCCATACGTACGATCCTGACCTTAGATCTACTCTTGATGCGGTGTTTCTTGTTACACAAGGTCGTGAAGTAGAGACGACATGGACCTTAGGAGTTAATAGCACAGATTCGTAGGCCTGGATAAAGGACTTTCAGAACGAATAGATCTTATACAAGATCTCTATGAAATCCATTACTCTCTGTCCGAAATGGAAAGGACAGGGTATGGACTGGGAACAATTAACGATCATCGCTCAAATTGCGACTGGCGTGGCGACGCTAGCAGTGGCTGTATTTTTGGCGAGCCAACTGCGAATACAGCATAAAGATTCAGAGCGAGATTTTGCCTTTGCATTCGAAAACAGGCAACAAGACGCGATTCTTTCAGTGTACGGAGATGAATCCACCCGTAAACTGTATTGGAAAGCAGCTACTGATTGGGATTCACTTACAGATGAGGAGATGAACAGCTTCAGATTTATCTATCAGCAGTTCTATTTGGCTAGCTGGACAAATTGGCGGTTAAGGCGTGATGGAGACAGCCTCGAACGTTACCGAGTGCAGTGGGGACAATTGCTTGAATATTCGGGACTCCGACGATTTTATGAAGTGTATGGTCGAGATCTGTTGCGGCGAGAGCCGTCACTCCAGGATTTCGCTGAGGAAATATACCAGGGACTCGTAAGTGAAAAAATAGCGTAGGTCCTACTGTAGGCGGTTTTAGGTACATAAAATAGGAAATTGGCGGAGATTTGGCGGAGCTAGAGCCTATTTGACCAACGTTCCAAAGCCTAATTCCTTACTATATAAGGGGTTTAGGGGAATGGCAAGGCCTTTTAGACTTTATAGCCCCCTTCTTTTTATAGCGTTCAATTAGTCCTAACTCATCAGTATTTACAAGGGTAAACGCTGATTAAGCACTCAACTAATTACAGGTGAGTTCAAGGGCATTGCTGTAATTTTGCTGTAATGGTGGCCGGCGGGTCGAAGTATGCCCACCCCTTCCCTTAACCGATGGGGGGTAGTCGGCTATAAAACACTGAGAAATCACGAAGATCATTTGCAACGTTCAAGTGAATGGCTCAAAAGTGGAGTGCATCTTTTTCTGTTGGAAAACAAAGGGGTGCGGGGCCAGGCGTTACCAGCCCTTTCTTTGATTACTGGGGATCGCTTGAAGATTTTATCCTGTGATCGCCTATTACACCTACCTACTTTGCAGAAATCTGATCCGGCTGTATGGGCTGACTACGATGCTGAAGAAATTGGATAGTTGATACGCGGCAAAGTGTCTGATGAGTATTTGCTGTTGTTAAATTTGGTCCAAAGGTATACCCTCGCGAAACTAATGGGGGGGGTGAATGATGGATACATGGGTAGTCGGGAGCGACCCGAGTGAGCGGTTCCCTTTGTGGACGAGAGCGAATGTAGGTGAGGTTTTTCCTGACCCAGTTCAACCATTAACTTTTACCTTGATGATGAGAGAACATGTCGAGGGGGCCTTTCGTGATGCCTACGTAGACATGGGCGCATTTACTCATGACGAATTCACAGATGGGAAGATGGAGGCTTTGGGGGTATTTGGATCCTATTGTTATTTGAATGCGTCGATCCTCCGTATATTCGGAGCGCGCGCACCAGGTTTATCAGCTCAGGCTATGGACGACCTGTTTTTCGGGGCGCAACCAGGAATTCCACCGTATGAAGAACAACCCGGCGATATTAATTCGGAAAGAACTGCTGCGATTGCTGAGGTGTTTCAGTGGGTCATGACCACTGAAACGCTCGATGCTCCAATGGCAGGTGAGACTCTCGTAAATGAGATTAGAAGTCGCCGACCAGATTTTTCTAGTATGACGAATGATGAACTTTGGTTGTACTCGAAAGATCTCTTATTGACGCATTTCAGAGGACTTTTTAAAGACCATGGATTTCATACCTTTCTTAGTACGGTTCCAGTCGGAGCCTTAACTCAGATATGCGAAGCTATTGGTCGACCGGAAGATGCGATGAGACTGATTTCTGGCGTTGGAGATGTCGAGAGTGCAGCTCCCTCACAGGCAATGTGGGAACTCGGCCGAATAGTGGCTTCTGATTCGAAATTGATGAACATTTTCGATCAGGGAACTTCCGGCCTTTACGAGCGAATAATGGCTCTTGAGGAGGAATCATCAGAATTCGTGAGGTCATTCAGCGATTTCTTGTATCAGTACGGTGCTCGTGGACCAAACGAATGGGAACCGAGTAAGAACACTTGGGAAACTCAGCCCGAGCTAGCCTTGGCCGCAATTGATCGGATGCGCTTGGCTGGGGAAGATGCTAATCCAAAAGTAAAAGGCGCTGCTATGGCGGCTAATCGAGAGAGATTATCGACTGAAATCGCAGAGATTTTGTCTGGCGATCCCGAAACACAAGGAATGTTTCTTGCAGCTGCGAGATCGGCTGTCCTTTTCCAGGCCGGACGAGAGCGTACCAAGACTAATTGCATTAAATTAGAGCATGAAGCCCGTCTAGCTATGTTCACATTAGGCAATAGATTCGTAGAGGAGGGTGTTGCCCAAGATGTGAGTGATTTTGCTCTACTAACATCAGAAGAAATTGGCCAGTGGATAAAAGATCCAGCCGCATTCAAAGATTTAATTAGCTCACGTCGGTCACTTCAAATAGAATACGCCGAGATTACCGAACCATTTGTATTTTATGGAATTCAACCCGATGCATCGGAATGGGTACGAAGGGACGCCGATACAATCGATTTGGTAAAGTCAGGAGACGTACTACAAGGATTCCCCGGCTGCCCTGGGTCGGTAACTGGTATCGCTCGAATAATTACTGATCCAATGAACCCTAGAGCACTTGCACCAGGCGAGATATTAGTCGCTCCGCTCACCGATCCATCTTGGACCCCGCTTTTTGTGGCGGCAGGCGGCGTGATTGTTAATGTTGGAGCTGCTCAGAGTCACGCCATGATCGTGAGTCGTGAGCTAGGAATACCATGTGTACCTTCAGTAACCAATGCCACGCAGAGTATCCCCGACGGTGCCGAAGTCACTGTGAATGGAGATACGGGGACTGTCACGATCAACCGTGTACCGTAAGCTAGAGTAACCTTCATGGAATGATTTCTTTTTCGATGTCGATTCGTGACAACCCACTCAAATCGATTAGTTCTTGATGTAATTCGAACCAGACAGTGTGATAACTATCCTTCAACGGGGACGCGATCATGCTGCTGTCTCTTTCCCGAATTCCATCCAGTGCAATTTCAAACAGCGGGAGGTAACGCCTGAAGCTCATATCGATCTTCTCTAGGATCTGCAAAATCCTACTGATTTCAATGGTGAGGCTCTTTAAAGCGATTAGCAGGTCCTCTAAGTCGGACTTATTGTCTTTTGACGCTATTTGCCAGTTCGTCACTAGCGATTTGAAGCCCTTATCCAACACAATAAACTCGCTGTGAAGTTTCTCAATATTTTCAGTACTGGCAAGTAATCGCTTATCTCGAAGATCAGATGCCAAAAGTTCTCGACCAAGATCAGTCAAAGTAAAAGATTCACCGATTTCTTCTAGGAAGTTTGTACAATCCGAAATGATATTGTTAGAACCCTCGTCCGATACCAGGAGCGCTCGGCTAATTTGCTCGGAGTTACAGATACCCTTGAGTTTCACTATCTTCAGCACAGCGATGATCGAATCTTGGGACGCGCGGAGGTCGAAAAAATTAGTTTTGTCGGGAGTGCCTGCATTGTGAGTAGCCCTCCATTTGAGAAAGATCTCTAGCTCTGAAGAGACCTCATTTGCTGTGGTGGGCACATCGCCAAGAAAGATGTGCCCTGAGGTGCCGTCTACAGTGACAATGGTCCCTTCAGCCAAAGTAATTGACGTGAGTAGGACACTATCGTTTGTGAGGGTGGCATCTTGGAGACTTGTAACAGCGGGAATACCCCAGCTTCTTGCGACTACTGCCGCATGGCTAGTCATCCCGCCGAGCATTGTGATTACACCCGATGCACCTATCATTCCGCGAATATCTTCAGGAGAGGTTTCTTGACGCACTAATATAAACGGTTTATTTTCCTCACCGCACTGTATCGCTTTTTCGATAGTCAGGCACAGTTCGCCCGAACCGACACCACTTGATGCGGCAAGGCCGGTTGCAAGTGGTTGGTCATCCCCAGCAATCCGCCTAGTCTGTCGAACTTCTTGTATTTGTTCTTCCGACACTCTGCCATTCGCTTCGGATTTATCTAGAGGAAAATCATAGTCAGAGGCCATGTCAACCGCAATTTTTATAGCGGCCCGTGCGGTACGCTTTCCGACACGGTTCTGCAAGATATAAAGCTCACCATTTTCGACGGTGAATTCAACATCACACATATCTCGATAATGGTGTTCAAGCGTGTGAAGAATTTTTAATAACTTGGAATATACCGATGAGTTTTGGTCTCGTAATGTCTCCAGACTTGAAACCACGGTGCCGCCCGCGACAATATCCTCACCTTGACCTCTTACGATATAGTCCCCCAGAGGTTGATTTACTCCAGTAACTGGATTGCGGCTGAATACCACGCCAGTTCCAGAATCAAGATTTAGATTGCCGAAAACCATTTTTTGAATAATGGCCGCGGTACCGGTGATATCAGGCAGGTTTTCTTTACGCCGGAATGTAATAGCGCGGTCGGATTCCCAAGATCTGAACACAGCCTTGGTTGCCTCGATTATCTGTATGAAGGGATCGTCGGGGATGCCTAGCTCAAAGTTATCTCGTGCGTATTTCCAAATATTTTCTGCCGCCCGTAATGTGCCATCCACCGAATCATCGGAAGGTGACCACATAGCCAGTATTTCACGATCTATCTTGAGTACTGAGGACGCATAGCTATCTACGAAACGGAGCCAAGTGTCCGCGGCAAAGAGAGGATCTCCAGTTCCTTGCTCTATGGCGTCAACTAATTCCAAGGTCAAGCCGACATTGAGTATGGTGTCCATCATTCCCGGCATTGATACTGCTGCACCAGATCGCACTGAGACAATTAACGGGGATGCTGGATCACCGAGGGATTGTCCTGTGGTCACCTGAAGTTCTTGGAGCTTGGCTTCAATTTGTTGGTTCAAGTAATCGGGCCAGCCGTTTTCAAGAGTGTCTTCACAAAGTTTAGCCGGCACGATGAATCCAGGGGGAACCGGCAAACCTAGTTCTCGAATCATTTCGTTCAAGATAAAACCTTTGTTCCCCAGATTTTCTCTAGTGAAGGTTGTGAGAGATCTTGGATGACCTAAAGTGACCAAATCAGAGGAGTCGTTGTTCATTAATTTGCCTTTTCAAATTCCCTACATTGTATTCTTGTTGGGGCCTCCTAACACTGAGGTTATTCCGAAGAAGGTGAGCGTGGAGTGATTCCTAATTTATTTGGTGGGATTGACCACGCCAAATCTCTGAGAGAAATTGGTTACACTCTTGGAACAAATTACAGCAAGGAGAAGAATATGAGTTACGCAAGGATTAATATGGTTGAATTCAATTCAGCGGAAGATGCAAAGATTTTCGCTGATGATTATGCAGCGAACGCTGCTGCTGAATTCCCCGAAGCTGAAATACTGCTAGCTGTGACAACAGGCGTCGCGAGCGCGGTGCTTACTTCGGTTTACCCTGACAAAGACGCTTTTGACCGTTCAGCTGTAGCTAGGACCGCAAGAGGGGAAGCTAATCAGAATAAGATTAAAGGTGAAATCGTGGTACACGAGGGCGAGGTTACCCTCTGTCATACCAAATAGAAACGGGAAACCGGAGGAGCCAACGGTAGGCGTTGTTTGGGATACTCGCGTCTGGCTATCGTTTTTCTTCTCCCGCGGTACACACCAATTGATGCAACTCTGCTATCTTCTTCTGAGTTTGTGCCGGATGAAGATTAAGGATAAAACATGAGTGCTAGAGTTTTTACATCTTGGCTAATGATAATCTGCCCTATCGCAATGATGATGGTGTTTGTCATTCTTGAGCCTGTGATAATGGGAGAAATTGACGAGAGTTTAGCTGTGCAGGATAGAGCATTAGCTACTCTGAAAACCTTTAATGACAATGAGATATCCGGTTATTTTGTTAATATTCTGGGAATGATATTTATGCTTGGGACGATTTCGGGGCTTGCCCTTCTTGGAAAATCGTTAGATGGGAGTGGAGCTGCACTAGGGACTGTGTCCTCCTTGATTTTTACAGCGGTATTAGCAATTCCCGTCGTTTCTTTGGGCCTATCACTGAGCGCTGGTGAAATTTTCGCTGAGGGGTATACAGATACCGCTGTTTCGGTGGAACTTATAGCTGAATCGACCTTTATGGGATTTCCTTTATTTTTGGCCATGGGCTACATCTTGTTAGGATTGGGATTGTTGCTGGAGAAAGGCCCTTTACCAATAGCATTGGCTGGCCTTCTGTTATTAACGGGTGTAGTAATGCTCCCGGGCGCACTTCTCAGTCCGGGTTTGGGATTCTTAGTATTCGCAATTTCGATGCTTCTGGTGGTGGCGTCCGGTGTGTTCTTGCTGAGACGCTCTGATTAGCAAGAAACTTGACTACCCTGACTGGAAGAACAATTTTGATTCCTAATGGACACCAAGGCCGAGTCGCTAGTTCCGAAGCTGCTGAATCACGTCCTGAGTAAATCGTTCGCTTACGGCGGAATCTGGATTAGCTGGATCGAGTGGCGAGCCACGAAGAACGAAGCGGTCAACGCCAAGTTCAATCAACCGTGACAACTTCTCGACGCAGTGATCCGGCGGACCGAACACGCCGAATTCTCGTGAAAACTCTGCGGTCGCGGCCTGATCTTGCGCGCTTCCCGGTCGTGCATGTTCGTTCATGTCGTACGCATCGTGAATGTCCCCCAGTACGGATCGTGAGCGATCGGAAGCTGGTCCGACAACAGTGCCGTACATGTTGGAGAATCGTGCGAACAACGATACTTGGTGTCCTCCGATACGCATCGCCTCCTCTGGGTCGTTATGGACTACTAGCGGGAGATAGGCAGTGAAAGGAAGTTCTCCGCTTAGGCCTGCTTCGGAACGTGCTTCTCGCGCGACATCCATTCCCCATTGGGTCCGGTCTGGGTCCGCACCGACGTTGAGGCTTATACGGTCTGCGTGACGCGCTGCCGCTGCAATCACGCGTGGCCCGGTGGCGGCCACGTCGACAGGTACCTTGGGGCCGGCTTGCTGCATCCATGGGATGCGACTGATCTCCGGTGTGTCCGCTAATCCAAGGGCATCGACGTCCCGGTCGTCGAAGGGTACATCGTCGCCTCGGAGGTAAGCTTGGAGACGTTTGAGATATTGCTCGAACTCGCCCACGGAGTGAGGAGCCAAGCCGATGTGTGCCAGCGCCGAGTCTCCCCGTCCGATGCCAAGGTAGGCGCGTCCTCCGCTTTGCGCCTGAATCGTAGCGATGGCAGAAGCCGTGACACTAGGGTGCCTAGTGTACGAATTAGTTACGCCGGTACCGATTTTGATTGTCTTTGTGTCATGGGCCGCGAGAGTCATATTGACATAACAGTCAGAAGTCATGTTCTGCGAGTCCACGTAGACGATGCCGTCGTAACCGAGTTCTTCCGCCCGAACCGCCTGATCGGCAGCTGAGAATTCACCGGCTGGAGTGTCATTCGGGCGCCAGCCACCCATAGTCCAGAATTCGACCACCATTGCTATTCTCCGTTCGCCTTTTTGTGACATGAGTGTAGCGTCTTTTGGAACATTCTTTTGCGTGACGTAGAGGCGCGCGCAGTAAGACTGTTTCGCTACTGCTATCGTTGTCGTTGGTCAGCTAAGAAAGAGTCCAAAACCCTTAGTAATTAGGTACATAAATAGGAAATTGATGTAATTTTGATGTAATTACAGCCTATTTAACCAACGTCCCAAATGCCAATCCCTTACTACATAAGGGGTTTAGGGGAATGGGAACCCTCTTTAGACTTTATAGCCCCCGTCCACACTGATTACTTGCCCGGTAATGCCAGCGGACTCTGGAGCAGCCAACAGTGCAGCCATAGGACCCAGTTCTTCGGGTTCAAGCACCCTGTTTTGTAAATTTTCAGATGCACGCCAGGCGTGAGCTTCCTCGGGTGATATGCCGGCAGCCTTGCCCATACCTTCCCAGTCAACGAGAGCGGTATTGGTCCAGCCAGGGCATAAACAATTCACAGTAATACCATCAGGAGCGACTTGTGCTGCTAGTGCTCTAGTAAAGCCTATCAGTCCATGTTTGGCAGCTGTGTATGCCAGTGCGCCACCACTGCGTTTGGCATAACCAGATCCGATGGTCAAAACTCGTCCGTACCCATTTTCTTTCATGTGTGGCAGGGCTTCTCGAGTAGTCCAGTAAGCTGATGTAAGATTGAGCGCGAGGTTTATCTCAAATGTGTCATCATCGTGCGTATAGGGGTTTTGATCTCCTGGCACTCCGCCTCCCACATTGTTGACCAAAATGTCTATCTTTCCGAACTGCTCAAAAGCCTTGCGGACAGGTTCTTTTGAGTCTTCTCGAACCAGCGCATCGGCTTCAACTGCCAGAGCACTACTGCCGATACTTTCGATTTCATCTACAACTGAATTCAACTGGTCTCGAGTTCTCGAAGAGATGACAACACTTGCACCCTCACGAGCTAACTCAAGAGCAATTGCTCGGCCAATACCTCGACCTCCACCTGTCACCACGGCTACAAGATTTTCTAGTCTACCCATGCATTGAACCTCCATATAGCTCATTCTCTGTTGCAGGATAGTCTAGGTATAATGATTTTGTGAGATTAATTGCGCTGACGCTCGTGCTTTTGACCCTTATGGCGTGTGAGCTCGGCGACGAGCCTCGCTTTGGACCGCGGCCAGGCGAAGCTAGCTCTACCGAGACTCCAGAACAAGTCTGGCTTACCCCCATTGCCTCTCCTACTTCCCCCGTTGCTTTAGGTGCCCTAGCAGAGGGACTTTCCACCATAGAGCAGGGCATGAGTAAAGCATTTTCAGTTATCGACTCAGTCGCATCCGACGAGACATCTAAAGCACTCAAGGGGAGTTTGGCGCCTCTCGCAGCGGCCTCCGAAACACTCAAGGAAGCGGACCAGAAGCTTGGTGATTCGAGCTCTGCAGACAACGAATCTCAAGATACGAGTACAAATCCACGAGATCGGAAGTCCGGCCGTTGAGTCCAGGAGAACGGACAGTCAGCTAGTCAGACTCAGATGCCAACGCGTGACGCCATTCAGAAGGTAACTGTGTTCTGTTGGATCAATGAGGAGTTAGTTGAGGGAGATGCCTGCGAGCGAGCACCAGCATTTGAGGCTTGGTACGAATTGGAAATAAGTAACGGAGTCACCGGCGGGTCATATAAGGTCTTGGAAGCTGCAACTGACTTTGAATTATTTGTTTTGGATGTGAGGTATCAACAGAATCGCCCACGGGTAGGAGATACTTGGATCGAAAATGAATGGCCGGAAGATCTGCAAAGTCCATCATTGTTCAAAGTAGTCAATTTCGTACCAACCTGTATGTCAAAGTATGGTGGGATGTGCTGGGCTTATCCGGTAGACCAAGTTGCCACCGAGCTCATGCTTAAGGATAAACAGGGGAATATTACTATGGCAGAGTCTTCTGCGGCCACATTTGTGAATAGTGGTTCCGCAATTTCATTGCTCGATGCAGAGGAGCTGCCGATAAGGGGAGTGTTTTGGCTAGTAGCGGAGTAACGTAGCCTGTAATTACGACACCCCGTTTGAAAGTTGAGTTGTCTTTGAATCTCGAAACTAAAAAATCTGCAACGATCTTGGTCGTATCAGCGTACGAGCAGGGACAGCAACCAGGCGCAGTAGCAGCTGCCGCTGCGATTTTTGACCGAAATGGGCATCAGGTAATTCCTTTGGACTTGTCTCATGAGGGATTATCCGATGTCGATTTGTCCGACGTTGATGTATTAGCCATTTCATGTGCGATGCACACTGGCACTAGACTCGGTCTGGAATTTGCAGCAAAATCGAAGGCCCGAAATCCTAATTTATTAATCATTGGTTATGGGCTATATGCATCTCTGATGGCAGACAGAGAGGTGTCGGAAGATGCAGTTGATCTTTGGATTGGTGGCGAATTTGAGGCTGCACTTGGAGAGGTGAGTAGCAATCTAGTCGATGGTATTTCACTAGACATCTCCCGGATAAATGGCATCGGGATAACACCTAAATTCGATCGTGCGGGACATGTCGTTCCGAACAGGATTGGTTTGAAACCCCCTGGGCATTACGGGGGAGCCCGACGCTTAGATGGCAACGTTCCTGTCGGTGCAGTGGAGGCAACTCGTGGCTGTGCTCATACATGTCTGCATTGTCCGATTCCGTCGGTGTATGAGGGGAAACTCAGACTTGTTTCACCGGAGATAGTTCTAGAGGATATTGAAAATCACATAGGACACGGAGCACGTCATATCACCTTCACCGATCCAGATTTTTTTAATGCTGTACCCCATTCTTTTGCAATCCTGAATGAAATGAGAAGAAGGCATCCTGAAATTACATTTAATGCCACTATCAAGGTGGAGCATTTGATCGAGTATGAATATCGACTGCCGGAGATGAGAGATTTGGGATGCTTGTTTATCACCTCTGCTTTTGAATCACTCAATGATGACATTTTGGATCGGTTGCAAAAAGGGCATACTTCTCGGGATTTAGAGCTGGCGTTACGTATTGGTAGTGAAGTCGACATTCCGATTATTCCGACATGGTTGCCATTTACACCCTGGACAAGCCTTGAGGATATGCAGACTCTTCTGCGTTTTGTGTATGAGCATGATTTGGTAAGTCGGACGCCACCGATTCAGTACGCCATCAGGTTACTGGTACCACCTCGATCACTTCTCGAAGATGTTTTGAGAGACGAGAACAGGCTGCTCGAATTTGATGATTCGAAGTTGAGTTTCATATGGGAAAATCCTGAGGTTGATGATCTGCAAGGGGATATTATGAGGATTGTTGAGGATAGTCATGATTCTCATTCGAAGACCTCGATCGCGGATATTTTTGAGCAGATCTGGATCACTGTGTTCAAAGATACCGAGCCGGTGCCGAAACGGCAGGCAGAGCTTGATGACTTCGTTCCTGGGCTGGTAGAGGCATGGTTCTGCTGAGCGGAGCCAACATCTGAGCAGTTTGCTCAACTTGGTATGCCGTTTGAAATATAGGTGCTAACCACAGACACCGCGTGATGAGATAAGCTGTCGAAACTTCAATTATGAAAGAGGGAAGCTATGAAATTTGGCGTCAATATGTTTATGACTGACTATGCGATGTATCCAGACGAACTTGCCAGGGAAGTCGAAGCGCGCGGATTTGAATCGATTTGGTTTCCTGAACACACGCACATCCCCGCGAACAGACAGTCACCGTACCCAGGTGGCGGAGAGCTACCGAAGCAGTATTATCATTCGTTGGATCCTTTCGTGGCATTAAGTGCGGCGGCGACCAACACCGAAACCCTGAAGCTTGGAACAGGTATCGCGCTTGTAATCGAGAGAGACCCAATAACGCTAGCTAAAGAGGTGGCTAGCGTGGATTATCTTTCGAATGGCAGATTCCTTTTTGGTATCGGCGGTGGTTGGAATAGAGAAGAGATGGAAAATCACGGGACTGACCCAACGCGACGTTGGAAATTGCTTCGAGAGCGAATTGAAGCGATGATTGAAATCTGGACGAATGATGAAGCTGAATATCACGGAGAGTTTGTTGACTTTGATCCGATTTGGTCTTGGCCAAAACCAGTTCAGAAACCGTATCCACCAATATTGCTTGGAAACGCCGGAGCCGGAGCCGTTTCACGAGTTATAAAATATGCTGATGAGTGGATGCCAATAGGTCCTCGAGTCGATCTGCCAGGTCGACTCGAGGAGCTCAGAGAGGCGACTGAGGCCGCTGGCAGGGCTCCGATCCCTGTGAGTAATTGGGGTACAGCACCTAACAGAGAAGCTATCGACGAGCTAATCGATCTCGGCGTGGATAGAGCAGTATTTGGGCTTCCATCCGCAAAGTCTGATGAAGTAATTCCGATACTTGATCGGTATGCTGAATTGATCGCACCTCTCGTTTAGTTATTTCATTTTCCAGACAGGCGGTCGTTTCTCAGCAAAAGCTTTGGCACCTTCTATCTGATCCTCGGATGTCCAAACTGATTCCACCAGTTGAGCACTCATCTTCCGAGCGTAATCTGATGGCAGCTCAAGACCGAATCGAGCGAGCTTTCGGGTGGCATTGATTGCCAGTGGCGCATTCCCTGCTATCGTTTCAGCCATCTGGGTTGCGGTGTCTAGCAAGTCAGCCTGTGATACTACTTTAGTTACGAGGCCCATTCGAAGAGCTTCTTGAGCGTCTACAGGCTCTCCACTGAGTAAAAGCCACATCGAATTCGATAGACCGACTAATCGCGGGAGGTCGAAGACTCCACCGGGTGGGCAGAGCCCCACCTTGACTTCGGCCAGAGCCATACGGGCGTTATCCGAGCATATTCGTATGTCGCATGTAAGTGCTTTTTCTAAACCGCCTCCATAAGCTGCTCCGTTGATGGCAGCTATAGTTGGTTTTCCTAGATCAACTGGCGCACGACCGAAGTCACGTTTGGGTGCTGGACCAGTATCTTTTCCTTCTGTTTCTGCAACTTCTTTCAGGTCTCGGCCCGCACAGAATGCGCGGTCGCCAGCCCCGGTGTAAATACCAACCCAGGCATCGTCATCGTTCGCAAATTCTTCTTCAGCTTGCCGCAGTTCAGCACCGAGTTGTTTGCCAAGGGCATTCATCCGGTCAGGTCGGTTGAGTGTGATATAGGCGACGTGGCCTTTCTTTTCATAAATGACGTATTCCAATGTACATCTCCTTACTAAGTGTTTCAGCTCAGGGTTACTGAGCTACAACAGAGTAGCAGAATACGAGTGCATCTATTCATAAGAGTATGTTCTTAAAGAGGACCGGATTACAGTATTAGGGGAGTAAATTACGAGTAATAAAACCACCTCAAACCCATCGGCTGCTAAGCCTTCTTTACGGACAACTCTTTCAGTGTTTGGAGTCCGAGATTTCCGCTTATTGTGGACGTCTTCCACGTTTTCGTTTATGGGTATGAACATGCAGATGTTAGTTCGCGGTGCGATCGCATGGGAGCTGACCAATTCCTACAGCATGACGGCATTCTTAATGGTTGCATTCATGCTTCCACAAATGTTTTTTACTCTCCCAGGCGGAGCATTAGTCGACCGCATCGAAAAACGTAACATGATGATCTTGATGCAGTCGACTATGGCTGCTGTTGCTCTTGTCACTGGAAGTTTAGTGTTTACGGACACGATTACTGTCTCCTCACTCTTCATACTTGGACTCGTGCAAGGAGCAATTACTTCGCTTGGGATGCCAGCACGTACACCTCTGATGGCTGAGATAGTCTCACAGGATCGCATTGCAAGCGCGATGGCTCTCTCAAATAACTCTATGAATCTAACTCGGGCATTCGGGCCGTTGATGGCTGGATTCCTCATGACAACTTTCCCTCATGTCAGTGATCGTTTTGGAGCTGGATATGAGTGGGCATATTTTGTGCAGGCTGGTTTTGGTTTTCTTTCGGTCAGTCTTCTCTTTTTCGTTCCTACTTCGGCAACAAAGCGAGCGACTCAGATAGCACGGGGAGTTGTGCCCACGGCTGTTGTACCAAGGGGACTTGCAGGACTCTCTCTGAACGACATTATTGGTGATGTGACAGCCGGGCTCAGATATGTGGTAGGGACCCCAAGACTTCGCACTCTGATGCTGATGATGCTTGTTCTCACATTCCTGGCAATGCCTTTCCAAAATCTAATGGCGGGGTATGTTGAACTTGGACTTGGAATCGAAGATTGGCAAGGTCGTTTGAGTGATTTGCTCTTCATCTCTGGAATAGGTGCTTTGTTTGGATCAGCGATGATGACTTGGCTCGCTGAATGGGATCGACGACCGTTAATTCAATGGGTTTCGGGAATTATCTGTGCATCTGGGCTGATTGTCCTGATGTTGTCAGCCTGGGGCTTGGGATTTACTGGAGCAGCAATAGGTGTCACCTTGCTAGGGATAGGGACCACTGTATACATGACTGCTTCAAGCACCATGATGTTACTCAGCGCAGATCGCGAATATTACGGCCGAGTTATGAGTATATTCATGTTGTCCTTCTCCGCTATGGCGATCACGGTATATCCACTTGGACTAGCCGCTGACTTGATGGGTACTCCCGTGTTATTTGGTGGACTCGGTATACTCATCGCTCTCTGTATGTTGGCGTCACTCGTTTTCAACCCAAGATTTACTTTTGGCCGAGTTGCGCCCAGGCCACTTGAGTTGATTAGGAACGAGGAGGCTGTAAAACCAGAAGCTCAGACCGAACAAGAGATTCCCGCTCGCCCAAGCGGCCGCCTCAGCCGAGTGAGAAGATTCCGCCCAAGTCCCGTCAACGCCAAACCGGCGAGACTCTCTAATGGGGAAAGTGTTCATAACTATGGGCTAGGCCAGCTAGAGACCGCCAAAATACAAACTGCTTCTCGAGATCGTGTGCGTGGCGACTACGGTCTGGGAAGTGAAGAACCTATGGTTTTCGGCCAAACTGAGCCCAAAGAATTTGAATACGATAGCCGATATAAATTTGTGTTTGGAGATATAGATGTTGACAGTATCGGTGGTTTCGAGGAGCAGGCGGCGGAGGATTCTGATGACTCATCAGATATTTCTTTTGCTGAGACCGAGACTATTCTGCGTCGACCACAATTAAGTTCAGAAGAAATATCTTCTTTATTTCGGCGCACGGATCCTGCCTCGAATTGGAAGCGTTTACTTGTGACAGGAGTGTCAGCAGCCGTATTAACTAGCGGACTGATAAGTTTTTTCGATAACCGTAGCCAAAATTGATATGATTTTTGTCAGTCCAATTCAGTAATAATGGTCTTTAGACAGTCGATAAATTCAGGACTTTCATTCATGCACGGGACCCATGTGAACGTTTGTCCCCCAGCATCCATGAAGGTTTTCCTTCCACGGATATCAATTTCTTCTAATGTTTCCAAGCAGTCAGCCACAAAGGAGGGACACACCACGGCAACATCGGTTATCCCCTCATCCGAAAGTTTTTCAAGGACCTTATCGGTGTATGGACGCAGCCACTTTGGATCGATAACAGTGACTCGCGATTGAAACGTAATTGACCAATCTTCTGATTGCATACCCAGTTCTTCTACGACTTTCTCAGTGGCAGTGATGACGTTTGAGCGATAACAAAGATTCGAAGCCTCACAATCCGTAGCACAACAATCCGGGGAACTTAGACAGTGTGATCCTGTAGGGTCAGGTTTTCGGACATGACGCTCCGGGATGCCATGGTAGCTGAACAGTAATTGTTGCGGTTTGATTGGAAGCCCACGTACAATCGACCGAGCCAGAGCATGG
>CAZSFJ010000017.1:0-16598 GCA_964606125.1 uncultured Dehalococcoidaceae bacterium | reverse complement strand
CCGTTACAAGCGCACAGCTGAATTTGTTGAGGTCCTGCGTGGTGCTTGGGAAAATGAGGCGTTTGACTACGATGGTGAATATTATCAAACCGACAATCTTCGACTAGAACCTCGACCGATAACGGATATTGAGGTTTTCCAGGGTGGGCAAAGCGCTGCCGCGATCAACCTTGCCTCACAGCACTCGGATTGGATGTTCCTCAATGGAGGGACACCTGAACGGATAGAAGAAATCGTCACAAAGGTCCGAAAGGCTTGTGAATCAACAGGTCGGACCGTGCGTTTTGGCATGTATTCAATCCCTATTTGCCGAGATACGGATGAAGAAGCCTGGGATGTTATAGATAATATGCTCGCTCGGGTGGACAAAACACTTGTCGATAAGCGTAAACAGAGAACTTCTGGAGCCCAGGGGATGTGGGATAGCGACGACCCATTGAGTTCTATCGACAGTAACGAAGGGTATGCCGCACGCTTGATAGGCTCGCCCGACACCATACTCGAACGAATTGATCTATATAAGTCCCTCGGTATCGACATGCTGCACTTAGGCCTTGGTGACGAAAAATTTAAGAAGGACGTATTTCCTCAACTCGCGACCTTGTGACTTTTACCTTGCTCGAAGGCTAGCTAATAATGACAGGCTATGTAGTGTCAGAACAAGTGATGTTAGCAACATGTGTTGCAGTTTGTGTTGCTGTTTTTTCTAACATCGTTACCAGCAAAGAGATTGTGGCCATTGCTGGTGACCCCACGGGGAGTCGAACCCCGGTTTCGAGGTTGAAAACCTCGCGTCCTAACCATTAGACGATGGGGCCACTCGTACGAGCCTAGCAGTTGGCTAAGCTAAACGAAACAACTTCATACGTGAAATTCCACCATTTAGCCCGTCGGTGCGATATAGTTCTGAAATTGTTTGGTAGCTTAGTGTAATTCGGCGTAGTCGGAGAAAACCCTTTATCAAGAGTTCGGAGTGGAAATATGACTGACGACAGTAGCAGCATTAATTCTGAGACGACGAATCCGGGTGCCGGCTATCAACTTATGCTTCGACTTCGGATGCGTAACGAGCGCGGAATGCACGGGAAAATAGCAACTGTACTCGGCGAGAATGGTGCTGACATCTTGGATATTGATATCCATGAAGTAGGTAACGAATTTATTGTTAGAGATTTCTTAGTTCTCTGCGATGGCCATGATCAGGCCGCGGAAATTGTAAAGGCCACTGAGGCTGTGGACGGTTGCGATTTGATCCTAGCTTCTGATAGAACCTTTCAATTACATCAGAGAGGTAAGATCGCGACTCGAAACAAAGTCAATATCCGCACAAACGCCGAACTCAACCATGTCTACACACCTGGCGTCGGACGTGTGTGTATGGCAATTGCCGAGGACCCTTTGGCTGCTTGGTCGCTCACGATCAAATCAAATACTATCGCTGTCGTTACTGATGGGACAGCTGTGCTTGGACTTGGAGATATCGGACCTGAAGCTTCCATGCCCGTCATGGAAGGTAAATGCATGCTTTTTAAATCATTCGCGGATATCGATGCGTGGCCCATTTGCCTCGACACTACTGATACCGAAGAAATCATTCAGGTGGTCAAGGCCATCGCACCTGGATTTGGTGGAATCCTTCTCGAAGACATCTCAGCGCCGCGTTGCTTCGTCATTGAAGAACGCCTCCGAGAAGAGCTTGATATTCCTGTTTTCCATGACGATCAGCATGGAACTGCTGTTGTAGTTCTTGCTGGACTTGTGAACGCATTGAAATTAGTGGACAAACGCCCGGAAGAGCTTAAAGTCCGAGTCCTTGGAGTTGGAGCTTCTGGCGTTGCCTGTTCCAAAATCATGATGGAGTACGGAGTGAAAGACGTCATCGGATTCGACAGAACAGGTGCCGTTTTCCAAGGACGGAAAGAAAATATGAACCCTGAAAAAGAGTGGTTCGCTGAAAACACGAATAAAGAGGGTTTTCAGGGAGAGCTTGCTGATGCGCTTGTGGGTGCCGATGTATTCCTAGGTCTCTCAGGACCTGGTCTTCTCGAACCAGAATGGGTAGATGGCATGAATGAGGATGCCATTGTCTTCGCGCTAGCGAATCCGGTTCCGGAAGTGATGCCTGACGAGATACACGGCAAAGCTCGTGTGATCGCAACGGGACGCAGTGACTTTCCTAATCAAATTAATAACGTGCTCTGTTTCCCGGGACTATTCCGCGGAGCTTTAGATGCAGGGGCGAAAGAAATTACCGAAGGAATGAAGATCGTTGCCGCAAGAGCTATTGCTGAGACTATTCCAACTGAGCAGCTCACTGAAGATTACATCATTCCAACCGTGTTCAACGAGGAAGTTTTCGACACCGTAGCTGAAGCTGTTCGACAAGAGGCAATAAGAACTGGGAATAACCGACCGGAGCACGCTGACATCTATATCCAGTAGTTAGCCGTATCGTTCTTCCTCCCAGGGGTCACCATGCATATGGTAACCGTACATCTCCCAAAATCCTGCCCTATCCTTTGGCACGAATTCCATGCCACGCACCCATTTGGCACTCTTCCAAAAATATAAGTTTGGAATCATCCCTCGAAGAGGTCCGCCATGGTCGGCCGTGAGTGGTTCGCCGTCGTATTTATAAACAAGTAAATTCTCAGGCGACCGTAGCTCCTCCAAAGACACATTTGTCGTGTATCCGCCGTAACAATGGAAAATTACGTGCTTTGCCTCGGCAAGTGGCTTGCAAAGAGCCTCGATATCAAGATATCGAACGCCTTCCCAGTCATTATCATATTTACTCCAGGTCGTAACACAATGAATGTCAGTACGAAGTTCGGTCTTTGGGAGAGCCATGAATTCTTCCCACGAAAAACTGAGTTCTTCTTCAACCATTCCGAATACGTCAAAACGCCACTTGCTGATATCGATAGGAGGGTTGCCGCCGTAGGTAAGAACTGGCCAGTAATCAACCAATCGCTGGCCAGGAGGAAGGCGATCTCGTCCATCAGGCCGTATCTCATTCGACACAGGACCGGTATTCCGAAAAAGATTCATTGGACGCCTCTACTACTTATGCTGCGAATTCTAGAGGACACGACCGCTAAAAGAAATTCGACCTGAACTACAGAAAAGCCTAGCATCTAACCATGCGACACATTCATAAGCGTTGGTCCCCCCGTAGATTAGCTGCATTCAGTGCTGCCATAGCCGTCCTTGTACTGATCGATCAAGCCACTAAGTTGATCATTCGATCTAATTTATCCTACGGCTCCACCTGGCCTGATGGTTGGGAATTAATTCGCATTAGTCACGTTACTAACACAGGAATTGCATTTGGTTTCCTTCAGGGGAATAGCGGAGCACTGGCAATAATCGTAACTACAGCTCTGATCCTTTTCGTGATTACTGTGTTGAGACATGAGAAATTGACCCAAATCTCCGATTACTGTTTTACAGCGATATTAAGTGGTGCTGTCGGGAATTTGTGGGACCGTTTTCAGCGTGGAGAAGTGACTGATTTCATAGACCCTATTTATTACCCGTCATTCAATGTTGCTGACTCACTCATCAGTGTGGCAGCTGTGGTTCTCATCGGTCATTACTTGGTTTTCGAGTCTAGGACTACGCAAAAGAGTTCGGAAACTCTAGAGTAAGTAAATGCCTGAATATTTATATGACCAGCCCAGCACAGATCGCTTGGATCTATTCCTCTCACGCACTCACTCCGAGCTAACAAGAAGCCAAGCAAAATCACTTATTCAAGCAGGACAGGTATTCGTGAATAACGAGACCAACCGTACCCCAAGTTCTCAGATACGACAGGGAGACATCATCCGTTTCCAGGTGGTAACGCAGGAGGTCGAGCATGCGACTATCCCGATCATCTACGAGGATTCAGAAATGTTCATCGTGGAAAAACCAGCAGGTTTGGTGGTACATCGTTCGTCCGGATCTCACACAACCAGTGTTATAGATTCCATGATCCATGCATTCCCGGAAATTGGATTAATTGGTGACTCAAAACGTCCCGGGGTCGTACATCGACTCGACCGAGACACTAGTGGCCTACTCGCAATAGCTCGCTCAGATTTTGGGCAGGTAGATTTGAAGGAACAGTGGAAAAACCGTGAGACTACAAAAACATACATCGCGATAGTCTCTGGGGTCCCTGAAGTTGCGTCCGCGGAGATCGATGCACCAATAGGAGTCTCCGCTCGTGACCCACGTAAACGCGCGATCGTTGCTGATACTGATCCGGATAGACGATCGGCCGTAAGCAGTTACCAAACCATAGAAACTTTCTCTGATCAGGCTGCAGTACTAGAAGTGTCAATTTACACTGGCCGTACTCACCAAATCCGTGTTCACTTGCAAGGAGTTGGCCATCCGATCCTTGGTGATGAGCTGTACGGAATGCAGTCAGAACTCATACCACGTCAGGCTCTGCATGCGTCAATGCTCGGCGTAAAGCTACCATCCACGCATGAATTCCGTGAGTTTCGTTCACCTTTACCTAAAGATATGCAAGACTGTATCTCTGCATTGAGACAAATGTTTGGGACCTCAACATGACTAGTGATCAGCCGCGTTCTATTACCAATCGACCAAGACTCCGATATGCACCTAGTCCAACAGGTGACCCGCACGTGGGTAACATCAGGCAGGCGGTCTGGTCTTGGCTTCATGCTAAGCGATATGGTGGTGACTTTATCGTGCGGCTTGAAGATACGGATCAAGCTCGTGCCCAGCCTGGGGCTGACAGAAGAATCTTTGATTCGTTAAGATGGCTGGGAGTCGAATGGGACGAAGGGCCTGATGTTGGAGGGCCACACGGACCGTACGTACAAAGCCAACGACTGGATCTTTACCAAAAGGAAATAAACAAGCTGCTACTTGAAAATAAAGTACGCCGTTGTTTCTGTAGCCCCGAACGACTGGATACGATACGTGAGGAACAGAGGCAAAACAAGGTGCCGCCTGGCATACGGGATTGCTGTGATGTAGACCCGGCAGAAGCCGAAGAAAGAGCAGCTAGCGGCGAAGCAAACGTTGTCCGATTTAGAACCCCCCGGACAGGGACTACCGTAGCAAATGATCTCCTGCGCGGAGATATATCCTTCGAGAATCATACCCTCGATGACTTTGTATTAATAAAATCTGATGGCTACCCTACCTACCACTTCGCACACGTTGTTGATGACCACGCGATGGACATTACACTCGTGACCCGCGGCGAAGAATGGATATCTTCACTACCGCGACATGCGCTGCTATTCGACGCCTTCGGATACAAGCGGCCGATTTACGCGCACGCCTCTGTCATTAAGGCACCCGGTGGCGGCAAACTCTCCAAGCGACACGGAGCTAAATCAGTACTCGAATACTCCGATGACGGTTATCTCCCTGACAGCCTACTGAATTTTCTTTGCCTGACGGGCTGGGGACATGAAGACCAAACAATCTTCAGCAGAGATGAGCTCCTCTCACTCTTCGATATGGCAAACATCACTTTGGCGTCGGCAACTTTCGACCATGATAAATTAGAATGGTTGAATGGCACCTACATCAGATCCCTTGATTCGGTGACTTTCACGAAGGCGCTGAAAGCCCGATTAGAACTTGATTTACCTCCAGACGTCCCTCGCCCACTCGATGAAAGTCTCGTCGAGGACATCGCTCCGCTGATACAAGAGCGGATCACTCTTATGAGCGATGCTATACATCTGGTCGATTTTTTCTGGGTCACAGATGTACCCGTCCCCCCAGTGGAAGACTTCCTCGTAAAGAAATGGCGTGACCGTGGCCCTGAGGCTGCTACAGCTTTATCGACTGCAGCCACTAAGCTCGAGGCGATACCAGATACTGAATGGAACCGTGAACGAATCGAAACTGTCTTACGAGAACACGCGGAGTCCATCGGCCTGAAGGCGGGAGAATTATTATCCATAGTGAGAACTGCTGTCACCGGCAAAAAAGTCTCTCCACCACTGTTCGAGTCCGTCGAGATCATCGGGAAAGGTCTCTCTGTCGAGCGACTACAATCAGCCGCTTCGTTATTGAATGCATGAACCCCATTCCTGAGGTAGGATCGCAGAGCACTGGGGATTGGTGTAATGGTAGCACGAGTGATTCTGGTTCATTTAGTCGGGGTTCGAATCCCTGATCCCCAGCCAACTGTTCCCCTTATATAGATGCGATTTCACGGATTCACAGTCAAATCTGAGCTCGAAAACAAGTTATAGGCGACAGTATAGCCGACAAAATATTGTTGCCTAACGGATAAAGTTCCGTTGTACTCGGTAAATTCAACCCATAATCACTCATGAAGTGGCTCTGGATGACTCACACAGATGGTGTACTCTTCCAACCATGACTGAGATTGATATAACTTTTGATGTCTCTTCGGATACTCCCGAAGGAAAAGACGTTGACTCTCATAGTCCGACATTGCGCAGATATCATCAACAGCTCTGGAGTAAACCATTGCCGAATGGAATTGATTTTCAATTGAACACTGATCGGCCGGGCACGTACCTTCATCATCAATCAGAATTAGGAGAATTTGTCTTGGCTAGTGATGCCATAGCGCATACATTCAGAGTCTGGAAGAGAATGAGTTCTCTGATTACCCAAGTCCCCGCATCCAAAATTCAGTCGTTTGTAACAGTCGCACGGACGGTTGGGGGATACATAGTTTTCCCTGGTAAAAGAATTGACAACAAACCAACAATCAACGGGATGCGAGGCATTAACCCACGAATACAGGACCGATTCGATCTTACTTTAGAGTGCGTCCGGCGCCATTACATAGATGAACCCAGCCCGCTAACTGATGTGCTGCAGAGATATGTGTCATTTTTCGATCTATTTGAGGACTTTCGAGGGTATGTCGACTTCTTCCTTCTTCAAGACTTAGTCAACGACAATTACTCATCAATTAAGTTCTGTTTACCCTTTACACAATTCGAGCAGTCACCTTTGCCAAGTACAGTTGAGGAATACTTATCCTATAGGGGAAATATTATGTCATTCGTAGCTGGCAGAAACGAAAGAATACAGAGGCAAGCAAATATTATCCGCAAAGTGTGAGCCGATCTATTTACTCCTCTTGCTCCATTCTCATCCGTCGGTCGTTGAGTGATTCGCCATTAAAAGCCCAGTAAATCGGCCCTTGCACTCCCTCTTTCATCATCCACTCTGGAATTGTTTCGCCGCGTTCTTTTCTTCGTCCAATGATTATGTCGCGAGCTGCTCTGGTTAGAGTGGTTTCCTCGTCACCGAACGAAATTTTCGTATTACTTAAAACGGTAGATGTCGTCTCAGGATCGTCATAAAACTCCAAGATTGCGCCTGGACTAATACCGACCATTTCAAAGTTAAAGCGCGCTCTCCTTGTTCGTGCTTTATCAAGAGCTACTTGCGATTCTTCGTCCTCTACCGTGTCATCCCTTGGAGTAACATCACGTCCGCCAGTGAGTTGCATTGCTGAAATGACTCTCTCAGGACTGACTTCAAAGAACTCACGTGTTCGACGAGTTCGTACGTCTGCAAAGGTGTCATGCAACAAATGTTCGATCCTCGATGGGTCATCCACTTCCACAGCATAAATACACTCGAACGGTAACGGAGTGCTCGTATTATCGAGTTGCCCCAACCGCTGTGTCAGGTTTTTGGTAGTGCCGATCTTCACATAACCGGGCATCGCAGGATTGGTCAGGCAGTAAACTATTTCACGCATGAGGTCAGTGTAGCGAAGGCATCAATTTTTGCGTAGTAGGAGAAAGTTATAGCAGACAAATTTGTCGCTTATAACTTTTATAGCAGACATATAACCGACAGCTATTCGGATTATTTACGCAGACAGGGTCGAGCCCCGATGACTGGACGGGGTTGGCCTCTCCCTGATTCACTCTCTGCGCTACAATTCGAGCACGACAAAGGATGATCTAAGGATAATCATGACTAACAAAGAGCACCCTCTAATCACCGAATATCGTAAGTACAGCCCTAAATCAGAGGCGTTGGCAGAAAAGGCCAAACGAGTATTCCCTGGTGGTGATACGAGAGCGTCAGCACATTACCTGCCATACCCGCTGACAATTACTGAAGCATCTGGATGTGTTTTGACCGATGCTGACGGTCATCAAATACTAGATTTCATGAATAATTTCACTTCCTTAGTTCATGGGCATGCACATCCGGAGATTGTGCAGTCAGTACAGCAACAGATCGCTTTGGGCTCCGCATATGCGGCGCCGAGCGAAAACCAGATCGAGCTGGCCGAGATAATCACTGACCGCATTCCATCCGTCGACCAAATGCGCTTCACAAGCTCAGGTACTGAGGGCACAACAATGGCTATTCGTTGTGCGAGGGCCGCCACGGGTCGGCAAAAGATCATGAAGATGGAAGGTGGATATCACGGTAGTTACGAATTAGCTGAGGTATCGCTAGTGCCTATGCCAGATCAGCGAGGAGATCTAAGTGCACCAAACTCTCTCCCTCTCGATGGCAGTTTCCCTGACAGCGTTCTTGAGGACACGATTATCTGTCCCTATAACCAACCGGAGATTGCTCGCCAGTTGATAAATCAGCATGCTTCAGAGATTGCTGCCATTATTGTCGAACCTATCCTTGGTTCAATGGGAATGATCGCAGCGACGCGGGAATTTCTACAAGCACTCAGAGATGAAGCAACCGCCAATGACATTGTTTTGATCTTTGATGAAGTCATTACCTTGCGAATCAATCACGGCGGGGCTCAAAACTACTTCGGCGTCACCCCCGACCTTACCTGTATGGGTAAGATCATTGGTGGTGGTCTTCCTGTCGGCGGGATCGGTGGCAAAGAGGAATTTATGCAACTGTTCAATCCCGAAAGTAACAATCCAGTTATGCATGCCAGCACCTTCTCCGGAAATGCCTTAACTATGTCCGCAGGACTACCTGCTATGAGAATGTACAACGAGGATGAATGCAACCGCATTAATCTGCTCGCCGAGAGGTTGCGTGACGGATTCAATCAGGCATTTGCTGATGCGGGGATACTAGGGAACGCGGCAGGAGTCGGATCTCTTACGAATATTAACTTCACTGAGGGAATCCTGAATGATTCACGTGATTACCTAGATGGCTTGTTCAAGGCAAAACATATCGGGCAGTTACTTCACTTGGGCATGCTCCGTCATGGTGTCAAATCAGCTTCGAGACTTATGTATTGCACGAGTACTCCGATGACCGCATCGGATATAGACACGGCGGTAGCTGCGCTACAGAACTCACTCGCTGAATTACGACCTTATGTCGAGTCCGAATGCCCTGAACTTATCGCTACTTAAGCGGGTTCATGACCGACCAACCGTTGTTTGTGTCAGGGAAGTGGCCGTTTGAGTAAAGTCATTAGCAATATACTTGTTCCCTACAATATCTCGATACTGAAAGAGCTGTAAGGTGAATGAGCAAACAAGTCGTAACCTGTCCGATGTCCTCCAACATCGATTCATCAAAATCGAAGACCTGGTATTTCATGTCGTTGTAGCTGGGCCAGAGGACGCGCCACCTGTGATACTTCTGCACGGGTTCCCCGATGCGTGGTTCGGCTGGAAGTTCCAGATAGATCAACTTCTGCAGGCTGGATACAGAGTAATTATTCCAGATCAGCGAGGCTACAACTTAAGTTCAAAGCCCAAAGGATATGAGCATTACCGAATCGAAACACTTGGACAAGACATAGTCAAACTTGCAGATAGTTTAAATATTGGTAAATTTTCATTAGCCGGTCATGACTGGGGCGCCGCTGTCTCATGGTATCTCGCCGAACAATGGCCGGAGAGAATCACTCATCTAGCCATAATCAACGTTCCACACCCTAGTGTGATGATTAGTTATCTAAAAAAACATCCTAAACAGATGATGAAGAGTTGGTATATTTTCCTGTTCCAGGTACCTCGATTGGCTGAATTCCTTGCAAGACTGGGAAACTGGCAGATGATGCTCTCGGCTCTCCCGCCTCATTTACCTAACGACCTTCGTGCCGAATATCGTGAGGCTTGGTCACAAGAAGGTGCCATTACTGGGATGATTAATTGGTACAGGGCTATGCTCAGAACCCCGCGAACTAAAAATCGTCGCGACGCAAAAATAGTTGCCTCTACTCTTATTATCTGGGGACGGAACGATCGTTACTTGAGTTATGAGATGGCCGAGCTCAGTCTCGATCGCTGCGAATCTGCACAACTGGTAACTCTTGAAGCGTCTCATTGGGTTATGCTCGACGATCCGGAGGCCGTGGGTAAATTACTGGTTGAACATTTTCAATCCCCTCAGCATTACGGTTAGTCAAAGGAGCAAAGTCATGCCAGATCATTCAAGTACGCTAAGAGACCATCTTGCTCAAGTGGACGGAGTAATAAACACTGGCTATGTTCAGGAATCTCTCAGTGTTACACGTGACGAGTGGGGAATACCTCACATTCAGGCTGGCTCAACTTATGACGCTTTCTTTGGCCAGGGTTTCTGCATGGCGCAAGACAGACTCTTCCAAATTGAGTTATATCGCCGGATGGCGTTAGGGACATCGGCTGGAATGCTCAATAAAGGTTTGCTCAGAAGAGACAAGCAAAACCGTCGTTTAGGTTTCGGACGACTAGCCCAGCTAGAGTGGGAAGAGCAAACCGATGACGAACGACTTATTCTGCAGGCGTACGCAGATGGAATTAATGCAGTTTTAGAGACCAACTTATTCCCATTTGAATTCGAAGTCATTTCCGGAGACGGGAAATCCTACGAAATGTTACCGTGGCAACCTTTCCATTCGTTGGCAATCATCAAAATGGTCAGCTCCAATAATCACTGGGCTTCGAAATTGAAGCATGCGCTCGTATTAGAAAAACTTGGTATCGAGGGCCTGCTGCCACTAATCCCTGACATTAACTTGGAGAGCTCGCTGATAACCCCATCCGGAGCACGTTGGGCACAGACAGAGCATCCGTTCCGAGCAGACATTGAGAGTGCGATGGGCCAGCCTGACGGTCCAATTAGTTCTGGAGGCGGATCGAACTGCTGGGTGGTAAGCCCATCGAAATCTGAAAGTGGGCATGCTTTAGTTGTTGGAGATCCTCATCTCGCGTTAACCACTCCCGCCCAATGGTATGTGGTCCATATGGAATCACCTGAATTCGTTACTGCCGGCCCCTGCAACCCTGGATACCCTGGTCCCGTATTCTACGGACATAACACTTCAGTTGCGTGGTCAATGACCCACGCTGCTGGCGACCGGTGGGATTTGTATAAAGAGCGGATCGATCCATCTGGCTCCGGACCAAAGGCCGCATATAGAGATCAGTGGGAACCTTTAATTCAGCGTGCGGAGCATTTCGAGATAGCTGCGAGCGAAAAGGTTGAGACTGAAATCGTTTGGGAAACTCGCCACGGGCCGATCATCTCAGGAGATCCCACTCAAGATACTGAAGTGATATCGGCTCGCTGGGGTTTAGTCGAACCAGCGCATGACACTCAGGCAATGTATGAAATGTTGAAGGCTGAGACCGTCGACGAAGCTAGACAAGCTCTTCGCCTATACGACTCTGTGTCCGGTAACTATTGTTTCGCCGATACAAATGGTGATATCGGATATCAATACACCGGCCGAATACCAAATAGGCAACCTTGGCTGTTACCCGTACCTGGATGGACGGATGAATACGATTGGGATGGCAATATACCGAAAGACGCATTACCTTCGGACGAGAATCCAGACAACGGCTTCATCGTTACCGCCAACAATAAAACGATAGACACTGCCTATCCCTACTATTTAAGCTTTAGCGCCACCAGGTTTCGTGCCGACCGCCTTCGAGAACTACTTGATCAGCCAGAATCCTTTTCCAGGGCTGACATGAAACGATTTCAGGGAGATACAACTAGTGTCCACGCCCGAGAATTTACGAATTTAGTATCGGGGATGACACTGAGTGATTCGAATGCCGTAGCTTTACAAAATATCTTGGGTGACTGGAATGCAGATCTCGCGATGGACAGCACGGGTGCTGTGATATATGACGCCCTCTGTACTGAACTCGGTGACCTGACAGTCAACACCTATTATTCACAAGTGGAGACAGCTTCTGCAAGTACTGCAGCCGATGTTCGCAGGATTCTCCTTGATGAACTCAGCAATAACTCCACTTTAATGTTGGGTGAATTCACTGATTGGTCCAGCGCTGTCAACTCCGCTCTATCCAATTGTTGGAGCACCCTTACTAGTACCTTCGGTGACGACCTCAATTCTTGGAAGTGGGGTGACATCCATAAAGTGATTTGGCGGCACAATCTCGGCAGAGATCAGCAATGGCAAGAAATCTTCAATGCGGCCACTCTGGCGGTGCCGGGTGACGGAAACACACCTTTTAATACAATGATCGCGCCTGGGACCTATGGCACACACGGGGTTACCTATCGACAAATTTTTGATCTGCATGATCTAAATGCAGCTGAGATATGTATCCCACCAGGTAACTCTGGCCAACCAGGCTCTGCCCATTACCGCGACAACTTAGAGCGGTGGGTACAAGTTGAGTATCATCCACTGTATATAAACTGGGACGATATCAATGATCATGCCGAATATTACCTAGAACTCTCCTAAAATACCATTCATGTACTGGAAGACGAAATGTGACCGGATGCAAACGTACCAAGATGTATTGTCATCTGCTTCACCGTATCTCGGAATATTGACCTGTCCCATTTCCATTCTCGTTTTCCAGTAAGGTCATGTGCGTCAGACACCACAAACAACCCTACGGTAGGTATTGCAAGGTAGCGACCCAAGGTGAATATCGCCGACATCTCCATATCGACCCCGAGTAATCCGCGTTCTCGCCACTCAAGCTCGGTCGTAATCGTCTGTCGGTACGGCGCATCAGTACTAACCGTACTTCCGACCTGATACCTGACATCGGCTGATGAAAGAAATTGACACAGTTCCGCAAATAATGACGGGTCTGGTGTTGCTGGCATGTCGCGACCGGCATAATGGTACGAGGTTCCTTCTTCACGCTCACATTGCTGTGGAATCACGACTGACCCTAATTGGAGAGATTCAGCCACAGCACCTATCAGTCCAAGCGCAAATACCCGCTCAACGCCGTTAGTCACTGCAGTTTCGACCGCACTTACTCCTATTGGCGCACTAATAGCTCCTTCGATAAAGGTTGTATTGGGGAAGAGATCACTTTCATAGATATCTGACTCGCCGCCAAAAAATCGTAGTTTGTGTTCCGTCTTCGACAAGCCTAGGTCAGGGCCAAAGCCACTAAGCATACTGGTCGCGAACACGACCACGAGGTTTTCTCGACATCGGTATTTGCTATTTTCCTGATGTTCTGGCCTAATTACTGATTTGGAGTCATCACTACTAACAAACCACTCACTTCTGGACATCTCACATTACCTCTAGGATTACTGCTTGGTATCGCTCTGACTTAACGACAGCAACGCATGGGCTTCGGCAATAATATTCTTTTTAAGCTCTCCAAGATCCTGACTTTCATCCGGCCCATGAATGCGGCTAATTGGCTCTCCCACCCCGGTAATGACGATCTCTGCTGCAGGAAGAAGAGCTTGTAGATCGGCTACCAGTGGAATTGACCCCCCTAGCCCAATTCGTTTTGGTGCTGTGTCCCAGGCATAGGCCATTCCTTCCTCGAACGCCCTGGTTATTGGTCCATTCAAATTTGCACTAAATGCCTCTGCTGTGGTGCCAGGTACTACTGTAACTTCCACTCCCCAGGGGGCCGCTGTCACCAAATGTTCACTGAGTAACCGCAAGGAAACATTGGCATCCTGTCCTGGTGGAATTCGCATGCTGATCTTTGCTGATGCCTCAGGGACGATTAGATTGACTGCTTCGTTGATAGATGGGGCATCGATAGCCAATATGGAAATAGCTGGCTGAGCCCATATCCGAGAGAGCACCTGCCCGCGCCCGATGGTCTGAAGGTCAGACACTCCACCAGCCTTCGCAATCATCTCACTTTCACTGATATCAACATCCCCTTCGGTTTTAGTCACAAGCCCCGCTACGGCAACTGTGCCGTCATCATCGTGCAATGTCGAAATAATCCGCGACAAAGCCATTAATGCATCTGGGACGGCCCCGCCATACTCTCCGGAATGAACCCCGGCACTTAATGTCCTGACATTGAGTACGCAATCAACCACACCGCGTAGTGATGACGTAATCGCTGGTTGCCCCACCGACCAATGGGATGAATCTGCAATTATCACGGCATCCGCATGTAATTTGTCACCATATTTTTCAATAAATATCGAGGCATGAGGGGAGCCTAGTTCCTCTTCACCTTCGATGAGAATTTTCACATGGCACGGCAGTCTCTGCTGCTCATCCAGAAGCAATTGGATCGCTCCAAGATGGGTCACGATCCCCGACTTGTCATCGCTAGCTCCACGTCCGAACAGACGTCCGCCATCCTCCACGGGTTCAAATGGTTCACGGGACCAATCCTCAATATTTCCCACCGGTTGAACATCATAATGACTGTACAAAAGAACCGTGGGAGCACCACTGTTGCTTGACTTGAATTCCCCAAACACTGCCGGTGGGGCGTCTGGTATCTCCAACATTTCCACCGAGGCGCCCAGTGAACGAAATTCATCGGCAACCTGATTTGCACACTCACTTATTGAGGGAGAATCTGGCCCTTCCAAGCTGATTGATGGTATCTGTACCAATTCCCGCAACGTTCTAATGAGAGAATCGCTGGTTTCTATAGTCAGCTCAAGTGCCATTGTGAATCCCCTAGCCGTCAATGTATATAGATATGGTCTGCATTGAATCATACATTGAGTACAAATACGAGAATGTGCGGGTCAGGCACCCAAACTCCGCGGTTGGTTTTTTAGTTATGATAAATGTCGAGAGCTGCATACCGCAGGGAATGAGGATTCAGATGGTTGACTTCGCAGATAGTCCAGAGCAACAAATTTTCAGAGCAAGTGTGGAAGAATTCTTTTCTGACAATTTCCCTGAGGCCCTAGAGATGTCTAAAAATGATGACCCGCGAACTATGCGAAGCATGAAAAACACACCCGCTAAGGAAGCCGCATTGAAAGAGTGGCGGACAGCCCTCGTGGATAAAGGTTGGATCGCCCCTGCATGGCCAAAAGAGTATGGTGGTGCTGACCTCTCTCCGATGGAACAGTTCATCTTGAATGAAACGATCGCGGTCCGTGGTGCGCCTCGGGTTGGCGTGCCTGATGTGGGCTCAACCATTATGGTACACGGCAACGATGACCAAAAAAAAGAATTCCTACCGCCAATGGTCAGAGGTGAAACCAGATGGTGTCAGGGTTATTCCGAGCCTGGATCGGGATCGGATCTAGCATCACTCCAGACCAGAGCAGTCCGGGACGGAGACGATTTCGTCATCAATGGCCAGAAAATCTGGACCTCGGGGGCACATCTAGCTAATTGGATGTTCGCACTGGTTCGCACCGATCCGGAAGCACCTAAACATCGCGGCATCACATATCTACTTTTTCCTATGGACACCCCTGGTGTCTCAGTCCGCCCCTTGATCCAGATGCACGATCAACACGGATTCAATGAGACATTTTTTGAAGATGTACGTGTACCAGTCAAGAATGCTGTCGGTGAAATTGATAGAGGCTGGTACGTTGGGGCTACGCACCTCGATTTCGAGCGCTCGTCTATTGGTATGGCTGTCGGACAGGAACGGATCCTTGACGCTCTTCGAGAGTTTGTCACAGATCCAGCAGAGAAATCTTCCGGACGAAGTAGATCGGGGCGTCCGGATGCCGGTCGGCTGGAACTTGTGGATAGATACATCGAAGCAAGTGTGGCGAGGACGCTCTCGCAGAGAGTTATCTCGATGCAAGCCAGAGGCCTTATTCCAAATTACGAAGCTTCAATGACGAAGGCATTCAATACTGAATTTATGCAGAGGATAGCGAGGACCGCTGTACAACTGCTCGGGAAATATGGCGATTTACGTGACCGAGAGCACCCCCGATCACCAATGCGTGGTCGATGGGCCACCATGTACCTGTCCACGGTCTCGGCAACAATCGCAGGTGGAACAAGCGAGATACAGAGAAACGTTATTGCTACACGTGGCTTAGGCCTTCCCCGTGGCTAATTCTCTGATATTCCGTATCGGCCAGTATTGGGAGTAGTCCTGAATTATGCCCTTTGCTGCTGATATCGGTGGTACTTCTATTCGGGTATCTATGGTAGACACTCGCCATGATCACTACACTCTGACGGAGCCTATCCGATTTTCAACAGAACCTGCGCGGGGATTTAATTCCGCTATGGATCAACTGGCAGCCGGCCTAAAGCATCTAGCAATTCAGAGTGACATACCTCTCTCGTCCGAGAACGTAGGTGTTGCTTCTGCGGGACCAATTTCTATGTACGACGGAACATACGACTTCTCACCAAATCTTCCCGGCTGGCAGGGGCATTCAGTATCGCAAGCGCTTGAAGAAATCCTCGGGATCTCGGTATATACGGCTCACGATGGGGCTATGGGGGTACTGGCTGAAAGCAAATATGG
>CAZSFJ010000016.1:0-18742 GCA_964606125.1 uncultured Dehalococcoidaceae bacterium | reverse complement strand
GATTCCTTTGAGGGGTCCAGACGTGGGTAATGCTGGCACGTTAAATGCTCGCTTTCTTCTCAGTCGACGAGTGCATCAATTAGCTGTTCAATGACTTCGTCGGCCTTGGTATGCATTTCAGTATCCGTTTGATCCTGCATTGGATGCCGAATAAATACTCGATGGACGTCCGGCATTCCTAGTGATTTTGATTGAGCTACGGCTGCATCCACAAATTCATTAGTTGCTACAAACACGGCCGGTATGCCGTTGCTTTCAAACCAAACCGTATCGTGCACACTGCACGTTGTGCAAGATCCTCAGTCAGCGACTGCCTCAATTACAAAATTACATTCGTTCATGATCTTACGCCGTAAATCATATGGCGCAGGTTTTGCGAACGTTGGTTTCTTGTATCTTTTGACGTGAACCGACGGCATCCGTTCCTGTATTTGTTGCTCCAGTCGATCAAGAAATTTGTCACCGCGTGGTTTTGATATGTCAAGCAGGCCAACAGTGCCCGTTATGTGTTCGGACCGCTT
Organism: uncultured Dehalococcoidaceae bacterium; assembly: GCA_964606125.1. Taxonomy (GTDB): domain Bacteria; phylum Chloroflexota; class Dehalococcoidia; order UBA2979; family UBA2979; genus UBA2979. The sequence goes on along the minus strand of CAZSFJ010000016.1, from coordinate 18,221 downwards.
AGCCTGAGACCTATTAATAGGTTCTCTTTCATCAGTAGGGTCCAGAATTATCGTTGGGTTGACTTCCACTGTCATTTATTCCTCCTGTGTCTGCAAACTTAGAGTTAAAGTTGTATTTTCTTGCTGGTGGGCATCGAACCGCCTGCACCGCTGGCCCATCCATCAAAGATAGACGAAAATTTTCCGGCTTTAGAGCCTGCCACAACGATATGGATATTTTCAGTTGAGCGGAACTTCGGTATGAGTGAATCAAGCTTGGGATCAGAGGGGCCATCGAATATGTTGGGGTCCAGTCCAGCTCCTATGTCGTCACTCCTCAGGAGCTCCCTGGCGGGTCGACTTGAGATATCTTGAATCCGATCTCGAATTTCTGCCTTCGACCAGTTGTTAGTGGAGATCGTTTCAACATGTTCTGGGCAGAGTACAAGGACTGCGTCCCCGTAGTTGTGCGAGTTGGGATGATGGATCGCTTCCATTTTTGCTCCGATTGATCCGACCAGTGATTTGGCGTTTCTCGAAGTTTGGTCGATAGCATGCCCAAGCCCAGTCATGGCGAACGCCGTGACTACTGACTCATCTTTATTGAATCCACGTTCAACATGTAGAGGAGCCCACGGGCTGATTTCCTCCCACTCAGCAAAACACGTTGTGTATCGGAGAGGACTACCCAGTGTGGACCTTTCTGTCTCTCCAGGCCGCTGTCCTCCAACATTTCTCAGGACAAGACGGAGAGCTCGACCGATTGCGGCATTTGCTCGGTTTCCCTGACCAAGAGCGTTGAGGCCCATATTCATGCCTATTTCATGCCGGATTGGTCCGTTGACTATGAGAACAGGTGTTGCACCCATAGTGGTTGCGCCGACACCGTGGGCGTTGAATTCTTCAGTGCAAACTGCTTCTACGGCTGCGATTACCACTGGCAAGTATTCTGGTTTACAACCTGCCATTACCGAATTGATCGCTATTTTTTCAACAGTCACTGGTGCAAGATTCGGTGGCACCACTGCAACAGTTTCTTGAGGATCTCGTTTAGTGCCTTCTAGTATTCGGATTACCCGTTCCGGTGTAGGCGGAATCACGGGTAATCCATCAGTCAGCCCCTGTTCATAGAGGAACTCATGCACATCGTCATGTACTCCTATCTCCACTCTTCGGGCCCGAATAGGCGATCCCTCAGATTCAGCCTGTAACCGTTCAAAAATGCCTGGCTCTACGGATTTAGAACCGCATCCAGGTCGCGATTCGGGATAGGAATTCCAATCTATTTCAGGAGGTACTTGATCACTGATGGCCGACATTTGTACATACAGATCACGCCAGTCATCTCGTCCGAAGCCAACAAAGTCAGTTAATGGAGTTCCATCTGGTGCAGCAAGAATGAGGGTGGGGACGGTTTCAATATCATATGCGAACGAAGTCGTCAGATTGGAATCATCGAGGAGTGGCATTTTAAGCCCATATTCTTCAGCTAATACAAGGTCGTCTTCGCCATTTTGGGCTAGCGCTACTACATCGATATTCTCTCCGAACACTTCGTAGGCTTTTTGTAAAAGAGGCATAGCGATTCTGGTTGTCGGGCAGTCCTCTTTCACAAAGCAGAGAAGTGTCGGGCGGCCTGACGGGAAAGAATATGCATTCTGTGTTCGGGTCGCCCCTGCTGTTGGTAGAGAAAAGTTTGGTAAATTATTCATCACTGTAAGCCTAGCCTCTGGAAGAAAAAAGTTCGATTGCCTATTTTGGTATCCAGTCGGTTGCGAATACCAAAGTTACCGTCAGTATAGACAAAATAAGTATGAAAGATAGTAGTCGCCCTCGGCGTCGTTTTCGATTCTTGTGCATTAATTTTTTTACAGCACGCACTTGACCTTTCTTCAGCGCGAACCATTCACCTCGAATTCTAGTTTCCCTGAAAGCATCATGCAGTTTGCGTTCGGTCGTGAGGGCATCTTCCGTTTGAATAAACTTCACGACTTCCAATTTAGTCGGAGAGCCAGTTTGCAGATTTCTCATCCGATCTTGCATATTTGATGTTTGCCCTATTTTGTAGAGTTGTTCGGAGCCATTTTTTGGCCCACGGATTAGATAGACAAAGCCTTCTTTTTTCATGTTATGAATATTAGCCTGAACCGCTGCTGTGACTGTGTCGGTGGCGTGCTAATCTCGTGGGAGAAAATGCGTTAAGGCTTAGGGGGAGCATATGCCCATACTTGATGAATTCAACCTGTCCGGTCAGGCAGCCATTATCACCGGTGCTGGGACTGGCTTGGGGCGAGAAATGGCACTGGCGTTGGCTGATTCTGGTTGTGACATAGTTGCGATAGGTCGAAGACAGGAGCCGATCGAAAGCGTAGGAGCAGAGATAGAATCGCGAGGCCGGAGGTTCTTGGGTATATCCGACGGTGATGTCACAAAATCTGAGAGAGTCAACGAGATGTTCGAGGACGCCATCTCAAAGATGGGACGGATAACACTACTGATTAATAATGCCGGACTCGGCGGTACTGGGCGAGGCAAGACGTTGCCCGAACTTACCGATGAAGACTGGCATAGTGGGATCGAAAGTAATCTCTACTCAGCCTTTTACTGTTCGAGGTCAATCATTCCCCATTTTCTTGAAAATGGTGGCGGGCGTGTAATCAATGTAACCTCTGGATGGGGATACCGCGGCGGCCGAAATAATTGGATGTATCCGGTAGCAAAGGGCGGAGTGATCCAATTAACAAAAGCTCTAGCGATGACTTACGCCCGAGATAACGTGCGGGCCTCCTGCATAGCGCCAGGTCTTTTCCCTAAGACTGATGACGAGGCCATGTTGGAACAAATGGGAAGCAAGCAGCCAGCCGGTCGAATTGGGTTCATGCCTGAGATGGGACCCCTTGCAGTATTTCTTGCCTCACCGGCATCGGATTATTTGAGTGGTGAAACCATTTTGATGGATGGGGGTGCCATATCAGCTGGCCTCATCCCGGCCGGTATTATTCCGGAATCAGAATCGTAAAAGAAGGAGTGAAATATGACTAACAAAGTCTTTCCGATTACCCCTGAAGGTGAACAAAATCCGTATTTCTCTGGGAGATATTTTGATCTGAGTGGAAAAAATGCCTTGGTGACAGGCGCTACTACAGATATTGCGAGAGCTCTTGCTGTTGCTCTGGCTGAAGCTGGAGCGAAAGTGTCCGTGACCACCAATGCTGCACTGAGCGATCAGGAAGTGTTTGCTAACTCGATACTAAATGAATGTTGGGCCGCATCGGGTCAGGAAGGCAAAAGCTTGACTTTGGACCTGACCGACGCATCTAGTTTTGTGGATGCAATTGAGTCTCTCGAACAGGAGCTGGGGCCGATTGATATTCTGGTCAATGCTCCTCACTTTGCCAATATAAAGCCAGTTCTAGATTCGTCTCTGCATGAGTGGACTGATGAGCTGTCTAGAAATGCAACGGCAGTTTTTGTGGCGAGTCAAGCAGTTGGTCGCGGGATGCTCGCGCGTGGCAAGGGTCGAATAATTAACTTGGTATCTAATCTTTATGACCGGGGCGTTCCTAACTGTGCACTATTTGGGGCGTCCCAAGGCGCAGTATTAGGCTTCACAAAGTCACTCGGACTGGAGTGGGGTGGAGGTGACGCACTCACCAAAGACCGAGTCACAGTGAATGCTCTTGGGATTGGATTCTATGAAGGAGTTGCCGGACCACAGAACGATCCAAATCTTTCTCCAGTTCTAGAAAAATTTATACCCTTAAGACGACTCGGCCGTCCAGAGGATTTACGCGGTGCAGTGGTTTATCTTGCTTCGGACGAGGCTGATTATGTGAATGCTGAACTTTTGGTGGTAGATGGTTCGATAGTCAATCATGCATAATTGAGTTATGTTCGTTTGTAATTGAAAAATATAGTTTAGGTTCACGACTGATCAATGATTGTGTTCAATAAAGCGACTACTTTCGGTATCTCGGTCATCTTTGCATTGTTGCTATGGGGCTGCAGTGAAGAAGAGATAGATATAACTTCGGTAGAGATCGCACCGACTAGTACCGCAACCGAGGAAATAGCTGGAAATTCAGACGGTGCTGGCGTGGCAGACGAGCCGGAAGTTAAGTCCCTACGTATCGGGGTCAATAGAGAGTTAATTTCTCCACTTTCACCGGATCGACTATTGCTTAATAAGAATTTTCAACTTTTGATTTGGTCAGGCTTGTTACGTACTGAAAACACAGGGAAATTAATTACTCAGTCGGCTCAGGTGATCCCTTCCTATGCGAACGAAGGTATTTCGGCAGACGGTAAGACATATACTTTCTTGCTGCGACCGAATCTTAAGTGGAATGATGGCTCACGTGTTACGGCGGAATTATTTTTGGAGTTAGTGTTAGACACATTAACGTCTGGAGGTGAATTTCTTCCATCTTATGCCACAGATCTTGCGACCAAGATAGATGTTGAACGTAGCAGACATTTGGATGATCGAACTTTTGTTATAGAGCTGCTCGAACCAGCACCAGAGTTTATGACCTTTTGGAGTTCACGTTACACTTACCCCACTCAGACCCGTTTTGACGACGCTCAGATAATAATATCGGGTAATGGCCCATATAGGTTATTGGAGTGGACAGACGATTCCGTGGTTTTTGAGCGAGATATAGAATGGCAGGACTACATTGGAGATATTGCCTCTCATGGAATAGAGCGAATCGAGTTCATTCCGATCGATGACTTTGACGAAGCTTTCGACGATGTGGTTGATGGAGATCTGGATGCAATATCGGTTAGTGGACGACAACTCAATTCATTGGTCTTACCGGCGGATGTGATCGAGTCTTGGAATACGGGTTCAAGTGTACATGCTGTTTTTATAAATAATTCAGCAGAAATATTTGACCATAAATCAGGTCGAGCATCCCTAGCGATGAATATCTCAAGGCAAGAGCTACTCGATCAGCTCCATGCTGCTGGTATCGGACTGCAATTAAAACCAAGTTACTCCTGGATCCCTAAGTCAGTATGGGGAACCAGCGAAAGTCGGTTTTTGGAACTGGAAAGCACGTCCCTCTTACCCGCAGATAGCTGGTTTATTGCTGGAGGTGCTGATGGCTCAACGATCGAACTACTATATTCTGAAGAGGATCCAGTCCAAGTCGCTTTAGCTCCTTTACTAGAGATTCACTGGGAAACAACTCTTCCTGTTGATGTGGTATTGCGTTCTGAGCGAACGGAGGAGTACTACGCTGATATGGTTGCAGGAGCATATGAGATAGCGTTAGGCGAGTGGAGCCAAGAATACCTGGATACCTACAGTTGGCTCAAACTATTCCAGAGCTCCTCTCCAGAGAATATTTTCCGGTTTAATGACGACGAATTTGACGAATATTTTGCTTCTGCCGTGGAAGCCCGAAGTCAAATGGAGCGTAACAAAATATTCATATCGACTAGCGAGAAACTCGCTGAGGAAGTCGGTGTAATTCCCCTGTTTATAGATTCGCAGAGTGTTCTATTACGACTTGAATATGCCGCGCTGGGAGAGACCATGCTAAATAATTGGGACTGGAAGTCGTTTGCTTTGAACGACTAGGTGAAATTAGTTCACCAACTCCCTGATCATTGGTATTGAGGTCTAGTATTCTTTCTGAACTGAATTTGATATAGGTTTTTCCAGTTGGCAACGATTACACTTCAGAACAAATGGAGGTGAATGTATGGATAGGTACAAAGGTCTGGGTGCCCTAGTAACCGGGGCTGCATCAGGTATTGGCAGAGCGATGGCAGTTCGATTGGCGGAAGAAGGATGTGGAGTGGTCTGTGCTGACATCAACGTTGCAGGTGCAGAAGATACAGCGGCTCAGGTGTCAGAACGTGGGGGAAGATCCTCAGCTATAGAGTTGGACGTTACTGATTCGGATGCTTTCAGTGATGCGATCAATCAAACGATAGAAGAATTCGGTTCATTTGATGTGTTAATGAATAATGCTGGAATAGCCGGAGGCTCATGGGAGAGCACAATAGACATCAACTTGAGCGGTGTGTACTACGGGCTTCAACATGGGTGTCGAGTGATGGCACAGCGAGGCGGGGGTGCGATTGTCAATACTGCTTCTGTCGCCGGTCTGAACGGCTTAGTTGGCACGACGGTTACACCGGAGGAACTTCTACAGGGTGAAGGTGCGGTAGGGACAGGTGCATACACGGCCGCTAAACATGGTGTAGTCGGTTTGACCAGACAATTCGCTGTGACGTATGGCAAACTGAACGTGAGAGTGAATGCAATCTGTCCGGGCTACATTGTGACTCCGATGACAGCGCCCTTCCGTGAACGAGAGGGTGGAACAGAATTCTTAGAAAGTCTTCATCCCATCGGCCGACTCGGTGAGTCAGAGGAAATCGCGTCGGCAGCAGCTTTCCTAGCCAGCTCTGACGCGTCATTTGTCACAGGAATAGCTCTTCCAGTTGATGGTGGATACACCGCTAGGTAAAACATTCGAGCTTGTGATACTAATAGGTCATAGATATCTGTAATTTTTGGAGGAGGGCGTTAATGACTGTAACTAATGATGGGGTACAGGGGTCTGAACTGCTCGCAAAGCAAATGCGGGATGAAGGCGTAGAGGATCTGTTTTACATTATGGGCGGTCCGATAATCGAGGTGGCCGGATTTGCTGCAGATTACGGCATTCGTACTATAGACTGTCGGCATGAGCAAGGCGCTTCTTTTGCGGCTCATGGTTACGCCAGAGTCAAGCGAGAGCCAGGTGTTTGTCTGGCGGCGTCAGGACCGGCTACGACTAACCTTTTGACAGGTCTTGCCAACGCCTACCTTGATTGTGTGCCGATGATCGCGCTTGGCGGCGCAGCGGCGCTTCGTGCCCATGATACTGATGCCTTTCAGGAATATGACCAATTATCCATGGCAAAGCCCGTGACCAGATGGGCTGGCAGGGTCAACCATACAGATCGATTACCTGAATATTTCAACATGGCGAGACGTAAAGCGATTTCAGGTAAACCAGGGCCAACATACCTGGATCTGCCTGGTGATGTACTTTATGGCCGGGTTGATCAGTCTTCGGTCTGGTTTCCTCCGGGTGGGAAGGGAATATCAAGACCGCACCCCGGTGACCATGAAATAAAAGAAGCTATATCAATATTGAAAAAGGCGGAGCGACCTGTCGTGATTGCAGGTTCCGGTGTTTTCTGGTCAGATGCAGGCGAACAGCTACGTCAGTTTGTTGAGTCTACGCAGATTCCATTTTTTACAACACCTCAGTCACGGGGCATAATTCCAGAAGATCACGATCTTGCATATTTGGGTGCTCGGGGGCAAGCGTTCCGTGATGCGGATGTGATTGTGGTTGTGGGTACTCGATTCAACTTCATTATTTCTTTTGGACATGCTCCTCGATTCGCTCCCGATGTCAAAGTAATTCATATTGATATCGATGCAACAGAACTTGGGCATAACCGTCCAGTGGACGTCGCTATCGCTGCCGATGCTCGTGTTGCTTTGTCGAAGCTCACCACTGCGGCAGAGGAAGCAGGTATTACAACCTTGGATAGTTGGCGGGCACAACTGGCAGAGTTGGATGATCGCAAACGTGAACAAAGTAGGATGATGGCCGAAAGCGATCAAAGTCCGATACATCCGCTTCGAGTTGCTGAAGAGATTGTTAATTTTGTTGATAGAGACGCAATCATCTCAGTAGATGGGATGGAAACGTTGAATTTCGGCCGTCAATGGATCCCATCATTTGTTGAGGGTGCGAGACTGAATTCAGGACCAAATGGATGTATGGGTGTTGGAATTCCGTTTGCTATGGGAGCACAAGTAGCTGCTCCTGGAAGGCAGGTCGTTGCTTTTGTTGGCGATGGCTCATTCTTCATGAATATTCAGGAATTCGATACGATGGTTCGTCATAACCTTCCGGTGATAGCGGTAGTGAGTAATAATGGCGGTTGGACAGGTGGTGAGAACACTACCCCAGGTCGAAGTCTCGGATTTAACCAGCAGTATCACAAGGTAGTTGAGGCGATCGGCGGCTATGGCGAACTCGTAACTGATCCAAATGACTTACCAGGAGCTCTTGAGCGGGCAGCTGAGAGCGGAAAGCCTGCCTGTATTAACGTTCATGTGGAGGAACATGCGCGCGCTACTACCGTAGCCTTTGGGGGATACTCTACGATGATGTCTCGCTCGGATGCGTAAGTATTGATTTTGAATCGCCTGTCTGACTCATTGGATGCACTGTTTCGTCCTGCGGTTGACGCCGGTCACATTCCAGGTGTCGTCATGGGAGTCGCCTCTTCTGACAGAGTTCTATATCAGGGGGCATTCGGAAAAAAGTCCTCCGATGGTATGGCTGAACTTGAATTGGATGCAGTATTCAATATTGCGTCTATGACCAAACCGATCACAGGAGTCGCAGTGATGCAGTTGGTCGAGGCCGGAGTGGTTGACCTTGATGAACCTCTTGGGAGTATTATTCCCTATCTGGAATCGATTCAAGTATTGGAAGGCTTCGACGAACAAAATAGACCACAGCTACGTACACCGTCCAGCGCCCTGACTTTACGGCATCTTTTGACTCATACATCAGGATTTGTGTACGAGATGTGGAACGGCGACATTCGTAAATTTCAGGAAATAACGGGGCATCCAAAAATGCCTTCCGGAAAATTAGAAGCTCTGCGAGTTCCTCTGATGTTCGATCCCGGCACAAGATGGGAGTATGGCGTAGGGATTGACTGGGCTGGATTAGTGCTGGAGGCGGTCACCGGGACAACCCTTTCCGATTACATGCAACAAAACATCTTGTCACCTCTGGAAATGAATGACACCACTTATACGCCAACTCCAGACATTGAGCAAAGGCTAGTCCCGGTGCATCAACGACTGGCTGGGCGGGAGTTTAAGGTTAGCCAACTTCGGCCAGATCTCTCCAGAGAATATTATGGTGGTGGGGCCGGACTCTACTCGACTATCTCTGACTATCTTCGATTCTGCCGGATGATTCTTAATCAAGGAGAATTGGATGGTAAAAGAATTCTCAGTCCTGAGACTGTTGGTCTAATGTCACGAAATGCGATGGGCCCCAACAGAGTGCAACCACTTCCGTCTTTTGACGCGGTTATAAGCAACGATGCAGAATTTTTCCCTGGGATAGAGAAGACTTGGGGTTTGACATTTCTGATCAATGAGGAAGCGACATTTACCGGGAGATACCGTGAGTCGCTTAGTTTGGGAGGAATTTTTAACACAATTTTCTTGAACGATCAATAGAGAGATTATTCAGGATTGTTCTTGACGCAAATTAGCCCTTGGGTGGATAAAGTTGCATTACCTTTATTTGAGTCATTTGAATCAGTGGTGAATGAGGTTGAACCGTAAACGCGAGCTAATTTTCCCAAGGCAGTTTTCGGGGTTTAAGGACCTGCCTGAGTCCACCATCTGCTACCACTACGATCAGATCGAGTTGGACATAATTGGTCGGACTCATTCCTTTAAGAGCCATCGTTACTAATTCTTTCTCTAGATGAGGTGTGGCAGTGACTACTACTAGTGCTTTCAAATCTGTTTCAATATTCACCGGAGCTTCGTTGACCCTTTTCAATGCTCTTCGCAGATCTCGCCGAACGGGTGTGCCGTCAGCTGGATCTATATCGACCGGAGGGGCGATTACTGAGACCCCAGACTCAATGGTTGAAGGTAGGTGGGAAACAGTCCAGTGGTCATGCAAATCTATTTCGGTCAGCTCGTTTTCTCCGAGCACCATTGCTCGTTCGCGAATTTGATTTTTCATAGTAGTGAGCTCTGCTTCTTCTTTAGGCAATCTAGTTATTTCACTGGAATCGAGATGGAAAGCTCCAGTTAAGCCCTCAGAAAGCGCGAGCCATTCAGTGGAAAAACCTCCAGTTACCGACATGTAGGACCCCTCGTTTTCGAGTTTCGCAAGTCTTACTTTTTTTGGGATACGGAGTTCCCGTCGTTCATCATTTCCGAGAGCTCTTAGGCCTTGCGCTAGGCGTAATCTAAGCTCTGAATAATCTGGCTCGTCAACCGGAATTTCCGCTTTCGGTGGTATCCAAATCCCATAGGCTCCGGGCTCTATCAAATTATCTGCCACTATATCCTGAGTTAGCAGGGTTTCGAGTTCACGTAATTCAGGCCTAGCGTCGACGGGCCATAGAGTTTCGACAAAAACACCAACCGTCCGATCTCGCTGCTTCAGGAGAGCATCATATCCGCCGGTTCCATCGTCAATACCAATAGGCCGGAAGGTTCTATAGAATCGTTCGCTCATCCATGCCGCTAGGAGATGTACTAATGTTCGATCCGTTGAAGGTGTATCCAATGGCGTCACCTATATTCGTGTTGCATAGATTTGTAGGAAACTATTCTTCCGAACCACTCGCACGCCTAATGAGGATGGGATCAATTCCATTTTTCACGAATTGAATCACAATATTCAGGTTTATCGCTAGGAAAATAAGCACTGAAACGAACTTAAGGGTATTTGCAAACATTGAATCACCTTGGTTGATTTGTTGCAGGGCGATTACAGTTAATATACATGCTAGTAAAGAGATTCCAAGCCCTACTAACCAATCCCAAGACCTTATGAACCTCGAAAAGGCACCAATCACCCCTGCTAATAAAGCGATGTGCACGGCTGCGCCACCAAGGACCGCACCCAGCATGGGGGTGTCGTGGTAATCCCAGAGTTCAAATGCCGTCAGTATCAGCCACATTGCACCAATCGGGGCGACGATAGCAAAGATAATTCCGACTAGATCTGATCGGTTAAATCGCATTTACCACTTCTTTCTCTTCAATATGCTCCTCGAAATGTCTGATGCATGCAAGAGGTCATATCGCACTTCGACTCTGTCCGCCATCCACAGGAATCGTTGATCCAATAACCCATGATGCCCGTTTCGAAGCCAGCCACACTACCGCATCAGCTACTTCCTCAGGCTTGCCGAATCTACCCCCTGGGATTTCATTTCGGATGAACTCAGCCATCCCTTCCGGGTCTTCGACTAGGCGGTTTCCCCAAGAGCCACCCTCAAATGCGATCGACCCAGGTGCGATATTGTTGATTCGAATGCCATCGGATGCCCAATTACGTGCATATGAATTCGAAAGTGCTATCTGGGCAGCTTTCGACGACTGATACTGAGGAGGCCCACCGTGTTCTCTGCCGAATATCGAAGAAATATTTATGACGGATGCGTGCTCTGATTTCAGTAGAGACTCACGTAATGTTTCCATTATTCTCAATGGCGCCATCACGTTCAGTTCGAAAGATTGCCTCCAATTACTTTCGGTATCACCTCCTCTGATGGTGGCACCCGCATTATTAACTAGCACGTCCACATGCGGGAATATTTCTTGCAGTTTCTTATCAATTATTTCTGGTGCACTAGCCAATGAAACATCACAGGAGAGGGTATAAACACTAGAACTACCCCGTCCATCTAACAATTCTTTTAAATGTGATAAAGGATCTTCGTCGCGAGCGACGAGGAGTAGGTGAGTTCCTTCCTCGTGGAACTTTTCGCTAATTGCCCGTCCAATACCTCTGGAAGCCCCGGTAACTACCACGTATTTGTCGTTCAGTTCAAGATCCATTTCGCGCCCCTTTTTGGTCTAAAAATGTATTTGTATAACGGAGACTTATAGTCAGGCTATATGTACTAGGTTAGTCTGAAGTCATGTCAATTGAAATTAATCTTAACGATCACGTAGCAAATATCACATTTAACGAGAAACAAGACGTTTTTTCGGTGGAGACTTCTAGCCAGTTGTCGGCGGTGGTTGAAGAGCTCGAGATGTTTAGTCGCGTGGACGTGGTGATCTTGGAGCACGCTGAAAATGCTGGCGGCAAATGGGCCGCACTGAACTCCGTCCAAAGCTCGACAAACGAACGATATGTAGAAATCAGAGAACTCAGCGCTGGTATACAAGCGATAGCAGCTCTCAGACAGCCGGTGATTGCCACCTGCGCAGGAGATCTACAAGGGCCTGGAATGGAGCTGTATCTTGCTGCAGATATTCGATTTGCCGAATCGAACTCTACCTTTCGGATGAGTGAAGCTGCGGAGGACAGACTTCCGATGAGCGGAGCTGGACAACGATTAGTGCGAGCAGTCGGCCGAGCCCAAGCGCTTAGAATGCTTCTGCTTGGTTCGCCTATGGACGTGGAAGAGGCATTCCGTATTGGTCTCATTTCTAGTTCCAGTAACACGAGTCTTACGGAAGCCCAACTCGCGGGTGAGGAAATCGCTAGCAGGGGCCCTCTGGCGGTCCGAACCTTTAAGGAGGCACTTCACAAAGGAGCTGAAATGACTCTGGAGCAGGCTCTACAGTACGAGCTTGATCTCACTATATTGCTGCAGTCGACTGAAGACAGAAAAGAGGGCGTAGATGCCTTTCTTGAGAAAAGGAACCCTGACTTTAAAGCTCGCTGACCCCCAAAAGTCTAACTACTACCTTTTCTTTGGTCGTGACTGTATTATCCTTGACGCTGAAAGAACGATGAATTGATAAGCGGGTGTATATGAACGTAGTAATGAACACTGATGAAGCTCATGTTGTTTTGAGTCTGGTGACCTCACAGATTCTCGATCATTTGCAGATGTCTGAGGAAGGGCGCGAGGTCGTCAAGAGCTGGCGACGCTCTCATAATCTTGGCTCGGGTGATCTTGATGAATTTGCAATTGAACTTAATGAAGCAGTTGGTAATTTCATAGATGAAAATACACGACGTATGGTGCGTCAGCGTGGCAAACTAAAAGTTCAAGAGAGCTAAAAAATTACAGGAGTTTTGTGATATGAAGGTAGAATTTACGGTCGACGAGTGCCATCAAATGTTCGAGGCAGTCATCGAGAACTTAGCTAAGGAGAATTTCTCATCCGAAGACAATTATTCCTTGGAGAATTGGCGAACTAACGATATGAAACCCGGTTCCCTGCTGATGAACAACTTAGCCGAGAAAATTAATCGAGAAGTACAAGGGCAACATGACCGATCTGAGGTCTCGCCTATTAAGAAGCCAGATTGGGCATAGTTGACGAAGAAAATCAGGTAGATGGTATCGAATAATGATGAATCCCCATTAATCATCGAGCGGAGTGAATCTGGCGTATACACCCTCATATTGAACCGTCCCGACAAAATCAACTCGGTCAATATGGCAATGCGTGATGAATTATGGCAAGCTCTGCAATTACTTAGAGATGATAGTACTGCGACGTGTGCCATTATCCGTGGAAGCGGATCACGCGGTTTCTCTGCAGGGGCAGACATTTCTGAATTTGGTACAGCCCCAAGTCTCTACGAGTCAAGAGAAGCAAGACTGAACAGAGATCTTTGGGGAATGATGTCAAAGCTGGAGCTGCCACTGATAGCTGCGATACATGGATATGCGTATGGGGCTGGGCTGGAATTATCCTTGTACTGTGATATCCGTATCGCGACAAGTGGTTCGCAGTTCAGTATTCCTGAAGTATCCCTTGGCTATATTCCATCGGCTGGTGGAAGCCAGACGATTTCGAGATATTTGCGAAGATCAGATGCGGCCTTAATGGGACTCACTGGACGACCACTTACAGCCATCCAGGCGTATAGCGCAGGACTGATTCATGAAGTTGTTGAGGATTCGGAGCTATACCAGCGATCTGAGCAGATATCCGACACAATTTCTCACTACAGGACGGAAGTCATGCGGGTTATGAAATCAACAATTAATCGCGGCGCTGACCTCCCGTTAGAAGAAGCCACCCAGATGGAGCAGCTGCAGGCGTCTATGTTGAGCACTGGGAGTCAATAGTCGGACACGCTACTGTATTTGTATGGAGAAAATCAAATCCTTTTCGTCAGGTCCAGTAATTCTCTTACTGTCATCACTATTTTTTATCGGCGTGGTTTTCTGGGGTCTCTTCAACGAAACTGAAATACGGGTACGGTATATCGATGCTGGTCCAGTTGACCGATTCGCCATCGGGCAAGTTGATCAAGTCGACTCACTTCCTTTGTATGTGGTGGGATTAGAGAATGGGACACTCCGAGCGATCGACACCCGCCTTGAGGGCACGGAGTGTGCTGCGGTCTGGGTACCCGATGACGAGCGTGGTTCGCAGATCAACTATCAAAGGTTGCCCGGAGTCTTCGAAGACCCATGTAGTCAGAAAATCTGGGCTGGTGCGGGGCATGCTATCGGTGGCGATGTGCCGTTGCGTACACCCTACCTTGAGCCGCGTCCAGAAACTGACGGCAAGACACATATCTTTGTGGAATATATTGTGATCGCTGGATTCCCTGAAGGTAAGGATGCTGGCTGGCGCAGTGAGTAACAGTATTCAGGTGTTATCCTGCATCCCCTATTCGATAAACAGATGAAGTATTGCTTGTGGAGATAATTATGACAACTTATGAAGGATCCGACATACTTGTGAGCACCGAATGGCTCGCCGAAAATTTGGAAAATCCAAATTTTGTTCTTATAGACGCCGGAGAGGCGGATGCCTACCGCCGCGCACATATCCCGGGTGCTGTTGGAGTTCCGCATCCGTATTTAAAAGGACGTGGTAGCAAACTGGTGATGGAGGCGGCTGAATTTGAAAAAGCTTGTCAGCGCTGGGGGATTTCAAATGACACGCCGGTCATAATTTATGATGACAACGCCTCCCTGCATGCTGCCCGAGTTTGGTGGGTGTTTCAATATTATGGGCATACTGATGTTCGTGTTGTTGATGGTGGTTTCAATGCTTGGTTGGACGAAAATAGACCACTCACTTCGAGAAATCCAAGGCCAGAGCCTGGCACGTTCAGTGCCACGGCACAGCCTGAACGTGTCTGCCTGATTACCGAATTAAAGGATCGAGTGTCTGACGGAAGCGCTCCGGCAATTTGGGACACTCGATCGGATGCCGAATGGGATGGATCGGAGGATAGAGGTAACGACAGAACTGGCCGGGTGCCTGGGGCAGTTCATCTCGAGTGGATACGCCTGATGCAAGGTCCCCCTAGTAGACGATTTCGCCCCTTAGAGGAAATCCGATCCACACTTATCGAGGCAGGATTGAATCCTGATGAAGAAACTGTGACTTACTGTCAGTCTGGTATAAGGGGAGCATTTGGGCATTTCATTATGGCGTTGCTTGGAAATACCTCCGCGCGTAACTACGATGGTTCGATGTCTGAGTGGACCGCAGATTCGTCAGCTCCTTTGACGCTTGGGTAGAACTAATTCAGCTCTGCATTTTTAACCAGTCGACTGTCCTAGCGATTCCCTCAGGCAGCGGGGTTGTGGGTTTCCAGTCCCAAATTTTGGCGGCTTTATCAGAGTCCAAAGCAGACCGTCTTACATCGCCAGCGCGTGCCGGCGCATGTATCGGCTGCTGCCCGAAACCGATTGCCGAGGCTAGAAGCGCAAAAAATTGAAATGTCCACGTCTCTATACCGGTTCCGGCAAGGCATGTGTCTGGTGTCTTCTCCCCGGCTGCCATTAATATGTTCACGACGTCATCCACATATATATAGTCCCGAGTGTCGTTGCCATCGCCAAAAATTGTGACATTCTTCTCAGACAACATACGGGCACCAAAAATTGCTATCACACCCGCTTCGCCGAGGTGATTTTGCCCGGGTCCATAAATGTTCCCGGGTCTTACCACAGACACTGCTGTTTCAGTGCCGTGTGTGAGGACTCGCAGATAATGTTCGACCGCAAGTTTTGATACCCCATATATCGATTGTGGATTTGCTGAAGTGAATTCATCGAAAGGAACTGTTGAACTGTCCCCATACATGGCTCCACCTGTCGACGTAAAAACTATTCTCGGTATAGAGAGTTCGACCGCTGATTGTATTAGAGAAACCGATGCGGCTACGTTATTTTGTATGTCTTGTGTTGGCTCGCGCGATGACACAGCTACCGAGGTTTGGGCAGCTAAATGAAAGATAGTGTCGGGCTTAGTGTCAGCTATGAGTTCGTCTACGAGTGGGCGATCTAATAAATCGATTGTGTGATACCGTACTTCGTCTACAAAGGCGATGGGTTGTTCTTTGTCGACAGCGATAATGCGGTGGTTACTTCCATTGAGTCTTCGCAAGAGATGTTGCCCTACGAATCCGGAAGAACCAGTCACTAGAATACATTTCTGTGGCATGGGGTTTTCTCACTTTCTGAGCGAGATAGTCAACTTTCCTTAAGATTATTTCATGTTTGATGATTATACATATGACTCATCTTTGTCAGGGTGCTATTATTCATCACGATTGACTTTGTCCCGCTGGGGGGGCCGTACGGCTGAGATCCTTGGAATATAGGACCACCCCGAGAACCTGAACTCGGTAATTCGAGCGGAGGAAAGCGAAGGAAGAGTTGTAGAAACTTGTTTCTACTCTGCTCAGATCTCCACGTAATCTCCACAATTACCAACGATTTCAGGCTAATAAAGCCAGTTGTTAGGAGAAATTTATGCTCGCTGAGATACAAGTAATTCCAAAGCCTTCAGGGACGGAGACGAATGAATATGACTATGTTGAGGCCGCAATAGATTTGATTCAGAAATCAGGTTTGCCATATGAGGTGGGAGCATTAGGTACTTCCATTGAGGGACCTTCAGATGAAGTCTGGGATTTGCTTCGCCGTGTGATCGAAATTTCGGTTGAGTCGGGTGCAGAATCGGCACTGGCACAAATCAAAATTGGTTATTTCCCGGGTGAAGAGAAGAGTATTGTGGGTCTCACCAGCAAGTTCAGAGTAAAATGATGATTCTGCACAGTGTAAAACTCAGACGTAGTCTTCAAGGGGTTTCACTTCCGCTTTTGGTCATTGCTGGCTTGTTGTTGCTGTGGGAAGTTTTAGTCAGTATCAATGATGTGCCCAAGGGGATACTTCCACCTCCTAGCAAAATTATGCAGGAATCATTTTTCCTTCGTGAACAATTGATGGGACATGCTCTCACCACGGTGACTGAAGCAGTTGTGGGCCTTGTTCTTGCGGCACTGCTAGGCACTGTAGTTGCTGGAGCACTAGCGAGTTTGACAATTCTTAGGAAGGCCCTCCTCCCAATACTAGTAATCTCACAGAATATTCCAATGATGATTCTCGCTCCGCTGATTGTCGTTTGGTTTGGTTTTGGTATCGAGCCAAAAATTGCGGTCGTGACATTAGTGTGTTTTTTCCCTATTGCTGTAAGTTCCGCAGATGCATTGATGAATGCAGATAAAGACCTACTCGACCTGATGAAATCCATGGGGGCTAGTCGGCTACAAGTACTGCGTTATGTGCGAATTCCTCAAGCAGTGCCTTCATTTTTTTCGGGTTTGCAGATCGCCGCAACATATGCAGTGCTGGGGGCCGTATTCGCTGAATTTTCAGGAGGGACGTCAGGTCTGTGGATCTTCATAGGCCGCTCCCAGCGGGCATACCGCACCGACCAGGTGTTTGCCGCGGTATTTCTAATTGCCATTTTGAGCATTGTGCTGTTTTTGTTGGTCCGTTGGATGGCGCACAGTTCGACTCCGTGGAATCGAGTTGGTTCAGACGCTGATCTTCGTGAGTAGGTGAAATAATTGGAACAAAAGGAAGTGACTATGTTACTCAAACGATTTGGATTGTTATTTATGATCATGTTGGCGGGTATTGCTGTTACAGCTTGTTCGGCAGATGACCCGAAAGAGATGCGTGATGTGACGGTGATGCTGGATTGGACACCGAATACGAATCATGCCGGAATATATTTAGCTAAGCATAAGGGTTGGTACGAGGCAGCAGGAATCAATCTGTCGATAATCGAACCGGCTGAAGTTGGCGTGGAGGCGGCGGTTGCAGCGGGGACCGCTCATTTCGGTTTTTCGTACTCTGAATATGTAATTCCTGCGAGGCAAATGGATGTAAATGTAGTATCAATTGCTGCTGTGATGCCTTACAACGATTCTAGTTTGATGCTTTTGGAATCAGCAGGTGTGTCACGACCTCGGGATCTTGCCGGGAAATTATACGGAGGTTGGGGAGGACTCCTTGAAACACATTTAGTCAAAACTTTGGTGGCATGTGATGGAGGCGATGCAGACAGTGTGGAATTCGTCGAAGTTGGCAACGTACCTGCCGTAGAGAGTATGGGGGCGAATAGGTTTGACTTTGTCTGGGAATATGAGGGCTGGGGAGTTATAAGATCCAGAGAATTGCTTGGCAGAGAAATCACCACACTTAAATTCAGT
>CAZSFJ010000015.1:0-19431 GCA_964606125.1 uncultured Dehalococcoidaceae bacterium | reverse complement strand
CTGTCGGTTCAAGTCTGGGCGGCTTCATGACCGTTACGGTCGCTGTCGTAAGCTGGTTCGACAAACAACGAGCTAGGGCATTATCTATTTCGCAACTGGGTTTCTCAATTGGTGGCCTGCTCGGAGGTTCTGTAATTTTAATTTTGATCACCGAGATCGGTTGGAGAGCGTTCTCGCTTGGATCCGGTATTCTGATCTTGGTGCTTGCATTTCCTTTAACCGCAGTAATGTATAGCCGGCCAGAGGATATCGGTCTCACAATGGACGGTATCAAGCCGTCGGCCGAAGAAAGTAGCGACCTCTCTAATAGTGCCTCAGCCGACGAACCAGCATTTACTTGGCAAGAGGCTATGAGAACGTCCGCCTTTTGGACAATAGGATTAGGTCACGCTTTTGCAGTTATGGTGGTTTCAACATTGATGCTCCACCTACCTCTGCATCTCGTGGACGGTCAGGGACTTTCAGAAGTTCATGCTGCGATGGTCGCCGCAGGGATGATGGCTTGCCAAATTCCTGGCCAAGCTATAGCTGGTTCGTTGGGTGAAAAATTAGGGAAAAGGAAATTAACAACAGCCGCAATGATCATGCATGGAATAGCCTTATTGATACTTGCGCACTTTTCTTCGATTGCGATGATTATTTTATTTGCTGCGATGAACGGCCTGGCCTGGGGTATACGCGGACCATTAATGCAAACAATGCGAGCTGAATACTTTGGCCGGACTAATTTTGGAATGATTATGGGCTGGTCGTCCGTACTGATTATGGCTGGTTCATTCAGTGGTCCCATGATCGCAGGAAGATTATTCGACGTTGCGGGCTCATACCAAAGTGGATTCACATTAATTGCTCTTTTCCCACTAGTGGGCTCAATTTTCTTTGCATTTTCTGGGCCGCCAAAGAAGAAAATTACGGTAGTCATGAATAATTAATATGGTATCCGGTCATTACCCCCAAGACTTCGTTTTAAACGATAGTTGGTTTGCTGTTGATAGCTGATGAGGTGCAATCGGTTCAATTGATTGTGCGACCAAGGTACGAGATGGGGCACCTGCTCCGTCCATGTATCCGGTTACCTGTACAAAAGATGCTGTATTCACAGTCAATACATTTTTCTCCACTAATTTTGGGCTGAGGAGAACATTCACTACTCCATATTCATCTTCAAGAAGCAGAAACACAATACCTTTCGCTGTAGATGGTCGCTGTCGACAAACCATCAGACCTGCTGTTTTAATGATCTTGTCAGCAGGAGCATCTTTTAGATCACGACTCGATAATAATTCCTGATCTATTTTTTTACGGAAAAATTTCATCGGATGACTATCTGGCGACAATTTCAGCAATTTGTAATCTAACGTCATCTTCTCAAACGAATTGAAATCATTCAGTTCAATCTGGTCCTGATGTCGATCGAGTGCTAATTGCAATTGATGGTCGGAACTTTCAGTTTTGTGGTTCCTAAGAATTGAAGGTATATCTTTGAACAAACCCGCATGCCATATTAATTCCCGACGATTTAATCCGAATTCGTCAAATGCTCCAACCATAATCAGATTGATGACTGTGGTCACTGGCACTGCTGTCCGTTGAATGAATTCAAACAATGTCTTATACACTCCTGCTTCCTCACGCTCCAAAATAATTTTTTTGGCGACATCTAATCCAACATCTTCAACATATCCAAGTCCAAGTATTATCGAATTATCTTGAGAACCGTAGTCAACCTGACAACGTGTCGTACTCAAATTGATATCTGGCCGCTTTATTGATACTCCATGGCGTTTTGCATCATTAGTTAGCACATGGGATGGATAAAATCCCATTGGCTGATTGTTAAATAATGAGCAAATGAATTCAGATGGATAATAATACTTCAGCCATGCTGTCTGATATGCCAGCAGGGCAAAAGCTGTGCCATGGCTTTTCGGAAAACCAAATTCAGCAAAACCTACTAGATTCTTAAATATATTCTCTGCGTCATGCAGTGGAATATCTTTCTGTTGTGCATGCGCAAGGAAATGTTCTCTATACAATTCAATTTCTGCGGAAGCAGATTTTCTTCCCAATGTTCTACGAAATGCGTCAGCTTCTCCGGCAGTAAAGTCAGCAACAATCTGAGCTACTTGAATTACCTGCTCTTGGAAAATTACTACCCCCAACGTCTCACTCAATACGTCTTTGAGAGCTGGATGAGGATATGGAGGAATATATTCAGGTGATGCTAGCTGTTCCTCTCTTCTTTTAATATATGGATTTACAGCTCCACCGACGATAGGGCCCGGTCTTACTATTGATACCTGCACTGCAAGATCTCCCAGGTTCTTGGGTCTTGTTCGTGGAAGCATTGCTATCTGTGCGCGTGACTCTATTTGAAACACACCGATCGTGTCTCCGGAGCATATAGAGTCATACACATTGGTATCATCAAAATTAATACGCGATAAATCGATATCGGGATTCACATTGCTACCTATCAGCTCAATTGCGTCCTCAACCACCGAGAGCATCCCAAGACCTAATAAATCTATTTTGACCATCCGAGCATCTTCAATAGAATCTTTATCCCAGTGACATTGATAACGCCCTGCCCATGCTGCTGGCTGACATGGAACGTAATTGGTCAATGGTTTCGAGGAAATAACCATGCCGCCAGGGTGCTGTGATAAATGTCTTGGGAAATCAAGTATTTGCTGGACTAGATCAATTAACAAGTGCCATCGGTCGAGACTTTGATCGGCAGCAATTTCATCAGACAATCCAATATATTCAAACAATTCGCTAATATCTGAAATAAATTTTGATTGTTTGATGAGACGTGCCAGTAAGTTTTTTGGTAACCCCAAAGCATTTCCCACATCACGAATCGCGCTACGTCGCCGATATCGTGAAAATGTTGCAACCAATGCAGCGTGCTCGATGCCCCAGCGATCATATATCCGGGAAATTAATAACGCCCTGATGTCTCGTGGAAAATCTAAATCAATATCAGGCAAGGAATAGAGTTCATCATTCAAGAAACGACCTAAAAATAATTTATTTTCCACCGGGTCGATATGGGATAAACCTATCAAATAACAAACAACCGAGGCCACAGATGAACCACGACCACGACCCACCGGTAATTTTTGAGCATAGACACCTCGACTAGATCTGATTTCGCTTGCGACCACTGATGCTAATTCATAAATATCCGCATAAATTAGAAAAAAACCTGTTAGCCCATGTTTATTAATCAAACGCAATTCCTCAAGTAGCCTTTCACGAGCTTCAGCAAAATGCTTGCTACTACCGTATTTCGTAGCAAGTTTTTCAAAACACAATTTAGTAAGATATGTATGCGGGTCGCGATTATTGGGAATTGGTGGAATAGGTAAGCTGTAACCAAGATCTTCAGTCAAATCAAATTGACATCGTGATGCGATCTCTATCGTATTTTTAACCAGATCGTTACCATAAACTGAAAATCGGTTGGATTGTTCGGATGGAGATCGAAGATAGAATTCACCATTTGGTCGTCGAATACCTTCAGAATCGTCAATTGTCACATTCTGACTAATCGCCACAAGAACATCTTGTAATCGGTATCTATCTGGAATGTGATAGTGAACATTTCCAGTTGCAACAGCAGATATATTGAACTGAATTGCAAGCCGGAGTAAAGAATGATTTAGTAGGCGTTGCCCGGAAATAAGATTATCGGATATCTCCATAAAGACATTCTGGGTCCCAAAAGAAGCGAGCCAATACTCCAAAACATTACTCGCCAATATCGATTGGCCTGCCGCCATATAGCGGGCAATCAATCCCTCAGTACATCCAGTCAGCAAAATTAACCCTTCCGCATGCTGACAGAGTTCTTCGGGTGATACCGATGGGTTTAGGCGTTTTTTTTCTCTAGCATCAGGACTTCCTTCGAAAAGTCCAAATGCCATACTTGATAATCGACAAAGATTTGCATAACCCCTCTCATTCTCTGCTAATAAGGTCACATGATGAATATTCATGGCCGATAATTTATTTACCGGATCGCCCCTGACATTTAGTTCGAGACCGATAATTGGCTTGATGCCATATCGTCTTGCCTTCTGAGCAAATTCCATAGCACCGAAAAGGGCATTGTGATCCGTTAATGCGATGGCATCATAATTAAATTCAACAGCTTGCCGGAGCAATTCATCGATACTAGATGCGCCCTCAAGTAATGAATAATTAGAGTGCATATGTAATTCAACGTAGTTACATTCACTCGACATAAGAATTTACTTGTATTGTGAGGGATTTTTGCTTGTGGTCTGCGTAAACCATTCGTTAGTTTCCATATCCTGAAATAAAGTCATTATGCGACCTGTTTCCAAAACAACTTGAAAATAACTTCGGAAATATCGCTCTCGGTTCCACCAACTCTCTACTACATGCCAATGATCTATCACTTCAATGATTTTTTTAGTGTTTATACGTTCAGGCCATTCTGTATGCAAAAACAGTGATGCACATTCTCTTCGAGGCATGACAATCTGCACGCTGATTTGCTCTGGTTGTGCTAAAAACTGTAATCGCCCAATGCGAAACGTCTCTCGGGGAGTCGGTGGCATTTTGAAATTTCCTTAATCTGCATCAAAGTCGGGCTACCATAACGAGCTTTTAAATGACGAGCTGTATTCTGAAGTTGCTGCTTGCGTTGACGATGCAGTACTGAAAGTGGCAATTGGTGCCCGGATTCTCTAACAACATCAGTGAATTCAATCTGCAATTTACTTATCGGTTCTGAACATTTCAGATTTTCAATTTGAGGCGATATTGCAAGCCAAATATTCTGAATAGAACGCACTGGATTTTTGAGGACCCTATTAAAAAAATACAA
Organism: uncultured Dehalococcoidaceae bacterium; assembly: GCA_964606125.1. Lineage (GTDB taxonomy): Bacteria > Chloroflexota > Dehalococcoidia > UBA2979 > UBA2979 > UBA2979. Next base: position 14,567 of record CAZSFJ010000015.1, on the reverse strand, counting down.
CTTACCTGTTTCAGTTTCGAATTGAATTCGAATCTCTACGACTAAAATTTGCTTGTTCGCAGCAATATTTAGCATGTGAGCTAAAAGTTGCTGTGTCATTACCTTAAGTACGGATAGATCAGAACTAGCCGAATCAAGCTCTATATGATGTCTGATTGGTTCTTTCAGAATAGTTATAGCTCGTATTTTTTCGTTGTCTTGATTTCTGCCAACTAACCACGCGTAACCGCCTTGTGTTCCAAATTGAGCTTCAATCTTTGCTTGAGGAATTGACACATATTCACTAATCGTTGTCACACCCAAGAGACTCAATCGATCAATATACTCATTTGGTAAAGGCAACAACTGGACGGATAACGGTGCCAAAAACTGTCTCCCCTGCTTATCTGTAACGTAATTAAGTTGATCAGGTTCAGCAAACAATGCTGCCATCTGTGTAGTAAATTTTCGTTCCGAAATACCTACCTGCATTCGTAACAATGAACTCGATGACTCTTGCAATTGCTCTGGTAAATGTTTTGTAAGACTGGTTACCCATTGTTCCCTCCGATCAAAAAGATACTTTCCTACCGCATTAATATCACCGAAATATGTTTCTGAACCCTGTAAATCAAACATTACACATCCTGAAGACAGTGATTCAACTACGGGTGAAATTTCTTGGGCGATTGAGAGAAATGATTCTGTAATTTCACTCGTTTTAGCCCAATTGATTTGAATGATTTTAAGTTCCGGACAAAATCCAAATGCCTGACTATAAGTCTGTGTTGGATTCACGCCCGCTGATTTAGCTAATGATGTTACGTCCAAAATCAATTCTGAATCTGTATCAACAAGAGCAATCGGACCAACATCATCAATAAGCAATTTAGGATAGTCAATTAAATTGACACCCAGTTCAAATGAAGGAATAAATAAACACCCAAAAAGCAATTATGGCCCCGCATGACTATCTAATAAGTAGAACATATGTTCTACTTATTAGATAGTATACCTGCAGTGGTGAATATTGTACAAATGCCACAGAGTCTGTTCGACTTACAGGCAAAGTCGGCATAGCATCATTACATCAATATATAAGAAAAAGATAATATATGAGTCAACATATGCTGGAGAACGCATTCTTTACCAAAGATGCAGATAATACCAATACCTACCACCCAACAACATATGCGCGTGGGCCATGGGATCCTAATTCTTTACACGGCAGAGTAATCTCCGGATTAATTGCCTATGAAATTGAAACAAACCACCGTGATGCCGAAAATCCTGGGTCACTACAAATAGTTCGAATCACTGTGGATCTATTCCGCCTACCACCTATGGCTCCACTAGAAGTCACAAGTGACATCATTCGTTCGGGTCGGCGTATCAAAGTAATTGATGTCCATATCACCACAGAAGACCCAGACCGAGGCAGAATTGAAATCGCCCGTGGTAGCGTAATCATGTTACACAAAAGCCAAGAACCACCAGGAACTATTTGGTCCCCTCCTGGATGGGACGTACAGGTACCCGATAAGACACTCGACATACCTGAACCGCGTGACGGGCGAATGCCGATGTGGCAAACGGTTAATGTCGGAAATAGTGATGGCCCGAAAACTGCCGCGGATAATATCTCCCATAGCAAAACAGTTAGTTCTAACGAACAAACAATCGGGGCACGCCGTGCCTGGATTAGAGAAACACACAACTTGATTGAGAACGAACAACCCAGTCCCGTTGTGCGTGTTGCACAAGTAGCTGACTTTGCAAATCCATTTGTGAACTCGGGCACTGAGGGATTGAATTACATCAATGCTGATATATCGCTATATCTACATAGATACCCTATTGGTGACTGGATTGGTACCGAAACTTTTTACCATGGTGCAGATGATGGCATCTCTCTCGCGAGTATTGCTTTGTATGATGCAATTGGAAAAATTGGAACCTCAACAGTGTCTGGGCTGGCGCAAATTCGTTCTTAGAAATAAAGCTGATGCTCGAAAGCCATAAAACTCTTACACCAACAAATACCAAGATCGTCATACCTGGTGATTTTCCTATGCATATTGGCAATAGCAAACATATTGAACGATTGAAGCAATATGGGGATGTCACACTGTACTCCACTATGCCGGAAAATCCTGATGACCAAATTACGAGATGTGAAGATGCCGATATCGTTCTCAATAGCCGCTCTACTTTAACCTGGAGTGGAGTGACTTTAAGACAATTACCTAATCTAAGACTCATATCAACAACCTCAGTTGGTTTAGACAATATCGATCTTGCAGCAGCAAGCGAACTCAATATCGCAATCAGCCATCAGCGCGGTAACACCGCCGCCATAGTGGCTGAGCACGAATTTGCATTACTCCTTGCTGTGGCCAGAAAAATACCGCAGCATGATAAACGAATTCGAGAAAATATCTGGGAGCCCGATGAAGGGAAACATTTATTCCTTAAGGGAAAAACAATTGGAATTATCGGTATGGGTAACACTGGAATGCTTATGGCAAAGTATGCCGAGACATTTGATATGAAAGTTATCAGCTGGACATTCAACCCTACTAAAGCACTTGACCTCCCAATCAATGTTCAATTTCTAGAACTTGACAGCGTTCTACAGCAGGCAGACGTTATATCGATTCACACGGCATTATCAGAAAAAACACATCATTTGATCGGAGAACGTGAGTTGAATCTCATGAAGAAGGGCTCGATTATAATCAATGGCTCAAGAGGGGGAGTTATCGATACGGATGCATTGGTTGAATCTTTAAGAACAAATCATCTTTATGGTGCGGGCTTAGACGTATTTGAGATCGAACCACTTGATAGTGACCATCCATTGAAATTAATGGACAATGTGGTACTAACTCCACACTCTGCTGATGCTACGCCCGAAGGCCTTGAGTATCTCAATCGCGATGCGGTCGATCACATCATTGAATTCCTAGAAGGAGACTTCAGTAATCTTTATCAACCATATGTCTAAAACGAAATGTAAGTGAAGCCCTATTTCTTAGAACTACTGGTGGCACTCGGGCGAAGAGCCCAACTGGTTTCCGTAACGTTAGAAAATTCTCGTTTCATTCCGCAACTGCACTGACCAGTAGTCTGTTCACCACCAGGTGGTGGAAGAACAAATCGATGTTCATGATCAACTTCTCGACCTTTGCCGCCCATAAGTAGCCCCCGCTCACTAAAGCACCGCTATATCGTAACATTTTTTGCCAATTCCATCATCTAATTACGAGGTTCCTTGATGTCGAACACAAAGTAAATGCCGATCTGTACCGCTCAATACAATTATTCCATATGCATTTATCCTTAGATCGAGAGAACTGCACATACGAGTAAAGGATTGCCCGATGAGCAATGAACACGAGTCATCTGCCGGATTAGGCAAAATAGCAAGAGATCCCGATGACGATCTGAAGGAGGCTTTACATGAATTACCCTACGGTATGTATGTAATAGGCAGTTCAGACGGAGCCACCCCAAATGCGATGATAGCTGATTGGGTGATGCAGGTATCCTTCAATCCAAGATTGATATCTGTGTCCTGCGAGATCGATTCCTCGACTCTTGCTCGTATCCGAAAACATAAATTCTTCACTGTAAATCTTCTCAACCAGGAAAATAATGGTATGGCTCTTGCAGCTAAATTTGTCCAACCCACCGACTCCACCAAAATTAAAGGGCGCCAAGGAGACGGGCCAGCCCAAAAAATGAATAAGTTAGACGGGATTGATTATTGGTTATCTGACACGGCAGTCGGATGTCCTATTCTTGAAGATGCTCTGGTTTATATCGAATGTGTTGCCGAGCAGTTCGTAGAAATCGGAGATCACGTACTCGTCATTGGTAAAATAATCGGAGGAGAACCACTGAATTCTGGTGAACCGCTCACTTCGACCTACACCGGATGGAATTATTCAGGTTAAACTTCACGTTCTCGAGAAAGACCCGACAAACGGAAAGAGCGATCTACCAAACCTTGTCCGTCCTCTATTTCACTCTCGACCGTCATGAACTCTCCATTGTCGCCGTGTAACAATTTAAAGCGACTCGAACCAAGGTACTCAACCTGATCAATACGTCGAAGATCATGCCAGTTAAGTTGGTGAAGAATTTTTCCTCTATGGATTGAATATGCCCCTGTATCAGTCAACACCACGACAGTCGCTGTGTTTCGCCATGTGATTAAAACAATAGGAAGCATTAGGGCTGTGACAGCAAATGCAAATAATCCGAAGCCAGTAGCTTCTCCTATACCCCAGACAAGACCGACTACTGTTGATATCAATGCAACTAGAAACGGGAGTGCGAATGACGCGTTTTGCCACCATTGAGCATCATTGAGATACAGTGAGTCCACGACTGCCGTGCTTGAATCAAAGGTATCGATAAATTTTACGTCTAACCTGTGCAGTCTGGACCGCTGCTCACTGAACTCATCCATAACGGCCAAATCTCTCATACCCTTACTGTTCGTGCTGGTCTTCTACTGAATCACAATCTAGACTCGATAACCAGTAACAACAAGATTATCAAAACCAATCGCTGAGGATGTTTGCCTTGAGAATGCCTACGGTTGCTCCCCCTCAGTTCGAAGGATCTGCATTAGCTACGGGCAGTTACTTAAACAGGAACCCTCTACTCAAATATCTATGGAAGTATCGGTACTACTACCTTGTCTCATTGTTCGCGACCTTGGTGGCCGCTGTGATTTCACTTTTAGCAACCACCTACCTAGTTGAACAGGCAATCAATCACATCCGGGAAGAAAAGGGAGTTTCGGGACTTACCAACTTTGCACTGTTGATTCTTGGAGCTGGATTACTGCAGTCCATATTCGGTTGGTCGGGCCGTTGGTTTGGCTCAACTGCCTCTAGGCAAATCGAATATTATCTTCGGGCGGATCTAGCTCGACATTTTCTCTCTCTCGACGAAAGTTTTTTCCTGAAATCAAGAACAGGCGACTTGATGTCTAGAGCGATGAATGATCTGCAGGCAATCCGGGACATGGTTGGGCCAATCGCTTCTGCGATGGGCAGAATGATAATTGTCGCAATTGTTGGGTTTGCTGTTCTCATCACGATGAACTTTAAGTTGGCTGTGCTGTCCCTAATTTATCTGCCCATCGTAGGTATAGTGATTGGTTTCTTCGAAGTGAAGGTAGAACGACGATTTACCGCGGTACAAGAGCAGCTGTCGACCCTGACTGATGTTTCACAGGAATCCATGTCAGGAATAGCCGCTGTGAAGGCCTATGCGAGAGAAGAGTCGGAGATAGAAGCCTTCGCTGAGCAAAATGAAGAAATGCGTCAGCGGGCCATGGGCCTCGCTACCTATCAATCCGCACTGTGGCCAGTCTTCGTCGTACTCGGAGTTGGAGCTACTCTGACCGCCTTGTTTTTTGGGGCACCCGCAGTGGTAGACGGGTCGCTTACACCAGGACAACTTGTTCGATTCATATTAGTGCTTGGTATCATCTCGTGGGACTTAATGATGATTGGTTGGGTGATCAGCATCTTACAACTTGGCTTCGTAGCCAATCGGAGAATTAACGAATTATTCCGACGCTCCGCGGAGATTGTGGATGGGCCAAGTACTGCGTCAAGGACGCCAAAGTCTGGTCACATCGAATTCAAAAATGTGTCAGTCCAGTTCGAAGAGCATACGGTTTTACATGACTTGTCCTTCGAAATAGAAGTTGGCAAAACAGTAGCCCTCGCCGGGAAAACAGGATCAGGAAAAACCACTTTACTGAATCTTCTTCCCCGTCTCGTCGATGTATCAGCGGGTGAAGTTTTTATCGACGGAATTAACGCTAAAGATTATCAGCTCGAGAGCCTCAGAAATCTCATCGGCTTCGTGCCGCAAGAAGCTTACCTCTTTTCCGATAGTATTCAGAACAACTTGAAATACGGTAATGATGACGCGGATCCACTGGAAATCGATGCAGCCTTACGTGTCTCTCGCTTGAGTAACGATCTTGAGCAGCTGGACGGAGCAATCGATACGCTAATTGGAGAAAGAGGTGCTTCACTCTCTGGCGGTCAAAAACAGCGAGCAGCACTCGCGCGGGCGATATTGAAGGATGCCCCCATACTTGTACTCGACGACGCACTCTCGCATGTTGACACGCATACCGAAGAGGAAATCCTAGGAGAGCTTGAACAATATATGAACGGTCGTACGACACTATTAGTGGCCCATCGAACCTCTACTCTGCGCACCGCAGATGAAATCCTAATGCTGCAGGATGGAGAGATCACCGAAAAGGGCTCACACTCAGAACTTGTTGAAAAGGGTGGCGCATACTCGGAGTTATACAGAGAACAATTACTGATTGAGGCAAAAGGCCCCGATCTCGATAATATCGAAATCGCCGATTGATCAAAGGGGCTCAAAAATATGAGTTTTTATGAAGATGAACCAACTCAAGTAAGTATCTACGATCGAGCGCTACTCTCTCGATTTTGGACCTATATGAGGCCTTACAGTGGATGGCTCGCTATATCCGTGATATCAACCATAGCTCTAGCTGTCCTGGAAATTCTCCCGTGGCTACTAGTACAGAGAGCCATTGATGACTTCATCATCCCTGGTGAAATTGACGGCATTAATACATTATTTGGTCAATTTTTAGTGATCTTACTGCTCATATTCATACTCAGATATGGACAAACGTGGATCATGATGTGGATTGGACAGAAGCTAATAAAAAAAATGAGAATGGAGTTGTTTACTCACATCGAACACATGTCGGCATCATTTTTTGATAAAAATCCTGTCGGGAGGCTTGTGACCAGATTAACGGGAGATATACAGCAAATAGAGATGGTTGTGTCGCAGGGGGTCGTTCAGATCCTGTCTAACCTCCTGATTGCCTCAACTATGGTCCTCGCGATGTACCTAATTTATTGGAAATTGGCACTCCTACTGACAATATTTTTGATTCCCCTGATCTGGGTAATCCGGAGATTCGCCGCTGCTCAACGAGAGGCGTTCAGAGACCAGCGACTGTGGATGGCTCGGATAGGAGCCTACCTCAACGAAATCATCACCGGTGTGACGGTAATTCAGCTCTTCAACCGACAGAAAACAAATCTCCGGATGTTTGATGAACGCAACCAAGGTGCTTTGGACAGTAATATGCGCGTGCTCTTTTGGTTCGCCGCGTTCGAACCAGTAGTGATTATCTTCACAGCCATTACTACCGCTTCAATCATTTGGTATGGCGGGGGTGAGATCGTTCGAGGTGCGATTACACTCGGCATACTGGTGCAATTCCTTGGTTATATCAATCGTTTCTTCTGGCCAGTCCGAGACCTCACCGAAAGGTACACTATGATTCAAGGAGCCGTAGCTTCTGCCGAACGGGTGTTTGCCATCCTCGACACCCCGCCCGGGATCACCGATGTTAAAAATACAAGATCCATCGACAACGTACAGGGTAAACTCGAATTCGATCAGGTATGGTTTGCCTATAACCAAGACAACTGGGTTCTAAAGGATGTCTCTTTCGTGATAAATCCTGGTGAGACGGTCGCGATCGTTGGTGCCACCGGTGCAGGCAAATCAACAACTATGGCGCTTTTTTCAAGATTCTATGATGTACAGAAGGGCGAAATTCGAGTAGACGACGTACCCGTCAAGGAATTACCGCAGTCTTGGCTGAGGCGGCACACTGGAATAATGTTGCAAGATCCCTGGGTATTCACCGATACTATCGAAGCCAACGTACGTATGAGAGATCCATCGATCTCCAGCCACACGGTACGACAGGCAGCTGAGGCTGTGGGTGCAAACATATTTATCGAAAAACTAACAGACGGGTATCACACCCATATGTCAGAGCGTGGGGCAAACTTCTCAACTGGCCAAAAACAACTGATCTCACTGGCTCGAGTCGCGGCGTTTGATCCTCAAATAGTACTTGTCATGGACGAAGCAACCGCAAGTATCGATCCCGAAACAGAAGCGATCATACAAGAAGGACTAGCCAATGTTATGGAAGGTCGGACCTCGGTAATCATTGCACACAGATTAAATACCATCAGAAATGTAGATCGTATCCTTGTGTTCCATCAAGGTGAGCTCGTAGAAGATGGCACCCACGAAGAATTAATGGAAAATAAACACATCTACTCACAGCTGTATGAACTACAGTACGGAGTCCCACCCATCACGAAGACTACCTAGGTACCGGTGAATTCCGGGTCACGTTTTTCTTCCCATGAAAGCCGTGACTCTACTACATCATGTGGAGCTCTTTGAGCAAAATTCAGACCAAACGATTCATTTACCAAGGCTTGCTCTAAATCGACGTGCTGATTTCTTTGTGTCACACGTTTAGCCGACCTGAGAGCCATAGGCGGCCACCTGCCGACTTCGTTGGCATAAGCGAGCGCCTCATCCATGAGAGATTCAGGGCTCTCAGCAATTCTCTCAAGCAAGCCGAGTCTGTACGCCTCGTTCGAGTCGACCATGCGTGAAGACAAAATGAGATCCATGGCACGCGAATACCCTAGTATCCGCGGCAAGAAAAATGACATCCCACTATCCGGAGAAAGGCTCCGTTCAAGAAATGTCGTCTTGAATCGAGTCAGATCAGAACCGATCCGCATGTCGCAAGCAAGCGCAAGACTCATTCCCGCGCCTACCGCCACCCCATTAACAGCAGCGATAGTTGGTTTCGTCATCCTGTACAGAGACACTGCCTGCCTACCGACCCAGCCAAATTCGTCAAGCCTGTCCGATTGTGGCGCTGTTTTGGCATCACCCTCGGTGCCACGACCAGTCAAATCCGCTCCAGCACAGAATCCTCTGCCAGCACCTGTAACAATCAACACACGAACCGAGTCATCTGATTCAATTTCGGCACAAGCCGCCCTGCCCTCATCCTGAAGATCTTTGTTTAAAGCATTTAGCACGTCCGGTCGATTAAGAGTCAGTACCGCTACATGTCCCTCGCGTTCAAGAATCACATTCTCATAATTCATAAAGTCCTCCAAACAATTTCTCCACAAAATGTTTAATCATTTTCTGTATAAGGAGTGTATGCTTAAAAGTGGTCATTGGAGTCCTGCAACAGGACAAAGGGGGGCTAATATCATGACACAGAAAACTGAAGTCGCAGCAAAACCCAGACGCAGAACTCGAATACAGAGACGCGGTTTGGACCCTCTGACAGGAAATACGCTGCAACGGGCGCTAAAACGATTTGTGATTAAGGTGGTTCTCACTCGTCGCGCTTGGATAGAAAAGAGAAGGAGCGGGGTCGTATACAACCCACTTGCAGCTGAGACTCATCAAAATCCACAAAAAACCTGGCAGACTCTTCGTGAAACCGACCCTATTCACTGGTCAGATGTTGTCGGAGGGTGGGTGGTTAGCAAGCATTCTGACATCGATAGGATTTTGCGAGACTACAGGCACTTCTCAAACGTGCCACAAGCTACTTTGGCTGAGCATGAGCAAGCCGGTGCTCTAGCTATGAACCAACCTCGAGACTTGGTTTCGGATATTGTGGAAGCCGAAGCCCCTAGCATGCTCCAGTCTGACCCGCCTGACCATACCCGGCTTCGCTCTCTGGTTGCACATGCATTCACGCCGAAGGCAGTTTCATTGTGGCAGGCTAAAGTTGAGTCTGTAGCAGAGGAACTTATTCATAATATCGGTGATCGGACAGAATTTGACTTTCTAGAGGAATACGCAAATCCTCTGCCGTTGATAGTAATTGCAGAGATGGTTGGGGTTCCCCACTCAGATCGTAATTTATTTAAAGCGTGGTCGGTTGCAGTTGCTCGGACCTTGGAACCCACAATTACGGCTGCGCAAGCCGAAGAAGCAGCCGAAGCCAGTTTCGAACTAGGCGAATATTTCGATAAGGTCATTGAAGACCGCAGGACCCATCCTCAAGATGATCTAATTTCAGTACTGATTCAGGCGGAAGAAGAAGGAGAAAAACTTTCTCACGCTGAGGTAATTGCAGCGCTTCAACTCATCCTAATTGCAGGGCATGAAACAACTTCAAACTTGTTGGGGAATGGTATGTATGCGTTGCTCCTGAATCCAAACCAGCTGGAGTGGCTAAAGGATAATCCTGGCCAGAGCGAGGCGGCTACGGAAGAATTGTTACGATTTGATTCGCCTGTGGCAGTAAATGCACGAACAGCCTTGGAAGATATTGAGATAGATGGGGTTACTGTAAAAAAGGGTCAATCTGTAATTCTTTTGCAAGGCTCCGGCAACTACGATCATGACTTCACTTCTGATCCAGCCGAACTGGAACTTAAAAAGGGTGATAAAGGTCATCTCTCGTTCGGCCGTGGAATACACTACTGTCTTGGAGCTCCACTAGCCCGCCTAGAGGGTCAAATCGGCTTTGGAAGATTTCTTTCAGAATGGTCTAACATCGAACTCATCGAACAACCAATTTACAAGGACCATATCGTACTGCGTGGTTTGCGGTCGTTAAGGATACGAGTGTCGAAGTAAAACCCCCCAGACCAACACACACGGGAAGATGTTTTGGTAATACACTGGTCGGGAATCAGACAGCCGAAACAGCGGAGGACCCATGGTCAGTTCAGTAATCCCACCATCCCATACCAAAGAGGCGTTCGTTGGAATGCAGCTCGAAACAACAAGACAAGTTCTGACGCAGGAGGTTATCAACGACTATATACAGCGAACGGGCGATACACACCCTTGGTACACGGGAGAATCACCGTTCGGCAAGCCCCTTGTCCCGGCAATGCTCACCTACAACTGGCCAGGTCAGCCAAATAGTACTTGGTATCCGGAAAATATATACGGGAATCTACATGCACGACATGAATTTGAATGGTATCAGCCAGCTTTCGCTGGCGACTCCTTAGTTGGCCATCGAGTGATTGTTGATCGTTATGAAAAACGAGGACGTATATATCTGGTACCGGAACTAACCTTAGTGAGGGAATCAGACGGTGCTGTTATTTTGAAGCAACGACATCATCAGTCCTTCCTGATCGATGGTGAGAGCCAGCAGGAGAGCAACACTGTCGCTGTTGATAAAAGTCGAGAAAAACAATCTGCTCGACAACGCAGCAGCCACCCAAGTGAAGCAGATTCAATTGAGTCTTTCGGCCCAATATCTCGATTCGTCGATAAAGCCGTTTGTGACCAATACTCAGGAATAAAGCCTAACTATCATAATGATCTCGAGACCGCCGAAGATCTCGGCTTCCCAGACATAGTCGTCCAGGGTACTCTTTCGTTGGCATACATCTGTGAATTGTTAACTCAACGATTTGGCGCCGGACTATTCGTCGGCGGACGATTGGATATTAAGTTCGTCAATGTGCTTTGGGTTGGTGAGAATATTTCTGCAAAGGGTTCTTTGCAGGAAGTCACGGGAGAAGGTAGTCGAACTCGAGGCCAGTCCACCGTATGGACTGAAAAAGATGATGGGACAGTCACGATTGTGGGTACAGCTTCCGCTCTGATTTAGCTACCCTCAGCAGGCCTCCACCGTGATAAATAGTTCTTCTACTGACCTGTCTGAAAGACTCAAGTCAGCCATCACCGCCTTCCCCGATTTTCCCTCTGATGGGATTCTGTTCAGAGATATCAGCCCTGTATTCGCTGACGCTGTCCTCCTTGCAGACTGTATTCAAGAACTCTCTGCACGATTTGAACCAGTAGAGGAGATAGATGTGGTGGTTGGCGTCGAAGCACGAGGCTTTCCGCTTGCGACTCTCATGGCAAATAAATTAGGAAAGCCAATGGTAATGGCCCGAAAACCTTCCAAACTGCCCGGGGAACGTGTCAAGGTCGAGTACGAACTCGAATATGGAACCGATTCAATCGAAATTCAAAGAAAGGCCATATCAGAAGGCCAAAACGTATTTATAGTCGACGACCTCCTTGCCACAGGAGGCACGGCACTCGCAACGGCCCAGGCTATCCTTGAATTGAAGGCAAACATATCCGGCTGCGGCTTCATAGTGGAGTTGTCGGAATTAGGTGGAAGAGATGTCCTCTCCTCATACCGTCTAGAGACATTGGTAAATTACTGAAGAATTCACTACTTGAACTGTGGCATGACGGACTTGGCAAATAATTCAGCTGGCTCCCGGGTGTCTCGACCGAAGAATTCAATTTGGAACATCGAACAACCCAGCTCCAGATGCTGCCCAATCCTATCCACAATTTGATTGGGTGTTCCAGACAAGGCCAATTCGCCACCAGGGTTACCCATATGGCCACCAAATATCTTCTGAGCTGTCTCAATCATTGGACCTACAGTAGCCTCATCCTCGGCGATAGTCACAAGACACTGTTGAGATACCGTGATGTCATCAGGGTTGCGTCCAAGATCTTGTGCATGATTCCTAAGAACCTCTACCTTATGACCGATATTATCCTGGCCACCAGCTGAGTTATTCCAAATATCAGCATACTGGGCCGCGATACGCATAGTCACTTTTTCACCACCGCCACCAATGAGAATTTTAGGACGGCGAGTCGGTTTAGGTAATGTGACAACATTTTCAGTTCTGAAATAATCTCCGTCGAAAGTAACTTCGTCTTCGTCTTCATCCCACATGCGACCAAGTAACTGTACTGCTTCGCGAAGTTGCCCAAGTCGCTCTTTTGGTGATAGGAACGGCATATCGAAATCTGTGAATTCCCGAGGCATCCATCCACTTCCTAAACCAACAATGACGCGCCCATTTGAGATGTGATCAGCAGTGGCAACCGTTTTACCTAAGTGGGCGAGGTTACGCATACCAACGGGAGTTACAAGAGTACCCAGTTCGACATTTTTTGTCACCGCTGCTAGAGCAGAAATTTGTGTCCATGCCTCCAAAATAGGGATTGATGGCGAAGTGGGGCCGTACAAATGATCGTTCACCCACAGGGATTCAAACCCAGCCGACTCGAAAAATTGTGCTGCTTCATTAGCCTGATCCCAAGTTCGCTTAATTTGCGGGACCATCGTTCCGAAATGGACTTTAGACATGAGTTTCTCCTATTTGTGATCGTATATTCGTCTAAGGCTGTAAGATAACAGATTTCTGTTTCCTATACCTGCATACAAGGTCTGGACTGGCGACTCATTTATCGTTGGAATACGAGCTCACCATCTACAAAGGTCAGATCCACAGGGAGATCACGAAGTTCTTCGGTAGGTACCCGATCGATTCGTTCCGACAAAACTACCATATCTGCTAATTTACCAGCTTCAAGGCTGCCTTTAGAGTTTTCTTCAAATGATGCGTGTGCGCCATTTATTGTGTGCATTCGTATCGCTGTTGTTAGATCAACTCGTTCGTCTGGACCACATACATCACCGGTTTCGGTAGCACGTGTTATTGCCTGCTCAATACCAAAAAGTGGACGATAGTCCGTCACAGGTGAATCGGAGGATCCAGCCACTGGAACCCCACGCTTAATGAGTGACCCCGCAGGAAACATCACGTCAGCTCTCTCTCGTCCATAATTGCGGATATATCCGTCGCCGAACTCCCAAAAAAACGCCGGCTGCATTGCAGGAATTATGCCCTGAGATACGACACGATCCTGAAGGTCGGGTGGCGTGATGCCGCAATGATCGATGCGATGTCTCAGCGCACTTCGAGGATATTCCTGCTGGGCTCTCTGCATCGCGTCAAGTGTTTGTTCGATAGCCCTATCGCCGACGGCATGTACCGTACACTGCCAGCCTGCTCTATGTGCTCTACCCAGAAGGTCATCAAGATCATCTTGTGCCCAATACGCGATACCTGAGTCGTCAGCGTTGATGGCATAAGGTGCACGAGTGGCTGCGGTCGGCCCCGATGAGGAACCATCTGTCATTATTTTGAAAGCTCCCATTCGAAGTCGGTCAGTGCCAAATCCTGTTCTGATCCCGGTTTTGAGAATTGGGACAAGGGGATGATCAGACGCGTTAACGGTCACAAAGCTATAAACCCGTACCTGTAAATCTCCGCTGGATACCAGATCTTGAGCCTGCTCTAGTGGAAGGCCCGTCATACCACCAGCATCGTGAATGCTCGTGAGCCCAGACTGCAAATCTAACCGGTTTGCAGTAATCAGATGCTCGCGGATTTCACTTTTAGATGGTTCAAGCACATCCCGAAACGGAATAGTTGCCCGCTCATAGGCCACGCCGAGTAACGCTCCTGAAGAATCCCTGTCATATTCACCGCCATCGGGGTCAGGTAGATTGTCAGGCACGTTCGCCGCTTGCATCGCCTGCGAATTGAATGAACTTATGTGCCCACATGTCCTCGTAAACCAGACTGGATGGTCTGGAGCTACCGAATCCCAGTCCATTCTGTTGGGATGGCGATTTTCCGCAAGCTTTGAATCGTTATACCCTCTTCCTCTGATCCACGTGCCTTTCGGTTGGCTGGACGCACGTTTTCTGACCTCTTCCACCAATGCTGATATCGAGTCCATCCCAGGAGCTTTGCAATTAATGGCATCCTGAGCGGCACCAATTCCAGCAAAATGCTGATGAGCATCAATAAAACCGGGAAGTAGTGAACGGCCGTCGAGATCGATCATCGTTG
>CAZSFJ010000014.1:12881-19470 GCA_964606125.1 uncultured Dehalococcoidaceae bacterium | reverse complement strand
TGCTGTCGTTATCGGTGATGAAGAAGTGACCGATCAATCTGCTACGATAAGAATCTTACGTGACTCGGTAGATTTCGATAGAAATTTAAAAGTGCCTCAGGCAAATTTGGTGGCCACGATCAGAGACATTCAGTCTCAAAGTGTTGCAGATGACTAACTCTATTTTGCCCGGTACATGGCGACTTGACTCGGTCCGAGGTTGCAATGTGTATCTCAGTGACCTCGGGACAGAGGGGACAGCGATTGTCGACACCGGTGTTAGAGTGAGTAGTGAGTTGACTACTGAAATAGACCAAATCCTCAAGCTCAACCGACTTGGTCCGATTAGTTATATATTGCTGACTCACCGCCATCGAGACCATTGTGGTGGTCTGAAACGAATGAAACAGATTTATCCTGATGCGTCGGTCGTAGCCGGCGAAGCTGATTGCAAGATTAACGATGACGGTCAATTAGTGATAAATGAAATTCTGATAGATATCCCAGTTCCCTCAACTTCCGGGAGTGTGTCTCGACTCACGAGTGGAATTCGTGCTATTGCTTTGCCTGGTCACACTCGGGGAAGTGTGATCTATATTTCCGAGAAAAATGATGTGACGTTCGTAGGTGATTTAGTTATAGGGCATAAGAAATATCTCGCGAGACCTTTGAAAAGGGCGAACGAAGATGATGCACTCTATCTTACTTCGCTTCGACTACTTTCCAACCTGACTTCAGATATTGGTGCGCCAGGGCATGGGTATGTGGTGAACAGGGACTTCCGAGCTAGGGTGACTGAACTTGCAGTGTTACCTCGGCGAGCCTTTAATCTCGTTAGACTTATACGTGGGCTATTTGCCTTTGCTAGACTACGTTTTAACCGATAAGGGCCTCACATCCATGCCTCCAAACGATACGGATTCGGAAAGTTATATCGACGAATGTCCCTTACCCGAGTATTTAGGCGATTCAGATCTGTTGGCTACTAATGAGTTGACAAGCAGCGAATTCAGAGTTCACTTCAAACCTATACTTCGAATCCTCGTCGAAACCTCTGAACTATTGGTCTTAGCTTTGATTGTTTTCGTTGGGATCCGCCTAGTAGTCCAAAACTATGTAGTATCTGGTGAATCCATGCTTCAGACCTATTTCCCGAACGACTTCCTTGTAGTCAACAAACTCGCATATACGGCATCCAGCAAATCAAACATTCTTGCATTCTTGGAAATTGATTTGTTGTCGAATGAAGTTCGTACTGGTGATGTGGTAGTGTTCCCAAGTTTGTCCGGGAGTGACTATGATTTGGTAAAGCGGGTGGTGGCTTTAGGGGGACAATCTGTGGAAAGTCGGGACGGTGAGATATTAGTTGATGGTTATCCTTTGCCAGAGCCATATACGTTCGCAAAGAACTATGATTCTTGGGGTCCGATTGAGATTCCTCACGGCTTTGTATATGTTTTGGGTGACAATAGAGGAGCGTCCTATGACTCCAGAACATTCGGACCAGTAGCCGAGGGAAATATACTTGGCAAGGTCGTTTTTCGTTATTGGCCTCCAGCTAGGATTGGTCAGCCACCGGATTAACCGACTGGGAGAGGAGTAGTAATGAATGTAATTGGTATTTTTGAGGGATCAGAGGCGATTCTTGATGGGCATTTTGCGTTAACTTCTGGTAGACACAGCGATAGATATCTGGATAAATTCAATCTTCTGCAATGGCCGACTTACACTGAGCAGGTGTGCAAATTAATGGCTGATTTCGGCAGAGATTTTTCACCTAAAACAGTTGCCGGGCCTACTACTGGGGGAGTTTTACTTGCATATGAAGTTGCTCGACAGCTGGGCTTGCGCGGGATTTTTTGTGAACCTGATGAGTCGGGGGGTAGATCTTTTCAGAGAGGTTTCAAGTTGGAGCCCGGTGAAAAAGTTCTAGTGGTGGACGATATCGTCACGACTGGCGGTTCGCTTGTTGAAACAGTTGAGGCTGTGGAGAAGGCCGGAGGAACGACCGTCGCAATTGCGGCTCTTGCAGATCGTACCGATGGAGCTGTTGAACTACCAGTGCCTTTTTTTTCGGCTCTTTCCATAGACATTCCCTCCTGGGAGGTTCCAGACTGTCCAAAGTGTAAGATAGGTATTCCGCTCACTCAGACTTAGGCTCGAATATTTCCCCGTCTGATTCCATAATTTTGTCACTTATTTTTTTTAATTCTTTTATTAATTCTTTTCCGGATTCCGTCAGCTTTGATTTTCCACCCGTTGCACCACCAGACCGAGTGGAGACGATTTCAGTACTCGCAGAATTTTCAATTTCTTGTATTTTTTTTAGTGCCGTTCTGTATGGGAGATCGAGTAGTTCAGCTGCTTTCTTGATGGAATTTGTCTCATCAATTTTGACCAAGAGATCAGCAAGATAGTCACTCATGATCATATTTCCATCATGTTCGACCCAGATTTTCACTCGGACTATTGATTTGCTATCCGTTTTTTTGGTGTTGTGTTTCATTCTTTAAAATTCCTGTATTTAAACACTCTAATACTTAGAATCAATCCACAGCAATTACTACCATCCGGATATGATATGAAGTTGATTACTAACCTATTTTTTTGTTCACTACTGACGGTTTTGATGAGTTGTTCTTCTGAATCTAGTACCTTGCTGATTGGCACCACAACTTCCACCGAAAATACTGGCCTCATGGATATGCTTATTGATCGATTTGAAGGAGAGACTGACTACCAGGTCAAGTTAGTCACGGCCGGCACTGGAGCTGCACTTAAGATGGCTGAGCGAGGGGATATCGACTTGCTCCTGGTCCACGCACCGGAGGCTGAAAAGCATTTCATGGAATCGGGTTATGGTTTAGATAGAACTAAAATAATGCAGAATTGGTTTGTGCTAGTAGGACCCAAAGACGATCCTGCTGATATCAACGGCTTGGGGATACTTGAAGCTTTGGAGAAGATTGCAATGCAAGGAGCTCGATTCGTGAGCCGAGGAGACGATTCCGGGACCCATAAGAAAGAGCAGGCACTCTGGCGAAGTAGTGGCAGAAGTGAAGCGCCGATCGATCGTGATTGGTACTATTCAACTGGTCAAGGTATGAGTGCAACTCTTACGGTCGCGCAGCAAACGGGTGCTTATTCGATTTCTGATAAAGGTACATGGCTGGCAACTAATCGAGGGACCGATCAGGTAGTGCATGTGGATCAGAACGAGGACCTGGTAAATGTTTATAGTCTCATTATAGTGAACCCAAGTCTCCACAAGATTAATGAGGCGGGTGCAAAGAAATTTAGAGATTTCTTGGTTCGTGAAGATATTCAGTTAGAGATTTCTCGGTTCGGTGTGAGTAAATATGGTGAGCCACTATTTTATACTTTCGGCGACTAACGCTGACGGGCAGTGTGAATGATGGATCTTATATACGATGTCTTTTCGAAATTCTTCAGCATACTTTTCGGAGGTAGTGACGAAGTTTGGATAATTGCAGCTCGAACAGCAATTATATGCTCAATCTCTACCGCCATATCTTTTTTGCTTGGAGCTTCGATTGGCTTCGTGATGGCATTAATTCCTTTTAGAGGTAGATCAGCAGTGGTTGCCTTTGCGAATACTGGTATGGGGATGCCACCAGTAGTCGCGGGACTGATCGTAGCGGTACTTTTCTGGCGTTCAGGTCCGTTGGGTGGGCTAGGCTTGATATATACGCCTGTGGCGATGATCATCAGTCAATGTATCATTGCCATCCCGTTAGTAAGTGCTATCACTGCAGGATCACTTATGGCTCTTCCAGAATCACTGCTACTGCAAATTCGCTCACTGGGAGCTAACCCCTATAGATCCATTTTGATCCTTTGCTATGAAGCTCGTCTCAGCCTAGTTGTGGCTCTGATGGCCGGATTTGGAGCGGTTATCTCGGAGGTTGGTGCAGCAATGATGGTGGGTGGAAATCTTTCAGGTGAAACACGCGTGTTGACTACGGCCACAGTCCTTTTGGTTGGGAAAGGGCAATTTGAGGAAGCAATAGCTTACGGTGTGGTTCTTCTCTCAATGGTGTTTGTCGTAGCCAGCGTTCTTACTTTAGTGCAGAGCATGGCGAACAAGAGGGTGTGATGGAAGAAAGATACGCCCTACGAATGTCGGATATTTCTGTCGAAAGGGCCGGTAGCAAGGTGTTGTCATTCCCTAAACTAGAAGTGTTGGAGAATGAAAATATTGCTGTTATAGGACCCAACGGCTCAGGCAAATCGAGCCTCTTGCTAGCGGCAGCTCTTCTTATTCCCTCCCGAGAAGGACTGATCGAGTATTTCGGGCATAGAGTAAGCAGAACAAATAGACGGAAATTTAGGAGGATGGCTTCTATTTCTTTTCAAAATCCTACCTTGCTTGACAGACCAGTCGAAGACAATGTGAAGCTGGCAATGAGATTAAGAGGATTTGATAAAGAAGCTGCTGCAAGAGAATCGAATCTCTGGCTGGAGCGGCTAGGTGCTGACCAAATAAGCAAAAAAAAGCCTCACCAGTTATCGGGTGGTGAAATGCAGCGTGCCAGCCTAGCAAGGTCTTTCTCACTAGCCCCCAAACTTTTGTTTCTTGATGAACCCTTTGGAGCGATTGACCCAGTGGACAAGGTTAGTATCTCTAGGGCCCTTCGCGAGTCACTAAATGAGACGAAAGCCGCTTCAATAATAGTTACTCATGATGTTGGTGAAGCTACAGTGCTTGCCTCGAAATTGGCAATACTGGTTGACGGTGTGATCACCCAATTTGGCACCATTAGAGAGGTTTTGCTCAAACCTAATTCCTCTACAGTTGCTGCACTAGTCGGGCATAACGTTTTTCCGATAGAGGACTTCGTGAAGGCATTTCGATTTTTCCCTCCTTCAGATATTCAGGAATATCAGGCGGTGTCCCTACCGTCTCACGCGATTCATGCAACGCCAGATCCGAATGGCCGGGCTGCAATCGTGGGATATGAGGCAACCACGGCTGGGATGAACGTAGTACTTGCCTTTTCGGGAATCGAATTATCAGTCGTTACTAGCCCCGATTCTGTGGGTATAGGGCAGTGGGCAATTGGACAGAGAATCGCGATCGAACTTGAAACGAATAAAATAGTTTGGCTTACAAAGTGATAACCACGGTATGATGAACTAATGAAAGAAAAAATTGATGGTTCTAGAAGATCGGCTCTTCACGATCGAGAAATCATCAAGTCGGGCCCGATTGACCAACCGACTGCACAATGGGAAGGTCTGTTCCCGAAAAATCATCCGTTAGTACTTCTTATGACTGGGGACGGAAAGGGTAAAACCACGGCAGCATTGGGTGTTAGCATGCGTGCCTGGGGCCGGGGCTGGAAAGTTGCCTGGTTACAATTCATAAAGAAAAAAGACTCGAAATATGGTGAAACGCTCGCGGCCCAGAGGATGGGTATAGACATGGAGGCCTTGGGGGACGGTTTCACATGGTTGTCTGAAGATATCGAACACGATCGTTCCCTCGCTGAATCAGCATGGCAGCAAGCTCGTGCGGTCATTGAATCTGAAGAATATGATCTTGTTGTTCTCGATGAAATTACCTATCCGATAAATTATCAGTGGCTATCAATCCAAGCTGTGATTGACGTGTTGTCTAATCGACCCAAGGATGTTGATGTGATCCTGACCGGCCGTGACGCAGATAAGGAACTCATCGAATTTGCAGACACAGTAACTGAAATGAATGAGGTTAAACACCCTTATCAGTCTGGCATCAAGGCACAGCCAGGAATTGACTATTAGCCCAAGCTGTTCGGAGAGGGACGTGTTTCAAGAAACGTTTACTGGGAAAGATTATCTGGACGACTATCTGGTCCATGTTGAACTTCTTTTGCTGAGATCACGCCATACGGTTCGTAACTACAGGAACGATATTTCGAAATTTCTGAGGTACCTGGATAGACGTTCCATTCTATGTAAGGATGCAGGGCGTCCGACTGTACGCGCGTATCTAAGAGCAATGAAAGAATCTGGGGTGTCACCAGCGTCGATTCGACGTATAGCTGTGACGATCAGAGGTTTCTATACCTGGCTAGACACCAGTGGCAGAACATTGACGCCCTCTAAGGGACAGTCAATATTAGGCTTGCGTACTCCAAAAAACCCTAAAAGACTTCCCCATCTACTGGAGCAGCCAGATATCGACGTTTTGATGACTAGACTACCGGGAAACGAACCAACCAATATTCGTGACCGTGCAATTATTGAACTTCTCTATGCGACTGGGGTCAGAGTTTCCGAGTTAGTAGGTCTTGATACGCGAGATATTGATTTCAATCAGATGCAGATTCGAGTAATAGGCAAGGGAGGTAAGGAGCGAATATGTCTGTTTGGTCTTCCAGCAAAGGAGGCTCTACAGAATTATCTAGAGAACGGACGAACGACTCTGGTATCTGGAGCTGAGACGGCTTTTTTTCTAAATAGATTTGGGAAAAGATTGTCTCAGAGATCCGTGCAGCGACTCGTCAAAAGTGCCGGGATTAAAGTCGGACTTTCTTCATCTATCCATCCGCATCTTCTGAGGCATTCATTTGCGACCCACCTTGTTGAAAGTGGAGCTGATATA
>CAZSFJ010000014.1:0-12871 GCA_964606125.1 uncultured Dehalococcoidaceae bacterium | reverse complement strand
TCCTGACACCACTCAGATTTACACGACCCTGGCTAAGCGGTCGAGTGGTGAAGAGATATCTTCGGCATTGAGCAGAGCGAGAAATACTGACTAGCCGCACTAATTTGATGCGTTCAGTACAATAGACTTACGATACCTAGGCATTATGCAATTGATTTGAGGCTCAAACATGAAGGTCGCAGTGATCAATGGTCCTAATCTAAACCTACTGGGCACTCGTGAACCGGAATTATACGGTTCCGCAACACTTCAGGATGTCGAAGAATTATTGACGCGCCTTGCCTCTGAACTTAATGTTGCTCTCACTTTTTTTCAGAGTAATGTTGAAGGTGAACTGGTGGACGAAATCCAGAGGCGAGCTGATTGCGATGCGATTATTCTGAATCCCGGTGGATATGGTCACACTTCGATCGCGTTAGCCGACGCAATCAGCGGGGTTGGCGTACCTACAGTCGAGGTACATGTTACAAATATCCATGCCCGAGAAGACTTCCGACATCATACGTATTCCTCTGCGGTATGTGAGGCACAGATATCTGGTTTGGGTATATATGGCTATCAGGCGGCTTTGAACTACTTCGTGGCGTCGAGAAGTGCTGAGTAAGCAGCCCATTAGAGAACGACTGGATAAAGTCCGGGCTGAAATTTGCGATCAAGAGCTCGATGGTTTGATTGTTTCATCACCAAACAATCGATATTGGATTTCTGGATTTTCTGGAACATCAGGGACGATTGTTATCACGGAAACTAGCCAGTATATTTTCGCTGATTCACGATACTGGGAACAGGTACGACTCGAGTGTCCGGACTTCGAACTAGTCCAAGTCAATGGAGCCGATACGGTATTCCATATGGCTCGACTTCGAGATCTGTCACTAGAGAAAATAGGTTATGAATCAAACCATGTGACGGTAGATCAGATATCCGAATGGAGGGAGCAGATTGAAGCAATGGACAGTCCATCTGCGCCTCGATTAATGGCAGCCTCAGGTATTTTGGAAGAGTTACGTCTCATAAAGGATAATTTCGAGATAGATGCATTGTCTCGAGCTGTCAAACTAGGTGATTCAGCGCTTGAATACGCACTTAAAGAGATGCGGGCTGACTGGACTGAAAAGGACGTTGCTTGGACTATCCAGCAGTATGCGCTGACTAATGGTGCTTCAGATATGTCTTTCCCGACAATCGTTGCCTCTGGCTCGAACGGAGCTCTTCCACACTGGCGAGCGAGTGATTCGCAATTGATCTCTAACAGCGGTCTTGTCATTGATATGGGGGTAATTCTTGACAGCTATGCCTCAGATTTGACAAGGACGATATGGTTTTCAGGAAATGAAGAGAGACATGTTAGCGATAAGTTTTTGAGAATTTATGACATTGTTCTAATGGCGCAGGAGATGGCTATAGAGCGGATCGAAGCAGGGATGTTGGCCTCCGAGGCTCATTCGATTGCGGTCGAAGTGATTCGTGAAGCAGGTTATGGGGAATACTTTAATCACGGTTTGGGTCATGGGGTTGGTTTAGAGGTGCATGAAGCTCCTCGACTAGGTCCCGGGCATAGTACCCGACTTGAAGAAGGACAGGTACTGACGATAGAACCGGGTATTTATATACCGGGTTGGGGTGGGGTGAGAATCGAAGATCAGTGTGTTATGAGGGATGGCAGACTGTGGTCGCTAACGAGTGTATCGAAAACCCTGAATCAGTGAACCACTATGAGTCTCTTGCTGTAAGATTTGTATTCAGGAAAATAAGGAGAAGAGTAAAATGATTTCCACCTCTCAATTTAAGCGAGGATCCACAGTAGAACTGGATGGGACTCTATATAAAATGGAGGAAGTTAACCACGTTAAAACTAAGAAATCTGCCGTCTATCGAGTAAAAATGCGCGATTTGCGCGGAGGGCACATTATCGAACGGACATTTAACGCGGGGGATCGACTCTCTACTGCGCGAGTTGAGACTCGCAAGATGCAGTATCTATATGGCGATACAAATAGTTTTACCTTCATGAACTCAGAGACATATGATCAGGTTGAAGTTCCAGCTCAGATTGTTGGTGAAGATAGTAAATTCCTTAAGGAAGGGGACGAGATACAAGTAGTCCTATACGGTGAAGAGGCCCTAGGGGTTGAACTTCCTGCGGCAGTAATACTGGAGGTTGTTCAATCCGATCCAGGTGTCAAGGGTGACACGGCACAAGGCGCCACCAAGCCAGCCACCATGGAAACTGGATTGACCGTGCAGGTCCCACTTTTCGTAAACACGGGTGACTCTTTGAAGATATCAACCGACGATGGTAGATACCTCGAGAGGGCGAAAGTTTAGATCGTGTTGCGAAATAGTATGTAGTATCAACATGACAACTGTCCAGATCCTTTCCGTATCCGACGCGACGGCTTCTCTAAAACACGCGATAGAGTCGAATACAGCATTCACAGAAATATGGCTTGAGGGTGAACTAAGCCGTGTAACCAAGCATAAATCTGGACATATCTATTTCACTATTAAGGATGCTGATGCATCAGTTCGGTGCGCATTTTTCCGAAATGCTAATGGCCCATTTCGCTATAAAGTTGAAGACAATACTTCTGTCTTAATATTCGGAAGCTTTAATTTTTACACTCCACGTGGTGAATTGCAATTTATTGTGGAGCACTTGGAGAGTGGTGAGATAGGCCCCCTTTGGGCTGAATATGAGAGGCGAAGAGAAAAACTGAAACTGGAGGGGCTATTCGATTTAGCGAGAAAACGACCGTTACCGAAGTTCCCAAAAAAAATTGTTGCGATAACAAGTCCCACTGGTGCAGTAATCGAGGATATCAAGACGGTACTAAGACGACGCTGGCCTTTGGCGTCACTGGAAATAGAACCAGTTTTGGTGCAGGGACAGAATGCGATTGAGAGCATAGTGTCAGGCCTCCGCAAAGTAAACGATGAAATTTCTGCAATCGCAGATGTTGCCATACTCGCCAGGGGCGGCGGATCTATCGAAGATCTATGGGTATTCAACGAAGAAGAAGTTGTCCGTGCAGTTCATGGGTCGGCGATACCTATCGTTTCCGCGATAGGGCACGAAACAGATACAACGCTCACTGATATGGCGGCTGACTTGAGAGCACCTACTCCTTCCGTAGCAGCCGAACTCTGTGTACCGGACCAGCAGGAAATAAGAACAATTATTGATAGCACGTTGGGTAGGGCTGGATCGGCAATGAGAGCTGAAATAGAGGAACGCCTGAAATGGACCATACAGGCGCGGAGCTCGATGCACAAAAATATACCTCAGATAGACTTGTTTGCAGCAGACCTGGAGCAGCTGCATAATCGAACCGCGGTCGCGAGTAGTCAGAGAATTTCAGATTTACGGACTTTAAATCGATCTGCTAGATTGCAGCTAGCTAACTTATCGCCGCAGGCCACTCTTGAGCGAGGCTATTCATTGACTTCACGTGAAGGCCAACCTATCAAAAGACTTTCAGAGGTAGCTGACGAGGATAGGATATCTATACATTGGGCAGATGGAACTGCAGATGGAATTATCCAAAAGGATTGAGGTAGGAATTGTCCGAAGAAGAGTGTGTCTTAAATGAACAAGGAGGGGAATCTTTCGAGTCACTGTATGAAAAATTGATGGTGATTGTTGAAAGACTGGAGGTCGGTGGTCTATCACTTGAGGAATCGATAGGACTTTATGAGGAAGGAACTAGACTCAACTCTGCATGTAAATCACTCTTAGATGCAGCGTCAGACCGACTGGAAACTATCTCGCAGGAGTAAGAATGTTCGACGGAGTAAAGAAGAGCGTCAGATGACCTTAAATGTTGGCTGGTATACAACAGCCGGTGGATCTGGATCGAAGGCGATGTTTGAATCAGTGATCGATTCGATCGATGCGGGTGTCTTAGATGCCAAAATATCCTTCGTTTTCGTTAACAGAGAGCTAGGCGAGTCAACGGCTACTGACAAATTCATGGATATAGTCAAGGAAAATAACATACCTCTAGTGGCCAAATCTTCTGTCAATTTCAGAAAAGCGGCCGGCGAACCAATAAGTAGGGCCAAGGATCAGCTACCCCCGTGGCGTTATAGGTTTGATAAGGAAATCTTAGATCTCACAGAGCAGTACCCGGCTGACATTGGCGTCATGGCGGGCTATATGTTGATTTTCACAGGTAGTTTTGTTGAAAAGAGATTGCTCCTTAATTTGCACCCTGCTCTGCCTTCAGGGCCCATTGGCACCTGGCAAGATGTTATTCATGAATTGATGCGTTCCAATGTCCGAACGACTGGGGTAATGGCACATTTGGCAGTACCCGAAGTGGATCGTGGGCCGCCAGTTACGTTTTGCTCTTATCCGCTTGATACGCAGCAGATGATGTCGAATCTTTGGGAAAATTATGGGAACTATGAGTCGGGAACGATCGATTCAACTCACAAAGAATTATTGTTTGATGCAATTCGTAAGGAAGGATTGCGTAGGGAACCAATTTTCCTTGTAGCAACTTTGCGACGAATGGCACAGGGTTTTATCAAAGACTCAGATGGCTCATTGATCTCCAATCATTCGCTTCCTTTGGATTTGACTCAAGATGTCGAAGAACTCTTAGAAGCAAGCCGAGCCGAGAATGACTGAGCAAAGATTGCAGAAAATACTTTCATCCGCTGGATACGGCTCCCGCAGAAAATCCGAAGACCTAATACGAACAGGAAGAGTGAAGGTGAATGGGAAAATCGCGATCCTAGGGACTAGAGCCGACCCAGAGAAAGATCATATTCATTTGGATGATGTACTGATTCCTGCGTCTCTACAGAATGCC
This sequence comes from uncultured Dehalococcoidaceae bacterium, assembly GCA_964606125.1. Lineage (GTDB taxonomy): Bacteria > Chloroflexota > Dehalococcoidia > UBA2979 > UBA2979 > UBA2979. Next base: position 8,051 of record CAZSFJ010000014.1, on the reverse strand, counting down.
GTGAGACGAATCGCACTGCACAAACCTGTTGGTTTAGTGGTCACACACTCGGATGAACTAGGCCGTCCAACTGTTTTTGATTTGCTGAAGGGAGTGCCGGAAACATTGAAATATGCAGGTCGTCTTGACAAGGATACAAGTGGCCTGCTGATTTTATCGACAGACGGAACCTTCAATGAGTATTTGACCCATCCAAGATTTGAAATCGAAAAGGAATATGTGGCTACATTAACCGAAACCCTTCCTCGGTCATCAATTTCGAAGCTACTTGCTGGCGTGCAGCTTGATGACGGTTCCGCCAAAGCTAACTTGGTTGAGCAACATGCTTCGGAGAGTGTTTCCTGTGTTCGAATCACTATCCATGAAGGAAGAAATAGGATTGTGAGACGGATGCTAGAGAGTGTCGGCGGCGTAATCTTGGGATTACATAGGATCCGAATTGGCCCCATCGATCTTGCTGATTTACGGGAAGGTCAATTCAGAGATCTTTTGCCGGACGAAGTCTCAGCGGTCCGGGATATTGCAAAAGGGACGACCTCCAGAGGAGCCTAAGCATACTCAGCGTGCAATAATAACTCTATGACTGATTCAGTATTCGGGTCACCATTCTCAGCTCCTCCTGAGGAGGACCTCATGCAACTGCCTGTGTCTGAGGCAAATTCGTTGCTGATGGGCGGACCAGTGGCTTTGGTCACGACGATTTGGCGCGGAGAGCCGAATGTCATTCCAATTTCATGGTTCACACCATTGTCATCGGACCCCGCACTGGTAGGCATAGCAATTGAACAATCTAGATACTCTACCGACATACTGGGGCATGCAAGTGAATTCGCTTTGAACATTCCTACAAGATCTTTAGCGAGTCATGTCGAGTATTTAGGTTCCCTCTCTGGTGCCGATTTGAATAAGTTCGAGGCAACCCAACTTGAGACATTTGCTGCAAGACGCATTTCCTCACCACTAATATCTTTATGTTGCGCATGGATCGAATGTGAGATTGTCGAGAGATTAGAATTAGGTGATCACTATCTATTCGTGGGATCGATACTTAGTGCTCAGTGCAAACCAAATCTAGTCAGTGATCACGACGAGGATTATTCACTGCGTCCTTTGCATTATCTAGGTGCACAGAAATACTCGGTACTGCAGAAACCATTTGAACCGCAAATAGTAAATCCTTCTCAAGCACCCGAAGATGCACTATCTGAAATGCTTGAGGAACAGCTTGAGCTAAGCCGCGAAGCCATCGAAAAAAAAGAGGAGCGCTTGGGAAAGCTCGACGATGAAGTTGAACGAGGTAATATTGTCGATCTGCGTGAAATTGAATCTGAACTTGGTTTAACGCTTGAAGCTGGCGATGAACTTGATTTATCTAGAGGGATATTATTCGATGGTGATTCAGAGAGGGAATAGATTCTTTCGTAAAACAATAATCGCAAGCCTGATGTTGCTTTTTGGAATTATTTCGTTCAGTCTTATTACTAAGGAACCTGCTCAAGCTGGAATAGTAGGAGGTGTAGGACTCTCGGATCCGTGCTCAGGCCTTTACAAGGCTGCGATTAAAAATCCAACTGTCAGAACTTCGTACGTCTTTATCGATATGGTAACTGGTAGGAAGTGTGAGCTACGAGCGCATGAGTCGGTGGCTTCGGCTTCTCTGTATAAAACCTTACTCATGATTGAGACCCACCGTTTAATTGAAGCTGGAGAACTTTCATATTTCGATGAGATAGTAATTATGCCTTGGCATGGTGAATATACTCCGCCCGAGCAACGTTACAGTAAACCTACGATTATGCCGATAGGCCAGGCCCTCAACAACGCGATCGTTTGGTCGTCCAATCCCGAAGCGGAAGCTCTGCACGAATATTTGGGAGTACAACAGGTTAATGAGACGGCTTGGAATCTTGGGTTGCACGGTACCATAGCCGGGCCCAGATACTATCAGACTACGGCGTTCGATCAGGCAAATATATTGAAGTATCTGTATCACGGGGAGCTAATCTCTGAGCAAGGAAGCTTCAGCATGCTCTCTTTGCTTCTTACTCAGAAAGTCGAAAATTACATGCTGTCTGGGTTACCTGATGAAATAGAAGTGGCTCATAAGACGGGTCTCATAGTCGAATATGCTAATGATTCTGGCCTCGTGTACGGTTCACGTGGCCCCTTCATTCTGGTCATTTTGACCCGCCGCGACGACAGTGACTGGCGTACCTTCCCAGATGCTCAGAAAGTGATGACTGATGTGGCAGCGGCAGCCTACGCGATTCACGGGCAATAGGATAAACTGAAATAAATTGAATGCTACAGTGAGTCCGCATTAGGATTATTGAACATGAGAGGGGTAATTTATGGACTGGGGTGATAGCACAACACAATCCGCCTTCAGGGATGACGTCCGGAATTTTATTGCGGAGCGTCTTCCTGCGCGATATCAGGCAGAGTCGAGCGATGAAGGAATTGTCGCAGCTTGGCAAGCGGATAGGAAGTCTGATAACGAAGAGGCTAGAGGAGCGGCTGAAGACTGGGCATCGGCCCTGTCCGAGAAAGGCTGGGTCGCTCCGGCTTGGCCAAAAGAGTACGGAGGTGCTGGTCTGTCAGTGATGGAACAGTTCATCTTCAATCAGGAAATGGCAGAGCAAGGAGCACCTGGAGTTGGTGGAATGGGCGTTTCGATGCTTGGTCCGACTCTTATTGTCCATGGTTCAGACGAACAGAAGGCAGAGCATCTTCCTAAAATACTTTCGGGTGATGTTGCTTGGGCTCAGGGATATTCTGAGCCCGGTGCCGGATCTGACTTAGCGTCGTTGCAGACTCGTGCACTCAGGGATGGTGACGAATATGTAATCAATGGCCAGAAAATTTGGACCTCCGGAGCGCAATTTGCCGACTGGTTGTTTACATTGGTGCGTACGAACCCTGATGCCCCCAAGCACAGAGGAATATCTTTCTTAATGTTGGATATTAAGTCCCCTGGGGTCACAGTCCGTCCAATTATTGATATGGGCTGGAATCATCCGTTTAACGAAACATTCTTTGAAGATGTAAAAGTTCCCGTCACAAACCGAATCGGCGAGGAAGATAGAGGTTGGTACGTTGGTATGACGCTTCTTGACTTCGAACGGTCGGGAATTTCAGATGCCATTTCATATCGACGAGACCAGAAAGAATTTAGTGAATTCGTGAGCACCGATGCGGGACGTAAATTCATCCGTCAAGATTTTGGCGTAGTTCGTAAAGAACTTGCTGATAGAGCGGTTGAGACCGAAGTTCTCTTTAATTTTGCTTTCCGAATTGTCTCAATACAAGACAGCGGCATGGTTCCTAACTATGAGGCCTCTGTAAATAAAATGTATGGATCTGAGTTGCATCAGCGGTTAGCTCGGACCTGTACGAAGGCTTGGGGACTATACGGTAATTTCTGGGATGAAAAAAGCGGATATTCGCCGATGAACGCCAGTCACGTCAGAGACTACGTAGGGTCCGTTCCGCATACGATTTTCAGTGGATCTAACGAAATTCAGAGAAATGTCATAGCGACACGGGGACTGGGATTACCGCGCGGTTAGGTTGATAGATTGTAGCCGGACTGATTGGAAGCCCCCCCGTGCATGACAGGCAGTTTCCTGTTACCATCGGCTGGCTCCTTTAGGTGCGTTGCTTTCACCATATGCTTAATTGGTAGAGCAGCATGAGGTTATAACTTCGTTCATTTCAGATTGGGGATTGTATGGATTTAGGTTTAAGTGAGCAACAGGAGTTGCTGAAAAACGCGGCACGAGAATTTCTCGAGAATGAGTGTCCTGAGCAGCATGTTCGTGAAATGGAAGAGGATGAGCGGGGATACTCGCCAGAACTCTGGGGACAAATGGCAGAGCAGGGTTGGCAGGGATTACTGATTCCTGAAGAGCACGGCGGCGCCGGTTTCGATTTTCTTGACCTATGTGTTTTGTTGGAGGAGTTTGGTAGAGCTTTGGTTCCTGGACCGTTTATGTCCAGTGTTCTTGGTGGCGCCGTCTCGCTTATGGAGGCCGGTTCTGACGCTCAGAAATCTGAATTCCTTCCGGGGATTGCTTCGGGTGACTTGATATTTAGTTTGGCTTTAACTGAGCCTTCTGCTCGATTTGATGAATCAGGAATTGAATGTGAAGCAACAGTGGCAGGTGATGAAGTTACTCTGAACGGTACTAAATTATTTGTGTCTGATGCCCATGTGGCTGACTATTTGGTCGTTGCGGCTAGGAGTGCCGCGGGTGTTAGCCTGGCCATAGTTGCCACAGATCAAGATGGAGTAAATGTTACTCCTCTGCAGACAATAGCGCGTGATAAGCAGTGTGAAGTGGTTTTAAATAACGCTTCAGGTCAGCTCTTGGGAGCGGACGGAGCTGGTTGGGATGCTTTGAAGCCAATAATTCAAAAGTACACAGTGGCCGAATGCGCATACCTCGTTGGACTTTCACAGATGGACTTTGAGATTGCTGTGGACTACGCCAAGGAACGTGTTCAGTTCGGGAGACCGATTGGATCTTTCCAGGCAATCCAGCACAAGTGTGCAGATATGGTTACCGATGTTGATGGTTCTAGATTCATCATGTACAAAGCTGCATGGTCGATTGCTACGGATCAATCAGACGACGAAACCACAATGGCTGTGAATATGGCGAAAGCTTGGTGTTCTGAGGCAACGCGGAGAGTTGTGGCTCACGGGCAGCAGATTCATGGTGGTATTGGATTCACGAAGGACTACAAGATTCAACTCTATTTCAGGAGACAGAAGAGAGCTGAGCTTGCGTTTGGTGATGCAGACTATCATCGTGAGCTCGTTGCTCAGCAGCTGGGGTTGTAACTAAAAAGTAATATACAATTTCGATTTTTTGAACGGGATCCTTATGGGTCCCGTTTTTTTTTGTAACTTTCTAGTCGGCACCCTGATAGGTCGAATTTACAAGCCGGACACGGTTAGGAGTATGATAAATAGACATAGATATCAGATATGGAGATTTGGATGAATAATATAAAGACGGCTCTGTTGCTCACTTCAATTTCTGGACTTCTGATATTGATTGGCGGCGCTGTTGGTGGTTTAGAAGGATCATTATTATTTCTTATTCTCGCTCTTGCTCTGAATGTCGGATCATATTGGAAGTCAGCCGATCTTGTACTTAGAGCGTCGCGGGCTCGAGAGGTCACGTCTGATGAGGAGCCTCAGCTTCATAAAATGATCGAAGAAATAGCAACAATTGCTGGCCTTCCGAAACCACGGGTTTATGTTATGGATTCACCTCAGCCAAATGCTTTCGCGACTGGCCGAAATCCTCAACATGCAGCGGTTGCCGTGACGAATGGAATTAGACAGCTACTTTCTGAACGGGAGTTACGAGCAGTAGTAGGTCACGAAATGGCACACGTCTACAATAGAGATATCCTGATTTCGACAATAGCAGCATCCGTCGCGTCAGCTATCAGCTGGATTGGCTTTGTCGGCATCTGGTTTGGTGGTAGTAACCGGCAAGGGGGCGGAAACTTGATTGCTCTCCTTCTCGCGCCAATTCTGGCTGGGATGATTCAGATGGCAATATCACGATCTCGAGAGTATGAAGCTGACGCTGACGGTTCTGAGTTCGTTAGTGATCCTCTTGCGCTTGCCTCAGCTCTTCAAAAAATTGAGATGGGTGCGAAGCAAATACCAATGAAGGTTCCTGAGACGACGGCACATTTGTTCATAATGAATCCATTTCTCGGCGTTAAGACCAGTAATTTGTTTTCTACTCATCCGAAAACTGAAGATAGAGTGGCACGTCTTATAAAATTATCGGAGACAAGAGAAGGAACCGGTGCGGGGTCAACCAGAAAATATACCAAACCTGGTAAGAATAATAGCCGAGGAAGATTGAATCGAGGTGAAAGTTCTCTTGCACGGCGGGCGAGGGAACGATCTGAGCGTGAGCAGGGATCTGACTGAATTTTGACTGAAATCGAGTTTCATGGTGAGTTGATCCGACTCAGGTCCATTCTCAAAGAGATTCTCCCAGAGCCAGTTTTTGCGCATTCCGAACGTGTATCGATTTTAGCCGGTGACTTAGTGACTAATCGAGGTGGGGATCCTGCCGAAGCAGAGTTCATTGGGTTAGTTCACGACGTAGCGCGGCATTTGACGAACTCTGAGTGGATCAATGAGGCCAGGCGATACGGGATATTGATTCATTCTATGGAGACTAATCATCCAGTGTTGTTACACGGTCCTGTCGGTGCACGTCATTTGAAATGGAAATATTCTGTTGTATCAAAACAGGCTCTCGACGGGGTTTATTATCATACCTTTGGCTACCCTACATTCAATGAAGCTTGCTGGGCTATGTTCGTGGCAGACAAAATTGATCCAGAAAAAATCAATCGGAATCGCGATCTTCGACCGATTGCAGAGATGGCTGCTAATAGGAATATTCCCGTTACAGATATTGCTCTGGCGTATATCGAATTTCGTGTAGCCGAAGCAGATAGAGAAGGACTCGAGGTTCATCCTCTTCTGCTGGCGGCTCGTAGGTTTTTGTTATCGAAGCATGTACACTTGGGATGAGTGCCCATGATTGGAGTGTCGCATGAACGAATCGCCCGCATTTAAAGAAAAACCACGCAGAAGTCTGTGGTTGTTTGGTCTTGAATCTGAACAACCCACTTTCCAACAGAGACGAGATAGAGCAGCTGAGCTTTCAGTGGAACTCGGTACTGAGATCACAGCCCCACATATTCCGGATGCTGAGGAACTTGATTTGCCGAATCCGCGAATTACTCCGCCTGAGTCATTGGCATCATTCTGCTTTCAGGATAATTATGAGCGGGCATTGCATTCGGCTAGTGGTAATAGAGGCAATTACGTGTACTTGGGAGCTCCTAATCCGCCTGATGTTGTGGCCCACCCCCGCAATGACGTGGAGTTGGAGGCGATTCTCGAGTGGTGTGATGATGGCGGATTCATTGCCATCCCATATGGTGGTGGCTCGTCAGTGGTGGATGGAATAACCCCTCCCAAAAATAGCGATAAACCAGTTGTCACTATCGATATGGATCAGTTTGACCAGGTGCTCGAAATAGATGAAAAGTCACGATCTGCTTTGATTCAGGCTGGTGTTTATGGACCGCATCTTGAGGACCAACTTCGTCCACATGGCTATACATTAAGACACTTTCCCCAGTCATTCGCTGGATCAACGTTAGGCGGATGGATTGTTACCCGCGCTGGTGGTCACTATGCAACAAATCACACTCATATTGATGATTTTGTTGAGAATGTAAAGATGCTTACCCCTAAAGGTTGGATGGAAACACGGAGGCTCCCGGGTGACGGAGCCGGGCCACAACCGGAACGTTTGGTGATTGGCAGTGAAGGTACCCTTGGGATCGTTTCTGAGGCTTGGATGCGGATTCAGGACAGACCGAAATTTCGAGCCACCGCTGGTGTACTCTTCCCAACCTGGGAGTCGGGGTATGAGGCGACTAGATCAATAGTGCAGGCGAAGCTATGGCCAGCTAATTTGCGTTTACTAGACCCCGTTTTGGGGGCAGACTCGGCTGGTTTGGATGGTGTGCAGTCACTTCTTATTATTGGGTTCGAGCATTCGACGATTTCTCAGCGCGAACCGATGGAACTCGCTGTTGAAATTGCCCGCTCATTTGGCGGTGTTATCGATGACGAGGATGTATTGGTTGATGATGGTGCAGGTGCTCCTACTGGACGTGGTGGGGCAGTCGGAGCCTGGCGAGATGCCTTTATACCAAAGGGAGGTGGACTTGAGGCTGGCCTAGGAATGATCGGAGGAACTGTAGAGACTGCGATAACCTGGGATAGATGGCCGGAATTCGATAAGTATGTTCGTGAACAAATGAACTCCGCTTTAAAGGAAATTTGCGGTGGCGGTACGTTGAATTGTAGATTCACCCATGTATACGTCGACGGACCTGCTCCCTACTATACTTTTGCTGGTGCTCGCCCAGGTGACAATCCAGCGGTTCAATGGATGGAATTCAAGGAAGCTGCATCAGACGCCATCATG
>CAZSFJ010000013.1:0-20292 GCA_964606125.1 uncultured Dehalococcoidaceae bacterium | reverse complement strand
CATTTATTCGATCTATCTACGACAAGGTAGCCAATATTCACAAAGCACGAATTTCAGTGCATTGCCATAACGATCTTGGGATGGCGACCGCCAACTCAATTGCTGGAGTTCTCGGCGGGGCGCGACAAGTTGAAGGTGCCATTAATGGTATCGGCGAGCGCGCAGGCAACACGTCAATTGAAGAGGTAATTATGTCGATTGCCACGCGTAGTGATTTGATGAATGTGTATACCGATGTGAACCATGTGGAACTCTATCCAGCCTCTAAGCTGGTCGAGCGACTTTCAGGGATGCAAGTACAAAACAACAAAGCGATCGTTGGTCGAAATGCGTTTCGCCATTCGTCTGGTATTCACCAAGATGGCGTTCTCAAAATGCGTGAGACATATGAAATAATGAGCGCAGAATCTGTGGGGCAACCAACAGGCGAATCGATTGTTCTGACCAAGGTTTCAGGGAGACACGGACTGTCGGCAAGGCTTGAGGACTTGGGAATAGATCTCGAAACTATTGACCTCGATAAGGTATTTGTTGCGTTTAAGGATGTGGCGGACCGCAAAGATGAGGTAGATGACAGAGATCTAATAGCTATAATTTCTGAGCATACCTCCTTTGACTTTGATGAGGTATGGACTCTCGACCTCGTACAGGTTTCAACTACTGACCATGGACGTCCGACAGCCACCGTACGTTTGATTGACTCCGAGGGCAATATTTTTGAGGACGCTGCAGTAGGAGAAGGGCCGGTCGACGCGATATATAACGCTGTTAACCGAGTGACAGGTGCACAGAATACGCTCACAGAGTACAGCGTAAAATCTGTGACTGAAGGAATTAATGCACAAGGAGAAGTGACAATACGTATTGAAACGGGCTCAGGAAGCTATATGGGACGCGCGGCCGATCCAGATATTTTGGTTGCTAGTACGCGGGCTTATATTCATGCAATGAATCGAGCCCTGAACGATGCCAGTACATTGTAAGCGTCGATATTGGAGATATTAACTGCACTGAATACAATAAGCTGAAGCAAGGGGGCGCTTTCGATGACAACTGGAAAGACAATAATAGAAAAAGTCTGGGATCAGCATGTGGTGCGGTCCAATCCTGGTGAACCTGATCTTTTGTACATCGATCTGCATCTGGTGCACGAAGTAACTTCCCCCCAAGCATTTGAGTCATTAAGGATATCTGGCCGTAAGGTCCGTCGACCGGATCTTACATTAGCTACAGTTGACCATAATGTTCCGACAACTGGCAGAGAACTTCCTAATCCAGATCCTGTATCAGCCCAGCAGATTGAGACCATGCAAGCCAATGCCAAGGAGTTTGGTATTCCATTATGGGACATTTTTGACCTTAGGCAGGGAATAGTCCATATCATCTCTCCTGAACATGGATTGACTCAGCCTGGAATGACTATTGTTTGTGGTGATTCTCACACATCAACTCACGGGGCTTTTGGAGCACTGGCTTTTGGTATTGGTACCTCTGAGGTCGAGCATGTATTGGCCACTCAGACTCTGCCGCAACTTGCTCCAGAGACGATGTCAGTCGAAGTCACGGGCGAATTGTCGACCGGTGTCACTTCTAAGGACGTAATTTTGGCAATTATTAATAAAATGGGTGTCGATGGGGGAGTGGGGCGAGTCATTGAGTATCGAGGTGACGTCATTGAGTCGCTTACGATGGAAGGTAGGATGACAGTCTGTAACATGACTATCGAAGCAGGTGCCAGAGCAGGACTGATCGCTCCCGATTCCACAACATTCGATTATTTACAGGGCAGGTCGATGGCCCCTGAAGGTGATGCATGGGACATGGCATTAGAGGAGTGGGGCAATCTGCGAACGGATGAGGGAGCAGTATTCGATCATGGAATCGTGCTGCGGGGTGGCGAAATAGAACCACATGTGACATGGGGAACCACTCCCGCTCAGTCGATTCCTGTTACGGGCAGGGTACCTGGTCCAGAGGACTTCAGTACGCCTGCGGGTAAAGAGACAGCTGAACGGGCGCTCACTTATATGGATTTAGAGCCAGGCCAACGAATGGAAGACATAGCAGTCGATGTTGTATTCATTGGCTCTTGTACTAATGGTCGGATCGAAGACCTGCGTGAAGCGGCTTCGGTCGTGGAAGGGAAATCAGTCTCAGATTCAGTTCGGGCTATGGTTGTTCCAGGGTCTGGTCCGGTAAAAGTACAGGCCGAAGAAGAGGGACTTGATAAATTATTTATCGAAGCTGGGTTTGAATGGCGAGACCCTGGCTGTTCAATGTGCCTCGGTATGAATCCTGATACTCTTCTGCCGGGTGAGCGCGCAGCATCAACTTCAAATAGGAATTTTGAAGGTCGACAGGGAGCGGGTGGCCGGACACACTTAGTGAGTCCGACGATGGCCGCCGCTGCTGCCATTAGGGGTCACTTTGTTGATATAAGAGAGATTTAACTTTAGTTAAAGAGGAGTAGGTTATGCGAGCAATTGATACCATCGCTGGGAACGCTATACCGTTGAACCGTGCAGATGTTGATACGGATCAGATAATGCCAAAACAGTTTCTGAAGCGCATAGAGCGATCAGGCTACGGGCCATTTGCATTTTTTGATTGGAGAAAAGATGAATCTTTTGTACTCAATGATCAGGCTTATGTTGGTGCACCTATCATGCTGGCACAACAGAATTTTGGCTGTGGGTCATCTCGAGAACATGCGGTATGGGGACTCGAGGATATTGGAGTCCAAGCTATTCTAGCTCCATCTTTTGCAGACATATTCCGCAATAATTGTTCGAAAGTTGGACTGCTAACGATAGTGCTTGCTCAAGAAGACATTGACTATCTTATGTCACGCTCGGAGGAATTACCTGATTCCCAGCTAAAAATTGATTTGAAGTCTCAGACGGTGACTGTTGCGGGGTCCGAGTGGCAACGAACCTTCGAAATTGATCCATTTATAAAGAACCGATTATTAAATGGTCTGGATGATATTGGTATCACTATGGAGTATGAGCAAGATATTTCTGATTTTGAAGAAGCAAGACCACGTATAAAACCCAGTACTGCTGATGCTTTCGAAGATACTCTAAAGATGGCTTAATTTGCTATTTAGTTTCAGGATCTTTATTTTCCTCTTCTAGCTCAGAGAGAAACGCTTTGACTGCGGGACGTAAGATCGGAGGAGTAGCCAGTTCAGATAAAACTTTTGCTCCCTCTTTCGCCCCTGATTTGATCTCCTCATCGTGTGCCTTTGCATACTGCTTAGTTTCATCCACTGACTCTTTAACTTTGGGGGCGAGCCGACGTGCTGAAGCATCTACTTTTCCAGCAATGATCCGAGCATTGTTTTGTGCGGCGCCCTTTAGCTTGTCGATATTTTCAGGAGATAAGGCACCTGACTCCTTGCTCTGGGTGACTCGCTCAGCTATCTTACGGCCGAGACGTTTAGCTAGATCAGACATAGGTTACTCAAATCAGTTATGCACCAGAATCACGCTGCTTAGCGGCGTCTAAAGCGCGCACAATCATTCCTACCTCTGGGTATGGTTTCCATCCACTAGGTGTATTGAAATAGCGCTGGCCTGCTGACCGCTCTTCCGGCTCTCTTTCCTGATACTCAATATCGAGACCGTCGATCCTAATCGTTGGGGAAGCAATGCAATTTACGGTGATGGCTTCTTCATCTTGATGTATCACAGTTACTGCAACATCGGCCTCAACACCGGCCTCTTCCATGGCCTGCTTGAGAATTTCTTTTGTTTCTTCGTGATATCCACATGTGTCACTTAAGACCAGGGAAATTTCCATTATGACTCCTCACTTGAACCAGATACCGAATTTTCCGACGACGAATAACGGAAGTCACAGAAACTGGCACCCTCCATGATCGTCTGGGTTCTTGTTAATTGTATATCGCCAGAATACCCTTCCGAGAGTGCGAAGTCACGTCCACAGGAGAATATACTACCTAAATCAGTGGCACCCAGTGTCTTGAACATCTGGGCAAATCGACAGTTCGTCACATTAAATGACAGTCTTTCGGGGCTATCTTCGATAGTCTCGATCTCTAGGTCTGTGCCGGCGCCACTCCACGTATCCTGAATTTGACGGAAACCATCTAAATCTTTCCGTTCGCTTAGCTCAGAAAAACGTCTCCCCTGTTCACGAGCTATTTCTATAACAGTATTACGTGCGATTTCATGTGCTTTTTCTTTACCGATTGCTTTTTCAAGATTTCTGATCAACGGGATCAATACGTCCGCCTCAATGCCACGTTGTTGGAGAAGTGAGAACGAGCGTTCCTTAGAAGAGTCAATATCCATATTTTTCAAATTGATTACACCTTAAGCGATACCTTGCTCAAACGGGTCGGCCAACGATCCGTCCAATGGTAGACCTTGACTACGAATGGCCCTATCTATATATAGCCAGTCGTGGGGGAATTGTAGCGCAGGTATATCTTCCAAAGGATGCCAACCTGTATTTTTTAGTTCATTGACCGCGGTAACTGGTGTTTGGATATCCGATTTATCGGACAGTTCTGCTTCATACACGATAAGTATGATTCCATTGCTGTAATTCAGGCCTAGGACCTGCATAGGTAGGCATTTTATGCCTGTCTCCTCGGAGACTTCCCTGATAGCTGTCTGTGCTGGATTTTCATTCTTGCTCACAAAGCCAGCTGGAAGACTCCAGAGAGATTCATCCGGCGCATCAATTCTTTGGACTAGTAGGATCTTTTCTTTGTGTGTGACAACTGTGGCAGCTACTACTTTCGGATCACTCCATATTTTGAAATCACAACTCGAGCATTCTCTGAGCGGTTGTTCCAGTCCTGGATCCGATATGGGCTGAAGCGACTCTCCACAACTGGTGCAGAAATTGTAAGAACTATTCATGCCCAGAGATCCAATTTTCTAAATTCTTCTCTATATCTACCATTGACATCCTGCCACTGAATTCGAGAGTCGTGGACTAATCTAGCTGAATTTGGAAATTGCGAACGATGAGACAGAAGAGCCAATAGTTTTTGCTCAAAAACTTCAGATATATCGACATTAATATTGGCATTATTCGTATCCCAAAGATAGAGGGTTTGCACATTATGTACCTCTAATCCATCTCTGATTTGGTCTGGAAAGTTGAGGGGATCACGTGCGGCTGGATAGACAGCATCAATTACGGCACTACCGGTAACACGATGGTCGTTGTGATGTATCCATCCACTCCCGGAAGTGACCGACTCCGGATCATGTGTGAATATTATCCCTGGTTTGAATTCACGAATTTCTCTGACTAGTGCTTCTAAAAGAGTTCTATCCGCTTTAAGCTCTCCGTCGGGAAAGGAGAGCGATCGTACACTCTCAACCCCAAGATATTTCGCTGCCGCTTTTTGTTCAGCAAGTCTATTTTGCGCTAGGAGTTTTTGGTCAATATCACGGTCGGGACTGCCTTTTCTTCCATCAGTTACGACTATGTGCCTAATGCTTAGACCACTCTGTGCTAAGAGAGTCACGGTACCACCTGCACCCAAGTCTCCGTCATCCGGATGGGCTGATATAACCATTCCTCGGTTGCTTCCATCGATATCCGCAGTGCTTAGTTTAAGTCCATCGTATAGACCAATGAGATTGCTGGGCATTATCTATGTCTCCAAGAGCAGATTAATCATGTCACAGATTCGAGCAAAATTGAATCGACCTTATTACAGTCTGAGATCAGGTTTGCTTGACTACACTCTTTAATAGAACTATTGTTCTTATACGAGAACATACGTTCTACTGACCTCGGTTTGGTAAGAAGGCAGCGATAGGCAGATTGATTATGGTTATTGAGCGTTCCGATTTAAGTGAAAAACAATCCAAGATTCTGTACTTTATCGAGTCATATCTTGACGAAAATCAAATACCTCCCTCAGTGCGGGATATTCAGTTGGCCTGTGAGCTTTCTTCGACATCTGTGGTTCAATACAATATGCGGCGACTTGAAGAATTAGGTTTTATCTCTAGGCGAGGTGATGTGGCCCGAGGAATTCAAGTCAATCAATCTTCCAATAGGTCTCAGGATGTTCTGTTGGTACCTTTGATAGGACAAATCGCGGCCGGTGTGCCCATACCAGCTATTTCGACCGAGGTATCGCCAGAGGAATTACTGCCTTTCTCAAAAAGTTTGTTGGGGAAGAAGGCAGATAATTCTTTGTTTGCCCTACGTGTAAAAGGCGAATCAATGATCGAGGACGGTATCTTCGATGGCGACATCGTGGTAATTGAACCTCGGTCAAGTGCAGAGCCTGGAGAGATGGTTGTTGCGTGGATTAAGAGTCGTGAGGAAACCACTCTCAAGCGGTGGTACCCGGAGGGTGAAGTGGTGAGGTTACAGCCACGCAATGCGTCAATGCCGGCAATCTATGAAGATGCGAATGATGTTGTGGTGCAGGGACGATTTGTACTATCCATGAATAATGGATAGATCTAGCTAACGAATTCGACGCTGAAACAAACGAGAAAGTCTGAGCACTATTAGCTCGAGATTCACGTCTGGTTGATTTCTGGCGGTGCTCGAAATCTCGCCGGATTTGTAACGTCGGTCGGCAGTAACAAGTTCTCTGATAGCGGATCTGCATGTTACTCCATGTACAGAACCAGCCTGCTCGAGGAGTTTTTTAAACGGGAACCGATTTCTATCCATTGAAGGGAACGACTTTGCTAGTTGGTTCGAAGCTTCATTGCGGCTACTCGTATTTTTGATTGCTTCATGTGCAATCAATAACCGTCTAATTTGGTTGGTGATTCTTGCTTTCAGGTAGGCCGGATCCTCATCATTATCTTCCAGCAGTTGCCGGACTTCAAAGAGCGCCTTTCGTGGATTGCCCTCAATGATTTCATCAAGGATTGCGAATGGATTCTCCTCAGCAAGTTTGGGAGTCAAGGCTGTAATGTCGTCGATGGTTATTTCACGGTTTAACGCGTAGTTTGAAAGTTTTTCCATCTCATTTTCTAGTATGAGCGGATCATTCCCAACCAAAAGGGCAAGTTGAATCATTGCCTTAGGATTAATAAGAGCATTGTATTTTTCAGATATTTCACGAATGTAATCACGGGCCCACTGTGTTTTTCTAGAGTCAGCTCCAAAATGTTGAGTCTTTCGATTATTTTGTTCGATAATTTCAATTTCTGTACTGCTATTCGCAGATCCTTCTTTCAACACCGAGTCAAATAATTTAAATATGTTTTGCTGTGGCTTGTTCATTTCTTCGTAGGGCTCATAAAAAATCAGATGATTACTTGGAGGTAGTTCAAGAGACGGAGTAATCAGTGACTCTATTTCTTTCTCAGCAACTTTATCGAGTCGTGAGATTACTCTATTTAGTACAACAACTCTGCTACTACCCATGAAAGGTAGTGTGAGTGCGTGTTTTGCTATGAATTCAGATATCGATCCCTCACTAGCACTCAGGAAGTCCTCGTATCTGAGGCGGGTGAGATTATTGTCTTTGTCGAGCTCATCTGTGAGCGCCTCGAGACGCTTTTTGAGCTCATATTCGTTATTGCCTTTGAGCAGATATAGCATTTCTTGTACCTAATCGATATCTAATTGCCAGCCGAGCCACGTTATTACAGTGACCACCACAAGTATAGGAACTCCTGGCCAGATGATATAACTCATAATTCCGGCAGTAACTTCATTGCCCTGAGCAAGGTAGAGGTAGAAGGATGTCGCCAGACTAATAATAAGTCCAGGGAGAGGGAGCCACACGGGGAACCGGGTATCAGCTGCGTCTACAAGAGCATCTTTGATTATTTGAGATATTTCGACGACCAAAGGATTGTCACGCTTCATTAAATTATTACCTATGGAAACAAATCCAGTGGGGTCTCGCGCACTATCTCGGCTGCTGTTCCTTCGACTCGGTCATAGGGGTAACCACGAATGATTGTCGCGGGAACTGCATCGAGTTTTCCCATTACGAGTTCTGCAGCACCTGCGATTTCATCAGCAACGCATATTGAGGTCACTCTTAATTCTTTACCGTCCAAGTCGTCAGCGCCAACATAATCTCTGATAGCCGCCATCCCGGAGACTCCAATCGCAACATTCGTTTGACCGTGTCTCCATGGTCGACCGAAAGTATCCGTCATGATGACAGCAATATCTATCTTGTTGGATATGAGGATTTTTTGTCGTACGTCGGCACAGTCTTGATCCGGATTTTCCGGTAATAAGGAAATGAGGTCGTCACCTCCTACATTTGAGCCGTCTACACCCGCGTTCGCACATTTGAACCCGTGTTTGGTTTCAGTAATAAGTACACCGCCAACTTGGCGGATTACTCGAGTTGACTCTTGCAATACTGCCTCCACCAGACGTGGATCTTTCTCAGTTTTCAGGGCGTATTCGTGTGCAAAAGTGCTTGGGTGGTATGAATCCAACGGAATAACTCTACCCTGTGCTTTAGAAAAAATTCGCTGAGTGATGACTAGTACGTCACCGTCTTGCAGTTGTTCATTCTGATTCTTTATGGCTTCCAATATGAGTTGGGCAATGTCATCCCCTTCCTCAACCATCGGAATCTGGCGAATTGCAATTATCCGCACCTCGTCCGCATTCAGTGGTCCCGCAGGTGCGGATAAGTTCTGAGTATTAATACTTTTACTAGCCATACTGTTATTCCAATCCTGAGATCACTATTCCCGAATGAGATTTATACCGCGAATTAATACCGATTAGCAATATGGTGATTCCTTCTACAAAATGCGAATATCGGAGAGGCCCAGCATCTACTGCTCTTGCTCCATTAATATCCCCCACTAATTCTATCGCCACCTGTTTGGCGTCACCTCCCCCTGTGACAAGTACGTCCGAGTCCAGTGACACGGTAGGTTCCATCAAAACCTCTGCCGAGAGATTGTGGAATGCCCCTATCACATTAGAATTTTGTAGTATTGCCGCCGCCTCTTCAGTGGCCGAACCCTCGGACACCTCCACCGGTCGAGGCCCCTTCTCAAAATATACTGGAACGACAGTATCAATCACAATTTTCCCGCCCAGCAGATGTGCCAGACTTTCTAGTGTGGCTCGATGTCCGCTGTAAGGAACGGTGACAATTATGATCGCTGAGTTAGTTACGGCATGCTCATTCGAATCACCTTGCACCGGAACGAAGCTTTGTCCCAATATTTCCAGTTTAGAATTTAGTTCCTCAGCTATCTCCACACCTCTTGCAGGATCACGACTTCCTATTGTCACAGTATGCCCGGCAATTGAAAATCGTGTAGCAAGGCCTTTCCCCTCTGGGCCGGTACCACCGACAAGAGCGATCGAATGTTTTTTAGTGTCGTCAGTTGACATTGTTTATACTCCCAAGCTTCCGGAAATTACTTACCACAACGCTGTCGATCGGTACCCTATTATTCAGGAACTTGTACTGTTTTGCCAGTTTGAGTAATTATTTCACCATTTACATAAATTTCAAATTCCCACCAACCGGCCCAAATCGGCTGCTTGGGAATGTAGCCTATCCAAAATACCCCAGCTTCGCCGAATACCCAAGGAATTTCCTGTGAAGAATAGACTAGCTCCGGGCCATAGTAGACACGCCATCCGAATACCTGGCCGTTCTCGAATCCATTGTAATTGAACCCGAGGAGAATTTTGTCACTGTCAGCACTAAGACCATTGATCACCATTCCTTCACTGTCGACCTCTGTGCCCCATGTGAATCCGTCAAGGGCAGGTGAGTCTTTTGTAGATGAATCGCCTTTCTCGATCGTTTCAGACTTGTCTGATATTTCACTAGAAATTGTGAATGAGTCCGCTGTTCTCTGTATTCCGTCCACGGAGATTCTTAATTGCCAGATTCCTTCCGGAAGTACTACTGATCGGTTAGTACTCACTTCTGTCGCCAATAGATTGAGCGCATCTATCACTCGGCTGGCTGCGAGAGTGCCTCCATGCCAAATATCGGCATCAGGCTGAACTACCAGTGACTGTGAGAGCCGTTCAATTGGCTGCCCTTCGTATAGCCAGACCTCAGTTACCTCGACAGGTTGATTTAGCCCAGAGACTAGATATTCATAATGAATTTCTTCTGCCGTAACGAAATGTTTATCGATACCAGCTAATTGCCGACCTGCCGGATTTAGTTTATGGATCAAACTAAATATTGGAGTAGACACAACTGGATCAGTTTGCTCTGTATCTGTTTCCGCCAAAAAGTGCTTTCTGTACGGTTCATCCAATCCCGTTAGTGCCTCTGTACCTGCGAACCCTACCGTGATCGTATCTATGGTTTTGCCGAGTATCGGGGTTGGCCCATGGTATTGATCCATTGCTGTAAGAATGCCGATGAATGTTCCTCGATCTGAGAACAATATTCCGCTCCTGAGCGGTCCAGGTACTTTGGAGAGCTTGATGAATTCGGCTAATTTATCCTCTCCTGTGTCCGATATGGAGTCTAGTAGACCGATGGATTCAAGATTTTTATTTAACAGATCTACCATTGAGACTTCGATATGGATGGAGGGTTCTAAGGGTGCCCCTGCGAATCCAAAAATCCTAATTCTGTGATTAGGCTGTCGAGGTGCTATTGCTGAAATGTCCACTTGAGGGAGAGCTGGTAGTGATTCATCTTCTGAACTCGCGAATTTGAGGATTGCTAGGTCTTTTTCTATATTTGCCGTGAGTAGAACTGCTTGATATTCGACTTTAGGTTCCGAGGGGTTTCGGTTGGTAATTACATATAAACCGTCGTAGCGCTTGTTCGCCGAACGGTCAAAGAGATTCACTGATGCAAAGTCACAGAGTATTAGATTATTGTCATTGTCGATCACTACTCCAGTGGTGGAATCGACTATTTCCATCGGGGTATTATCGATTCTCAGATCACTCGGAGAACCCTGAGTCGTGAATTTTACTGCGACGATGTGAACTATTGTTTTACTGAGTTGTTGGTTGGTGCCCCTGGGGCTGATGTTTGATTCTGTTGTCGTAGGGAATATTGCCAACTGAGAGGGGCGAAAAATTATTTGGGGTGTTGGTCTAGGCTCGACAGTGGATTCAGGGTCAGAAGATACTCGTTTCGGTCTTGGAAGATCAGTTTCCATACACGCTAGGACTATTGTTAGTAACAGCGCTGACATAATAATCAACTTAGCGTTAACAGGAATAGGATTCATTCGGCTCTCTTTTTGATCTCATTAGTAAGCGCACAAGATATATACTATGTCAGCGACTCAGGGTATGAAGTATACTTTTGCCCCGATAGTTCGCTTGTAACTTGAGGAAAATCAGGAGGACACATGGAATACACCGCTGTAACGTACGATGTTTCAGACCGCATTGCGACCATTACGCTAAACCGGCCAGAGAGAATGAATTCGTTTAGTACGGAATTATTGGCTGAGTGGGCTGATGCGATTAAGCAGGCGACTGAGGACGATGAAGTGCGGGTGCTTCTTGTTACAGGGGCGGGGAGAGCTTTTTGTGCAGGAGCTGATCTTAAAGCCGAGGCAAGCAGTGATGACCGCGTACTTATGGCAGAGAAGAATGCCGGCGAACGTCGAAATTCGCTCAGATACTCAGTGCATCGAGTCGCACAGGCTCTTCAATACTGCGACAAACCATATATTGCAGTTCTCAACGGGGCGGCCGTGGGCGCAGGAATGGATATGGCTTCCATGGCAGATATTCGGCTAGCTTCGGATACTGCAAGATTCGGTATGTCGTACGTCAACGTTGGTCTGATTCCAGGAGATGGCGGCGCATGGTTATTGCCAAGAATCGTTGGTCTACAAAAAGCGTTAGAGCTCATATGGAGTGGCGATCTCTTCGATGCTGCCACCGCTCTCGACATTGGATATGTTAACCAAGTATTCCCGCATGATGACTTGATGGCAGAGGCTCGTTCGTATGCAACCAAGTTGGCAGAGGGACCGCCGATCGCGATGCAATTGGCAAAGCGGCTAGTTTATAGAGGGCTTGACCAATCCTTCGCGGAGGGTCTTGAGCAGGCACAGGCTGCTATGGCGATTGTTCAATCTACTACTGATTCTCGAGAGGGACCGGCTGCATTTCGTGAGAAGCGCAAACCAAATTTTGAGGGCAAATAGTTGGAAAAGGATGCGAGTTGGAACTCTGTTAAACTAGAGTTCGAGGGCCTTTCCAGCGATTGTTAAAAATGTTCGGTCAGCCGATTGGGCGATGGTTTGGTTAGTATGTCCTAGTATATCCCTGAATAAACGACCGATTGGAGTGGATGGCACTATTCCGAATCCGACCTCGTTTGTTACATAAAACACGTGAGCTTTGCTTTCCCTCGCTGCATTAATAAGTCGCTCAGTCTGACTAGCAACCAATGTTTCGCATCTATCCATCGACTGCTGATCTAATATTTCAATCGACTCGATATCGAGATCTATGGTACTGAAGATCAGATTTGTCACCCATATGGCGATGCAGTCAATAATTATCGGATTTCCGACCGTACTTTCTAAAAGTTCAGGCAAGTGGATCGATTCTTCAATTGTTTGCCAGCTTTGACTCCGTTGTTTTTTATGTCGTTCTACCCTGTAATCCATTTCAGGATCTTCGGGTTGAAGTGTGGCTATAAAAAGAGGGTTGTCGAAGCCACTGGAAATCAACCCTTCAGCCAAATTAAGAGCCAAAGTAGATTTTCCACTCCGCGCTCCTCCAGTAATGAGGGTGAGGCTACTTGTTTGTTCAATTGACACTTCAGCCCCAGAATGGCGACGGTATAAAGTCTGTTTGCATACTAATGAATAGGAATAGTAAAAGCGTAGCGGTTAGTGAAATCTCGATGCTGGCACCTAGAACATCACCTGTGATCCCGCCTATTTGTCGTGCCGCTAATTGGCATACAAAAGTACTTGAAAGTAATCCAACAAGTAGGAACACAATCCCACTCCATCCCATCAAAAGACTGATCAGTGCGAGCCCTAAGCTCAATCCGATTGTGGTAATAGGCGCTTTAGGCTTTAACTGCATTGACTTTCCCAATCCACTTAGGCGGGCTGGCCGAAAGAAAGCAGACATAGGGATGGCTGTCCAGCGAGATATAAGAACAGATCCTGTAATAGCCATGAATCTCATGATGTCACTTTCAATTTGCAGGATTTCTGCTATGACTGCCCATTGCAACAGGAGTACCATTATTAGAGTTGCGCTACCTGCCGGTCCCGTGTTCCCAGCACTCATCACTCCCAATTTATCGGCTTTATCACCTGGGGTTGCCATACCATCAGCGGTATCCGCCAGGCCATCAAGATGTAAACCGCCAGATACGGCCGATAAAAAAGTTACTATAATGATTGCCCCTATATTGTGGCTGAACATAGCGGTTGCCAAGCTACCTGTAGCGTACGCTATCGCTCCGATGATGAGTCCTATAATCGGGAACCAAACAGTTGATTTTGCGAACACATCATCTGACTGAACTCCAACACTGGGAATTCGAAGCACGGTTAGGAATCCAATCGCTGTCTTTATTTGTACTAAAAGATCTTTAGGGGCCATATCTCAAATCCTTATCTGAATTATCAACAAACACGAATCGTTTTTTACTTACCTTGATTGGATTGATCCACTTCTGCCTCATCAAATGTAGACATGTCATTCAGTAAATGACAAGCTAGATCACAGAATCCTATTGCAAGCGCAGCGCCGGTACCTTCACCAAGTCTCATTTCTAGATCCAAGAGCGGGTGATCTAGCTGCATACTATCTAGGGCAATCGAATGTCCCGGTTCGGTCGATGAGTGGCTAGGAATAACGAAGTTAGCTAATTTTGGCTGCGCTATCTGAGCCAATAGAATTGCGGCCGTGGAGATTAGTCCGTCCGCTACGATTGGAATTCGATTAGCAGCAGCACCGAGAGCGATACCTGTTAGAGCCGCAATTTCATGTCCACCAACTGCGGCTAGGTAGGAAATTGATTTTTCGATAGGATCGCTGTAAATTTTGTTCAACACTGTGTGATTTATCTCTAATGCATCGCGAATCACTTGTATCTTTCGCTGATGTCCCGCTTCATCAAGCCCTGTTCCTATTCCCGTTGTATACATCGGATCGAGCTTCGAATTCGCAGATATTATTGCGCTTGCGGATGTGCTGTTGCCTATTCCCATCTCACCTAGGCCGACGATATCTATATGTTCGTCAGGGTGCCGAGAAGATATGAGTTCAATTCCTTTGCTTACGATTTCGACCGCGACATCGTTGGTCATAGCCGGTCCGGTCCTTATGTTTGCCGTTCTTGTAGGTATCCCTATATCAACTAGCATGTCGTGTGGGGCAAAATCACCATATACCCCTGCGTTTACCACTAAAACCCCGATTCCTAATTGGTTAGCAAGAACGTTTATGGCTGCGCCACCGCTCAAGAAATTCGACACCATCTGTGGTGTTACCGTTTGAGGATAGGCTGATATATTTTCGTCTGCTACGCCATGCTCTCCCGCAGCTATATATATGATTTTATTTTTTAGGACTGGTGACATATTGCCGGTGATCCCTGCAACACGCAGTGCAAGGAGCTCGAGCTTACCCAATGATCCAACTGGCTTAGTGAGTTGAGCTTGCCTCTGTTTTGCAGAATTCAGTGCGGCATCATGGGGTACTTCGAGTCCTTCAATAGTGCGGACAGTTTCGATGATGATTGAATTTGCAGTCATAGATCAGATTTTCTTGGAAATTCGCTACGTACATATTTTAGTTGTCTGTGCTCGTGGTATCTTGACACGATTAGTAATTTTGCGTAGAGTTGGGCTGTCACAACTTGTGTGGCCGCCTAATTTCCTTAGGGAACCGGGGGAACCAAATGAGGGGTGAATCTCAATCTTAGGGTTGAGACGGGCTTTTTCTGATCGGCCCGAACCCGACAGCTAACCTCGGCGGCGCCCGGATCAGCGTTAACTCCAGTATTACTGGAGCGTTTTGTTATCCGGAGGTATGTTGTCATGCCAATTGTAAGTACACCGCCCAAACGGTGTCCCCGTTGTCAGGGAATGATGATTATAGAAGAGGACTGGTATGGTCTCTTCGGCTCGTGTGTGGCCTGTGGTTATGTGCATGAGCAGGAGCGCTGTGACCCGGCCGATATTGAGAAAGAAGAGCAGTTGGCAGCTGGCAAGCAACGCCGCCGTCAGCCTTCTCACGGGAAGCTACGACTCTAGAAAATTAGTTTTCGGGTCCATGGGGACTACTCCTGATTGTGAATAATCCAGTATTCGTAGGCATCTTGGAGTGCTAACCAAGAGGCCTCGATTATGTCGGTTGAAGCACCAACTGTACGCCATCTGGTTCGTCCATCGCTGGACTCAACTAGCACTCTGACCGCAGCATCGGCCCCAGAACTGGAGTCGATTATTCGGACTTTGTAGTCGGTTAAATAGGTATCCCCAATTTCAGGATAATTTTCGGTTAATGCTTTGCGGACCGCTGCATCCATGGCAGCCACTGGTCCATTACCGTCAGCCGCAACCTGTGTTAGTTGGTCACCAACGCGTATTTTAATCATTGCTTCAGCCTGCATGTCATTGTAGGTAAGAGCTGCAGGTTGTTCGTTTCCAGAACTTTCAGTGCCGGCTTTTGAATCCGGTTTTGCACCTACAATTTCTCCTGCATCTGGACGACGTCGTTCAACAATAACGAAATCTTCCAACGTAAACGCTGGTTGGTAATTATCAAGTGTGCGCCTGGCGACCATTTCAAAAGACGCTTCAGCTGATTCAAATGCTGAACCCTCCGCTTCCCGTGCTTTGATTCGTGACAGAACCTTCTCTGCCTGAGCTTCTGATAGTTCGAGTGAACTTCCCTGTTCTTTCAACTTTTGCGCGATATTTCTCCGACCCGATAATTCGGACACCAATACTCGCTCGATATTACCGACGCTCCTTGGATCAACATGGGTATAAGAGCCAGGTGATCTCACAATAGCCGCCACATGTAGGCCTGCTTTGTGGGCAAATGCTCCGCTACCCACGTACGGTTGTTGTGGATTCATTTGTAAGTTTGCCAACTCTTGTGCTATGCCAGCTGTTTCAGTGAGGCGAGTGAGTTGTTCATCAGAAATGACATCGAATCCCAGCTTGAGTTTGAGATTTGCAATGACTGAGACGATATTTGCGTTACCAGTTCTTTCCCCCCATCCGTTGAGGGCGGCCTGCACTTGTGATGCACCAGCACGTACGGCAATTAGGGTGTTCGCTACGGCGTTATCAGTATCGTTATGTGTATGGATTCCGACTCGAACCCCAGAATTATCTGTGTCTTCTAGAAATTTGACGACTTCTCCAACGGTTTCCCATATCATCCACGGCATATTACCGCCGTTGGTGTCACACAAAGCTACGGTTGAGGCTCCTCCTCTAATTGCCGCCGAGAGTGTCTTAAGACTGTAGTCAGGATCTTCAACATATCCATCGAAAAAGTGTTCAGCATCGAATATGGCTTCTTTCCCAAGCCCTGTACATTCAGAAAAAGAATCCTTGATCATTAACAAATTTTCTTCTTCAGTCGTCTGTAAGACCTCAGTTACCTGTTTCGATGAAGCCTTGCCAACTAAAGTGATCACCTCTGTACCCGCGTCAAGGACCGCTCGAATGGCAGGATCACTGGATGCATTCCCTCCAGGCTTTCGTGTCGAACCAAATGCCACTAGCTTTGCATTAAGTAAGGTGAGATCTTTGGCAAGATGAAAAAATTCAGCGTCCTTGGGATTAGAACCAGGATACCCGCCCTCAATATAATGTACTCCTAGAAGGTCTAATTTTTTTGTAATCTCCAGCTTGTCTTGTAAAGAGAGCGAAAGTCCCTCCATACCAAGTCCATCTCGCAGGGTGGTGTCATATATCAGTATTTCTGGATTACTTGGTTGAGTACTGTTCATGATATTTTCTGCTGATCCTTATCGGTTGATCATAGAGTTGCAGTCCTGAATCAAGCAATATCCACTACAAGTTAGTTTTGGAGTAGCCGCGACATTACTTCGTCGGTCATCAATTCGGTAGATAGATACGAATCGTTCTTGTTTTCCAGAAGGTCGATGGTCCTGTGGCCGTCATTGATTGTCGTCTGCACTGCTGCTTCGATGGCTGTAGCTTCTTCCTCTAGTCCACAAGAATGTCTAAGTAGGAGGGCGACTGAGAGTATCATTGCCAAAGGGTTGGCGATGCCCTGTCCAGTGATGTCTGGGGCGGTACCGTGGATAGGTTCATAGAGCCCTAATCCTACCCCTGTATCTGATGTGTCTGTAAGTGAGGCTGACGGAAGCAATCCCATCGAACCCGGGAGTACGGATGCCTCATCCGTAAGAATATCGCCGAACATGTTACTACTTATGATCACGTCAAAGTCTCTAGGACGTTGCAATAGATGCATTGTCATGGCATCTACGATGACATGTTCGAGGCTAACGTCTGGATACTCAGTCTTGACTTCGTCAACAATTTCTCTCCAAAGCCTAGAAACGTGAAGCACGTTCGCCTTGTCGACACTTGTGAGTTTTTTGTTGCGTCCTCTTGCGATTTGGAATCCGAGATGAGCTATTCGCGCCACTTCATCTTCTCGGTAATACATGGTATTTACACCTTCACGAAGACCATCATTATTAACTCTTCTCTCGCGTGGTTCGCCGAAATATAGCCCACCCGTCAACTCTCGAATCACAACCATATCGACTCCATCCACTAATTCTGCCTTCAGTGGGGAAGCCCCAGTCAGAGCGGCAATGGCTTTCACGGGTCGTATATTTGCCCAGAGGTTTAGGGTCTTCCTGAGGCTTAGAATTGCATCTTCCGGTCGGACTGTGGCATTCGCATCATTATCGAACTTTGGGAGGCCAACAGCTCCAAAGAGAACTGCATCGGCTGTAGCAGCTCGATCGAGAGTCTCATCTCTTATCGCTACCCCTTCCGCATCAATAAGTCCGCCTCCAGCGGGATGTTCGTCCAGAGAGAATTCGTGTCCGAATTTTTCGGAGATTGTTTCGAGGATTCGCACGCCTTGGGTTGTAACTTCAGGACCTATCCCATCGCCAGGGATCACTACAATGTCAAAACTTCCCATGATGATTTCCTAATCTCCAGTGTAAATATTTCTAGAGAGGAAGATTAGCATGGTTCTTAGTCAGACGAATGGCCATAGGTCAACTTTCAGTACTTTGTCCGCCTGGTGTATTGGGAGTCTTAAGCATCGAAAATAGAAGAGCGCCGAGACCGAAAGAAATGCAATAGATTAAAAAACTCAGTTGGTAATCTCCTCGGATATCAAATAATAGAGCTCCTAAGATTGGTGCAATGATCTGTCCTGAGAAGCCGATTGCCTGTACTGCGCCAGATACTGCTCCGTAATGTTTAACACCAAACAACTTAGTGGTTACCAGAGGCCCCACCATTGGCGCAAATGCGCCTCCAATACCCCACAAAAGTATCCAAATAATCAGGGGCACTCCTGTAGGGGCAAATAATAGTGCAAATACTCCCAGGCCTTGGGAAAGACAAACTAGTGTGGACAAAAGGTATACGCGATCAATCCTCGCCATAGTTAAACCGAGTGGAATTCGAAGCCCAGTTCTAATCCAGGCGGTGAGCGCGATTGCAAACGCACCAAATGTGAGCCCTGCATTGGAGAAAAAGTCAATTATCAAAGAGGAAAGCGTCTGTCCCCCATAAAATAAAAATAAGCCTGTCGCTGCAATCCAAAATGCAGGCGTGCGAATCGCGGCTTGGACTGTCATCCCGGTCAGATTCTCTGAATTGTATTGTGAGGAAGTCTCGAGCGCAGAGCTATTCGGAGCCAGACCAAGTTGTTGGGGCATATTTCGTATAAGCATCGGAATTAAGAATCCATGAAACAACAGAAGAAGAAGCGCACTAACGAGCATCGACGCACGCCAAGAGTACGACGAAGCCACTTGATCTAGAACAGGTAGAAGAATGGCCCCGCCAAACCCAAATCCAACAGTTACTACACCTAGAGCAGCCTGTTGTTTCCTGCCGGCAAACCATCTTGTTATGAGCCAATTAAAAGGAAGGTCCATTAATAGACTTCGGGTAGCTGAGAGTAATGTCCAACCCAAAAAAACTTGGAACACCGTGTCAGCCTGAGCAGTGAATAAAAACGCGGACGCCGCCAAGATGCTTCCAACGAAGATCGATCGTCGGACACCCTTTCTGTCAAAGTACGAGCCAATAAATGGTGCCATGGCCGCGAACGTTATCTGTCCAACGGTGAATGCAGCCACTACTGCAGTCCTCGTGCTTTGAAATTCGTCAGCGATCAGTGGTATATATACCGCCATAGTCCAAAAGGTAGTACCGGCACCAACCATGTTCCCAAAAATGCCGAGGACTACAATGACCCATGCATAGTGGAATGGCACTTTATCGACGATAATTCTCAAGGATCACTCCACTTACTTTTTGGTAGATTAGAGACATTAGCTAATACTAGGCCAGGTCTGATGAGGTGGCGTTACTTTTAAGTTCGCTGATGTAATTTAATGCTTAGGGCACATGGTGTTGTGTTGATTTACCATGGGTAGATAACGTGTCCGATTAATACTTTGAGGGGAGATATATGAAGGCATCCGTTGGTTTGAATCGCTATGCGATTGAGGATTGGGAAGAAGCCACAGAATATGCTGTAGGTGCAGAAAAACTGGGCGTTGATTCACTATGGAGTGCGGAAGCCTGGGCCCATGATGCGGCTACTCCTTTGGCGTACCTCATAGCAAAAACTTCGACTTTGAAATTTGGTTCCGGAATCTTTCAGGTTGGTACGAGAACTCCATCTCTCGTTGCAATGACCGCTATGACTCTGGATTCGATGTCTGGGGGTCGATTCTTACTAGGGCTTGGAACAAGTGGTCCCCAAGTAATCGAAGGTTGGCACGGTATCCGATTCAAGAAGCCTGTTTCTCATACTAAGGAAATAATTGAGGTCTGCAGGAGGATATTCAACGGTGAGACACTCGCGTATGAGGGGGAGTTTTGGGAGCTACCATTGTCCGTCCAACGTGGGGGTACTGGGCTTGGGAAAGCTCTAAGATCCGGTGCTCCTGTATGCCCAGATCTACCGATTTATGTGGCTTCACTTGGTCCAAAGAACTTGTTTATGACCGGGGCGTGTGCCGATGGCTGGCTCGGGACGTCTTTTTTTCCTGAGGCGGCTGAATCATTCTTGAAGCCTATACGTGACGTCGCAGAGAGCGCAGGAAGATCAATAAGTGATATTGATATAGCGGTTGGAGGTACTGTGAGATTCACGGATGATATCGAG
>CAZSFJ010000012.1:20120-20396 GCA_964606125.1 uncultured Dehalococcoidaceae bacterium | reverse complement strand
AGCGAGCACACCGGCTTCTGTAGCCACTACCAGGCAAGTTGAGTCTGATGTAATGGAGCTATTGTCTCGGCCGGACTACATGCTCGGGAGCGATGGAATCCCGCTGCTAGAAGATGAGGGACTACCCCACCCACGGGCATACGGATCTTTCGCCCGGGTTATCGGTCCGCTTCGTCGCAGATTCGAAGTACCCATAGAACAGATTACGAATCGATGAGTACTACTGATCGTGTTGATGAAATGTTACATTCAAATAGCGATGATTTCCATCTTCTT
>CAZSFJ010000012.1:0-20110 GCA_964606125.1 uncultured Dehalococcoidaceae bacterium | reverse complement strand
CCTGCGGAACGGTTCGGACTGACGGATCGAGGAGAGATAAAGGTTGGAAATTTCGCAGATTTAGTCATGCTCGACGAAACAACAGTCCACGATTTAGCAACTTTTGAGGATCCGAGAACAGGACCCACTGGGATATACCACGTTCTGGTGAATGGCCAACCTGCGGTTCTATACGGGCAACTCACTGGAGATATTGCCGGAAGAGCTATTCCATAGGAGAGATTGGGTACTAGTAATAATGCAAAAAATTGACAGCTACGACGTAGTCATCGTCGGAGCAGGCTCAGCAGGCAGTGTGCTCGCCGCAAGACTCTCCGAACACCAGGAACTGTCAGTCTGTCTAATTGAAGCTGGTCCCGACTACAGCGATATAGGTGCAACCCCAATAGACCTGCGCAACGCCAAGCAGAACTCGCTCAATGACCATGACTGGAAACATCGCTATGAACCCACAGCCGAGGCTTCACCAATACATTTCCCCAGAGGACGTGTGACAGGTGGTTCATCGGCTGTAAATACCGCGATCGCCTTGAGAGGAATACCTGAAGATTACGACCACTGGGCGGAACTTGGAAATACTGAATGGAATTGGGATAACGTGTTGCCAGAATTCCAGCGCCTAGAGAGAGATATTGATTACGGGCATAAAGACTTCCACGGGGACGCAGGGCCAATTCTCATTAGACGTCATCCTTGGAACGAATTATCTGAAACTCACCAAGCGTGGTGGGAGACCGCCCGTGTACTTGGAATACCTGATTGCCCTGACCATAATGATCCAAATGGATGGGGAGCCGGACCTCAACCAATGAACAAAATCAACGGGGTCCGGATATCCACAGCAATAGGTTATCTCGCCCCCGCTCGTCTTCGTCCGAACCTCACGATTCGACCCGATACTCATCTAGTCAAAGTGAATTTTGATTCCTCTGTCGTTAGTGGCGTGCAAGTCATCAACAGAACAGGAGATGTGGAAGAAATTCGCGCTCGACTTGTCATTCTGTCAGCTGGAGCAATACTGACTCCCGGTATTCTGCTCAGAAGTGGTATCGGCGATAGTGCTGATTTGGAACGCCTGGGAGTACATCAAGTCGCTAATATGCCAGCCGTCGGACGTAATCTCCAAGATCATCCGATGGTGTCACTCACATGTGAGATCAGTAAGTCAGATCTTGTGTCTCAAGAGTTACCACTAATACAGACGGTGATGCGCTATACCGCTGACAACTCTGAGTACCGAAATGACCTTCAGATCGAGCTGACTAGCTGGACTCAACGTGACGATATTCCGAATGCAGTAAGCCTTCTCGGTGTACTCGAGCAATCGTTCGGCCGAGGCTATGTCACTTTTAACTCCAACGACCCATTTGAACAGCCGCGAATCACTCCTTTGTTCTGTGAGGATGCTCGAGACACAATTCGGCTCCGTCAGGCCCTGAATGACTGCCTCGAATTTACGAAAACCGGTCCGTTTGGGTCCTTGATTAAAAATGTAACTTTCAACGATTATGAGCTCGATATGCTTGCCGAGGAGCAAATTCTTGGTCTCATCCGCACCCATGCGAAGAGTGGATACCATCCCACCGGCACAGCCCGTATGGGACCCGTGGAAGACACAAATTCAGTGGTAGATCAATATGGCATCTGTCATGCCGTCAGCGGCCTGGTGATAGCAGATGCCTCCATTATGCCCACGGTTCCAAGAGCAAACACAAACCTCACAAGTATCATGATTGGTGAACGTATTAGTGACTTTATATCTCAAGATATGGACAGGTATAACTTATAACAACCGTGTACCAAAATATTTACTTACTAATAAATAGTATGTAACTGAGTAACTGACACGATTTAACTAATTCCTGAGTGAATGAACTATGTATACGATAAACTATGCTCTTGTAACAGTCTATTTATGCAAATTTCGCAATTCCTGAGTGCTTAATTGCCTTGATCTAACCCTTGGTTTGATCACGCAAATAATTGGGATAACTCAATATCTGTGCCATTTAGTATTGAAATATAAGAACGGCTGAAGTTTCACTTCTAGGCCCAAAATTTACTTGATCAGCAGGAGGTAATTTAGTTACTTCGCAATCTTCTGAAGTGAAGTGAGCTCAAACACTACTAAACCCACCAAAATCTGCATTCAAAGGTAATAATTCATTCACTTAGGTCTTCAATTCAAAGAAAACAGCTCAGAACGCCCGTACGACGCTATTTCTAACATTTGAATAGCAAAGTAAGTTGATTAGGGGGCTAAACAGCAGTTTTCCGACCTAATTCAGACCAACCCCTTAGAATGATGTCGCACACGGAGGTCACACTATGCGGCGAGCGGTAACAACGGAGGACCCCTCTAAATTTGAGATAAAAGAATTCCCTGACGAACCGGCTGGTCGCGGCGAGGTCATTCTTCGAGTACGTGCGTGCGGAGTGTGTGGCTCTGATCTCCACGCCTATCGTGATCGCTCTGGATGGAGCGCAGGACGTGTTTTAGGACACGAAATTGCCGGCGAGGTCGCTCAACTCGGGGAGGGAGTAACCGGCCTCTCGATTGGTGATCGTGTCGCTCTTGAACCGAGAACACACTGTGGCGAATGCCCCGAGTGTCGTGGAGGGAAAATAGAATTATGCCAAGTACAGGGTGAATTGTTTGGTCTCCCCGTAGGCGGAAGACTTCCAGGTGGTTTCAGTGAAACGCTGACTGTCCCGGCCGAAAACCTTTTTAAAGTTGCAGACGATTTAGATTTTGCGGTTGCAGCACTGGCGGAACCACTGGCAGTCGCTATTCACGGACATAGAGTGGCTGCACAATTGGATTCCGGGAGACATACTGGAGGGGAACGAGTCGTTGTTCTCGGGGCAGGGCCCATCGGCTTGATGTCTGTATTCTATTCCGCACGTGCCGGCGCTACCGACATTGCAGTAACTGCTCGATACGATCATCAGGCAGAGGCTGCTCGAATGCTTGGAGCAACACACGTATTCGATTCTGACGGTGATGGACCTGAAAGATTACGATCCTGGGCGGAAGAACACCCTGTCGATCTAGTAATGGAAACTGTTGGGGGCACGGCGAATACTCCCACTCTCGCCGGACAGGTCGCGAGACGTGGCGGGCGCGTCCTCATCCTTGGAGTATTTGATCCTGGGGTAGCAATGCCAGCATCACTCATTTTATCCAGGCAGCTCCGATTAGCTGGCACTATTTTCTACGGATATATAGGGATGCAACATGACTATGAAATTGCCACAGACCTCCTCAACGAACATCGTGAGCTGCTAGGAAATCTGATCACTCATCGAGTATCTCTTGATGATGTAGCACTAGGAGTTGGTTACGCAGGAGACAAGTCTAGTGGCGCTCTAAAAGTAGCAATTGAGCCATAACGTGAATACTGAGGGAGATAAAGCAAGATGAGTGATAACCCCAAAGAAGAAGCTGTTGCTGCTTTCCATAGATGGAACACAGCTTTCAATCAAAGAGATGCTGACGGCCAACTCGCCTCAATGCATTTTCCGCATTTTAGGATTGCAAAAAGAGAAATGGATGTCTGGGACACTCGACATGATTGGCTACATAAAGAACCACAGCAAACTGAAAGACTCGTAGCCGAGGGATGGCACCATACAACAACTGTGTCTATCGAGGCAGCGCAGGCGAACGAAGAAAAAGTACATCTCCTCATCAGACAGTCCCGACGAAACGAAGATGATGACGAGTATCTCGCATTCGACACACTCTGGATATTCACCAATGAAAACGGCAGATGGGGGGCCAAGTTTCGGTCATCATTTGTTAATTTTGCTAGCACAACGAGTAACTAGTGCGGCCTCATTACTATCACAAGCTCAGTTAACTAAGTAAATATACTTAGTGTACAATCCGTTCGGGCGCGTAGTCGCTTAATGTGGTTTCAGAAAGCATACCTCCGCCACACTTAAAAATATCGATCGTGATTGGATAATCTAGATGACCCAAGAACCAGAATTTCGAGGAAAAATAGGAAAGACTATCAAGGAGTCCGATCCGTGGTGGCCTCCCATACCAGCCAGCCATGATGGAAAGACACCGAACGTCGTGGTCATGCTTTTTGACGATACCGGCTTTGGACACTTTGGATGTTACGGGTCGACAATTGAAACACCCAATATAGACAAGCTTGCAGCAGGTGGGCTCCAATATACAAATTTCCATACCACCGCATTGTGTTCACCTACACGAGCGAGTCTGCTTACTGGCCGTAATCACCATGCGGTCGGAATGAGAGGAATAGCTGACTACGACCCGGGATTTCCAAACATGCGTGCCGCGGTTACCCGTCATGCCGCGACGCTTAGCGAAATGCTACGTGATGAGGGATACGCCACGTTCGCGGTAGGGAAATGGCATCTCAATCCGAAAGAAGAGAGATCCGCTGCTGGTCCATTCACTGACTGGCCGCTACAGCGCGGATTCAATCGATACTACGGATTCCTTGGAGGAGCGACTGACCAATTCTATCCTGACTTGACGGAGGATAATCATCAGATCAACCCTCCAAAAACACCAGAAGAAGGCTACCACCTGAACGAAGATTTAATCGATCATTCGATTGATTTCATAGGTAACAACAAGTCTATATATCCAAATCAGCCATTTTTCCTCTATCTTGCTTTCGGCGCAACTCACTCGCCTCACCAAGCACCACAGCCGTACATTGATAAATACAGGGGGAAGTTCGACCAGGGGTGGGATGCAGTTCGTGACGAATGGTTTAGCCGACAGAATGAGTTGGGGATAATCCCAAAGGGTACTCAATTAGCTCCGAGGAACCCAGGTGTTGATGCCTGGGATGACCTATCTGACGGGGCAAAAAAGCTTGCTTGCAAACTGCAGGAAGCCTTCGCGGGCTTTCTGGATCACACAGATGACCAAATTGGGCGCCTAATTTCATACCTAGATCAGGCTGGAGAAATCGATAACACTATTATCTGCCTCATGGCCGACAATGGAGCCAGCCAAGAAGGAGGGCCACAAGGTGTTTCTGCCGGTGAGAGGTATTCACACCCATACCTCGACGATCTAGATAACATTGATAAGGTTCTACCTGATATTGGTACACCAAAAAGCGACCCCAATTATCCATGGGGTTGGTCTCAAGCAGGGAATACCCCGCTCAAGTGGTATAAAAGCACCACACACGCTGGAGGAGTAAGAGACCCTCTACTCGTTCATTGGCCTGCCGGAATCAAAAATACTGGAGGTGTGCGGCATCAGTTCACACACGTGACAGATATCGTTCCAACCCTTCTCGACGTCCTAAATATCACCCCAAAAGATTCATATCAGGGTTATCCACAAATGCCTATTCCTGATAATAGCTTTGCGTATACATTTGAAAATCCAGACGTACCTGCTGATAGAGGACCGCAGTATTTCGAGATGTTCGGTCATAGAGCTATCTGGGCAGATGGCTGGAAAGCTGTTGCCCGGCACATCAAAAATGATCCTATTAGCGACGAGGAATGGGAACTGTATCATCTCGACGAAGATTTCTCAGAGTGCAACAACTTGGCAGAGACCGAACCAGAAAAACTCAGAGAAATGATCGATCTCTGGTGGGTCGAAGCAGGTAAAAATGGAGTACTGCCAATCGATGACAGAAGCTTCCAACTCACCGGCATCAGTAAAAGGCCAGGTGGTATTCACGATGGATTGAAGTACCACTACACGCCTCCCGTTAGTCGACTCCCGGGAAGCGTCGCTCCACCATTGGGAATGGGCGAATGGACTCTTGATGCCGAAATTGAACGTAGTGACTCTAGCGTAGAAGGAGTTATTTTTGCACGCGGGTCCCATACGTCAGGGTTGAGTCTGTATGTGAAAAATAACAGACTCCACTTCGACTACAACTGCTTTACGGAAATCCTGACTGGTTCGTCAGAAACCGAACTTCCTGTGGGGCGATGTATCGTTACTGCCCGATTTGAAGGAGAGGGAATAGGTGGTGAAGGTCAGGTCACTTTGCTTGTTGATGGCGCCAAGGTAGGAACTCTGAATATCCCGTTAATTATGCGGGGGCTCGGTAGTTCGGGATCTGTAGCATCAATCGGTGGTGATGAGCTTTCCCCTACAACGACAAGTTACGATGCTCCCTTCTATTTCAGTGGCAATATTTATACGGTTGATGTTGAGATCCAGATTTACAAAAGTGGTGGAAGACTTGTCAAAGGAAACGTCGGCGACATCTATTCGTCCAGCCTGACAAAAAACTGAAGATGACTATATTGCTAGACGGTGGCATGGGCCAAGAACTTCGAGCGCGAGGCTTAAATCCTGATACGAATAATGCAGGGCGAGCGCTGCTTGACGCGCCACAAGCCGTCCAAGGCATTCACGAAGAATTCATACAGGCCGGAGCAGAAATCATCACCACGTGGAACTATTCCGTAACAAGACATCGGCTGAGAAATTCAAACCAAGATGCCACCATTGAAGAAATGACAGAAATGGCAGTCAAAATTGCCGATAATGCCCGAAAGACCGCGGGAAAATCCAATGTTCGGATCGCAGGTTGCTTGCCTCCTCTTCGAGCAAGCTATGAGCCTAACGACCAGGCATTCAGGTCGATGATTGGTGAATATAGCGAAATCGCTGAGCATCTGTCGTCTGGTGTGGATCTGTTTTTATGCGAAACCATGTCAAGCGCCAGGGAGGCTGCTGCTGCTGCCGAGGCCGCCTCTAAATTTGGAAAACCCGTTTGGGTCTCTTGGACTCTACAGGATGAGGCTAACGGACGACTTCGCAGTGGTGAGACGATCGATGATGCTTTAGCAGCAATAGACCAAATATCTGTAGAGGCAGTGCTACTCAACTGCTGTGATATCGTAGCGATTGGGCACGCGATGACTTTGCTTCGCGGCAAAACAACTCGATTAATTGGTGCCTATGCAAATGCTTTCACACCTATTGCTCAGGACTGGAAACGGGACGGTAACAAGTTACGGGATTTGAAAGACCTTACTCTAGAGGAATATGCGGAGCAGGCTTTATCCTGGTGCAAAAATGGGGCAGAGATTATTGGTGGCTGCTGCAATATAGGACCCGCATATATTTCCCACATGCGTGATCTTATCGACGGAAATATATCAACCACCACCTAGTCAGGTCAGACCAATCTCATTTCCCCCTATAGGACAAATATCTGCCCCGCTATCCTTCTTAGTGGGCAACTGATAAATGCCAGAAAACTTATACTCGATATATCAAAATATTAAAGAAAGAAAACTATGTCCAAAATGAAATTCGGCACCTTTTTAGCTCCCCATCATCCCATCGGCGAAAATCCTATGCTGCAGCTCCAAAGCGATTTAGAACTTGCTCAACATTTGGACGGTTTAGGATTTGACGAATTTTGGTGTGGTGAACATCATTCAACTGGGTGGGAAGTAATTGCTTCTCCTGAATTATTTTTAGCTGCCGCGGCCGAACGTACTCAAAGAATCAAACTAGGAACAGGAGTTATTTCACTGCCCTACCATCATCCTTTCATGGTGGCTGAAAGACTAGTTCAACTAGATTATCAATCTCGAGGAAGGGTGTTATTTGGTTCTGGCCCAGGAGCACTTCCCTCAGATGCGCACACAATGGGACTCGACCCTATGCTTTTAAGGTCAAGGCAGGACGAGGCTATAGGAGTCATCAAAAGGCTTTTTTCAGGGGAAAGATTCTCTTATGAGTCTGAATGGTTCACTTTGAAAGACGCTAAATTACAGCTAAGACCATTACAAGAAAATATGGAATTCGTTGTAGCCTCGACGATTACTCCGTCAGGGATGACTTTGTCAGGAAAATACCAAACAGGAGTCATATCTATTGGCGCAATGGCATCTCAGGGACTCACATCACTTGCAAACCAATGGGCATTTGCAGAAGAATCTGCAGCAAAACACGGAAATAACGTCTCAAGAAATAACTGGCGAGTTCTAATGAACTGGCATGTTGCTGAAACTAGAGATCAAGCTAGAGCTGAAGCCAAAGATGGACTTTTCAGACATATCAATGAATATACGACTGGAGCTCTTAACCCTGTAGATGGGAAGACTTTCAGAACGCCTGATGAGGCAGTTGATGCCGCAGCCTTCTCAGATGATAGTACAGCAGTCATCGGGACCCCAAATGACTTAATCAACAAGATACACGAAATGGTTGAGGTCACTGGTGGATTTGGAGCTGTGATCGGATTTGCTCATGACTGGGCAAATAGAGAAAATACGAAAAAAAGCTGGGATTTAGTAGCAAGATATGTGATCCCTGAAATCAATTCCATGCTAGATGACTATAAGGACTCGCTCGATTTCGTGATTAACAATAGAGAAACATGGTTGAGAGCGACAGATGCAAGGTCAAGCAATATATCGGAACACGGAAGCGCGGCTAAGGTGATGGAAACTGAAGGATTAGCAGGAGAAAACTCCAAAAACTAATCGCCGTTGAAAGATGCTGGTACCCTCGGAGAGATTCGAACTCCCGACCCGCGGAGTAGAAGTCCGCTGCTCTGTCCCCTGAGCTACGAGGGCATCCTTAAGACACTATTTTAACCCTGAACTCTCTAATTTTCTGCAGCACCCGTGGAACACTCGCAACTATGACACTAATCTAATTATGGCGAATAAAACATACCGGAGTGAAATCAATGAGTAGCGACCGCGAGTCTCCTGATAAAGACATACCATTAGATGCCTTGAGCTGGCATCATGCTCGAAATCCTTTGATCGCACAGCGTCAGGAAAATCTCAAATCATTCGCTGGCCCATTAACAAGATTCATTCGAACAGAAACGTCCAGTGCTATTGTCCTTTTTCTAGCTGCTGTATTTGCCATACTTTGGGCAAACTCGGCATGGTCGCAACAGTACTTTGACCTGTTGCACAGCCATATCCAGATAGATATCGGATTCTGGGAACTTGATGAAACGGTGCACTTTTGGGTAAATGACATTCTAATGGTCATTTTTTTCTTCCTCGTAGGGTTAGAAATCAAAAGAGAAATCGTAGCTGGAGAACTTGCGAATCCCAGGGCCGTAATGGTACCAATCGTCGCTGCGATCGGTGGCATGGTCATTCCATCATTGCTTTATTTTTTATTCAATACAAGTGGTGAAGGTAGTAGCGGTTGGGGAATACCTGTCGCCACGGATATAGCCTTCGCACTTGGCGTCCTCACCCTTCTAGGGTCCCGCATTCCATTTGGCTTGCGCATCATGTTGCTTGCGTTGGCTGTGGTCGACGACATTGGAGGTATTTTAATCATCGCGATTTTCTACACTGAAGAACTCCACTTCGTGCCACTCATCGTTGCCGGAGCCACTTTGTTGATCGCATACGTCGCTCAGCGTTTCGGAATCTGGTATATCCCTTTGTATATAGCGTTAGGAATTGTTGGGTGGATTGCGACCCACGACGCAGGAATACATCCGACGGTCATCGGAGTGGCATTTGCATTGCTCACGCCTTGGCAGTCTTGGTACTCCAGAGATGGCTTTGAACAAAGTGCTGAAGAAGCAATTGATGAATATAAGGAGTCTGCTCATTTAGTTACTACTGACGAAAAAGAGGACAGTGCGCACAGTGGTGAAGTCGGTGCACTCGTCCACTTAGGCGACCATGTCCGAAAAGCATTGTCACCACTCGATCGACTCGAACATGCTCTTCAACCCGTAGTTGCTTTTGCGATCGTCCCTATTTTCGCTTTTGCAAATTCTGGTGTGGCTCTAAGCGGTGAAATTCTAGGTGATGCCCTTGTTTCCCCTATCACATTGGGCGTAGGCCTTGGCCTTCTCGTTGGAAAACCCGTTGGAATATTGATATTCACCTGGATAGCAGTAAGATTTGGTGCTGCTCTCCCAACCGGGGTGAATTACATCGGAGTTGTCGGAGTTGGCCTTCTTGGTGGAATCGGATTCACAGTATCGCTATTAATAGCTGATCTATCGTTCCCTGATGCACAGCTAATTCTCGATCAAGGGAAAATAGGAATTATAGTCGCCTCGCTATTATCAGGACTATTTGGGTACGTCGTTCTGCGAATGGCATACTCTAGAGGCACGGCTGAGAAATAGTAAAGTTTTGGTAAAAATGAATTTAAGGTCAGGGTGAATTAATGGATTTTCAACTCAGCGAGGCACATACCCTCATAAAACACACCGCAGCACAAATTGCTAAAGACGTGATCGCTCCTCGAGCTGCTGAAGTTGATCGCACTGCTGAGTATCCTGAAGACTACTTCCAAGCCTTTCGTGATTCAGAATTACTTGGTATCACTCTACCTGAAATGGTCGGCGGATCGGATGCGGGGACGTTGGCTCTCGCAATAGCTGTAGAAGAAGTTGCGAAGTATGACTGTAGTGCAGGTCTGATGCTGCTATTGTCGTCTCTGTCGACCCACACCATAAAATTTTTTGGTACAGAACGACAACAAAAAGAATATATAGGTCCAATTGCAACGGGACAAATAAAGGGAGCCTTTTGTCTAACTGAACCTGACGCAGGGTCCGATGTTGCAAACCTGCAGGCCAGAGCAGTTCGTGACGGGGATGACTTCGTCATCAGCGGGCAGAAAATTTATATCTCCGGCGGACCAGTGGCGGACCAAGTCGTAGTCTTTGCAAAAACTGATTATCCCGATCCTCGCTCGCTGAATGCTTTTGTCGTAGATACCTCTATGCCGGGTTTCGAGGTCACTTCAATAGACAGGAAGATGGGTGTTCGGGGACTTCCTACAGGAGTCCTCACTTTCGATGACGTAAGAGTTCCTCGTGAGCGTCTCGTGGGAGAAACAGAAGGAATGGGCATGAAAGGCCCTCTTGCGACTCTCAATTCTCTAAGACCAGTGGTGGGAGCACGAGGAGTTGGGCTCGGTGAGGGAGCTCTGATGTATGCCCTCGACTATGCGCGTCAAAGACGAGCGTTTGGTAACCCACTGACCGATCTGCAAGCGATTCAAATGAAGCTAGCAGATATGGCAATCGACATTGAGGCAGCGCGACTACTGGTGTATCAAGGATGTGAATTAGTTGACGCAGGGAAATTCGGACCAAGCGATGGCCACATGTTAAGTGTGGCCAAGGCCTATGCCACTGAAATGGCAAACAGAGTGGCCAGTGAGGCGATTCAGATACTCGGTGGGCAAGGATATATGGAAGACCATCCCCTCGAGCGGCATTACCGAGACGCCCGGCAACTTATGATTGTCGAAGGTACTAGCGAAATCCAGCGGGTAATTATTTCAAAGGCACTGATCGACGGGAACTTGAACTATAACTAGATCACAGCCCTAAATACCTTTTGAGAAGAGTCTCAGTTGCTTTAGTGGTGCGTGAGCTGGCGTCTGACATGGCCGCTTCACGCTCGAGAGAATTCGAATAGGTTGCTACAAGCCCTTCGGCGTCAGACATGCTCGTTGGCCTCTCTTCGACAATTCCTGCTACACCTAAGCACGGAGTATTCGCATCGTTTGCCGTAAACAAAACGTGAGAGACCGCCTTACCAAAACTCGTTTGTGCATCCAAAGAACCTTCTCCAGTAATTACCAAATCTGCATCAGCTATTTGTTGTGAAAGGCCCACTATATCAGCAACGAGTTCAGCTCCCGACTGAATAGTCGTATTAGGAATTGAGGCAATCAAACCACATGGAAGCCCGCCACCAGCGCCGGTCCCGTCGATATTCACCACGTCAATATCAAACGTTTTATGAATACGATCAGCAAATACGGTGAGGGAATCTTCAAGCGCAGGTGCCTGCCAGTCCTTGAGACCTTTTTGGGGACCAAAAATACTGGTAGCCCCTGTCGGGCCTAGAAGCTGATTAAGTACATCAACAGCTATCCGAAGTCGAGCCGATCGCACGCGGGCATCACTAACAGGAATGATTTGATCGAGTCTCACTAAATGTAATGGATGACTAGGGAGTTCAACCCCAGCCGGATCTAGGAGAATCAGACCTAATGCCTGTGCGGCACCCGCACCGCCGTCATTCGTGCAGGTACCTCCGACGCCCAAAATAATTTCCTTTATCCCCTGTTCAAGAGCATCCGATATCAATTCTCCAACACCATATGATGTGGCGACCGTTGGATCCAAGTTATTAGGCATTTCATCGGCGAGTGCTGTGGCTGAAGCCTGTTCGATCACGGCAATGGAGGTGGAATCGTCTTTTTCTATGATTGAATACGTCGCTAAACGAGGCGAGCCGAAAGGTCCTGTCACCTCCTTCTGGATTACTTTCCCCTGCAGTGACTGACTAATAATATTTACAGTACCAGGCCCTCCGTCAGCCATCGGCTGCTCTATAACTGTGGTCATGGGGAGTAATCTTCTGACTGCTTGAGAAATAGCGTGACACGCCTCATAGGCTGACAATGAACCTTTGAATTCCTGAGGGCATACAAGCACTGAACTGGGCAGCGCACTCATTCAGGCATCACTCCGTACAGCTCTGGCCAAAACAGTCGAATAATCGACCCGATAATTATTGCGGCAACCCAAGCAAACCCCACGATTCGGACGTACCGCACAACACCCTTCAGGCGACTTGGTTTATATAGAGATAGATAGAAAAGAAACAGGACAAGTACTCCAGAAGCTAAAAGTAATAACCGCATGTCAACCTTCGCTCCTCCCGCACTAGTGCCTGCGCGCTCTACACTAAACTCTCTTATGAAAGTTTATAGCCAGAGGTGAAATATGAGTGAGTTTAACGGGAGAAAAGCTCTTGTCACAGGAGGCAGTCGAGGGATAGGCCGAGCCATCGTACGCCGCCTCGCGAGTGACGGTGCTGACGTGGTCATAAATTACAACAGTAACGAGTCTGCGGCGAATGAAATTGCGGCGGAGGTACGTGGACTGGGTAGACAGGCGGTAATAATTCAGGCGGATGTATCTGTTCAAAACGAGGCCGAACGCCTAGCCAACGAGTCTATTGAAGCTCTCGGTTCAATTGATATTCTGGTAAATAACGCGGGTATCGGCGCAACAGCGGTGGGAAGACCCCATGTTGCTGAGGCAACCCCGGAAGATTTTGAACGACTGATGGCATCGCACGCTTTTGCTTCACATGATCTCTGTCGTGTACTCGTGCCTCAAATGCGTGAAGCAGACCGAGGTGACATCGTTATGATTTCGTCGATTGCCGCTCAAAGTTTCGGCCCTACCGGCGGAACTTATGCCGCAGCCAAAGCTGCGATGGAAGCCCTGGCATTCAGCCTTGCTAAGGAAGAACGAGGCAATAATATTCACGTGAATATAGTCGCGCCGGGACTCATAGAAACGGATATGGCTGACATGATGGTCAAGTTTCAAGGACGTGTGACAGACAGTATCGCTGAACTCGCAGATGAGTCTCCGTTCGGTCGGCTCGGGAGCCCTGACGACATCGCTGGTGCTGTTGCGTTCCTTTGTTCGGCAAGAGCTTCGTATATCACCAATCAACGAATTACAGTTGCAGGAGGTTGATCGCTATGACTAATACATTAGACGGAAGAGCTGCATTTGTCTCAGGCGGCAGCAGAGGAATTGGCCGGGCCATTGCTATAGGGCTAGCGGCAGCGGGTGCAGATGTTGCTATCAATTATTCCCGCGACGCGGAGGCCGCTCAGGACACTGTGAAAGAGATTGAGAAACTTGGACAAATCGCCAAAGCTTATCAGGGTAATGTCGATAACTTCAGTGAGTGTGAATCCATGACTTCGGCTGCTATAAGTGACTTGGGCGAAATCTCCATATTGGTGAATAACGCCGGAATAGCTAGTAGAGGCTCATCGGTGACTGACACTGATCCGAACGAAATCCGTAAAGTTATCGGCGTGCATGTATTCGGGACTCATAATTTATGCCATCTATTGGTTCCTCAGATGAGGGGAACCGCTAGGGGAGATGTCATAATGATCTCATCCGGGGCCACTGCAAGTCTGTCGGGCCGAGGGGCACCGTATAACATGGCCAAATCTGCTCAGGAAGCGATAGCGTTTACATTGGCAAAGGAAGAACGTCCACATGGCATTAGGGTGAATATTGTAGCTCCTGGCCTAGTGGAGACCGATATGGGTAAACGACTGGTGAGGGCCACACGGGGCGTGGAAGATATACGCGAACTTGATGAGAGCTCACCATTTAGCAGAGTTTGTCAGCCCGAAGATATTGCGGACGCTATTACGTTCTTCTGTTCTCAGGATGGGTCTTATGTAACCGGTCAACGATTGTATGTAAATGGTGGTGGATTTTAGAAAGGTTCCCCATGTCAGAGCATAAAAACCCGTTATTTAATGGACTCAAGATAATTGAATTCGGTAGATTCGTAGCCGGACCTTATGCCGCTGAACTATTTGCCCATGGTGGAGCTGACGTTATCAAGATCGAACCGACTGACGGTGATGCGACTCGGTTCAATCAGCCAATCTTTCCCGGAGAAGGAAGGCAATACATCATCAAAGCAAGGGGCAAACGAGGGTTTCCAGTCAACCTTGGTGATCCAAAGGGATTAGAAATTATTCAGAAAATAACTAGTGACTGCGACATATTGATATCCAACATGCGTCCCGGTTCCCTACAGAGGTACAAACTTGACTACGACACCCTCTCTAGAACTAATCCCCGAATAATTGTTGGCGAGATCAGCGCTTTCGGGAAAAATGGTCCCTACGGTGGTCTGGCAGGGGCCGATTTTCAGGCGCAAGCTGCCTCAGGACTTCTACTATCAGCTGGCGCTTTTGATGGGGAAGAACCAAGATATGTAGATGCCTTTCTAACGGACTACATGGCGGGTACTCTTTTGGCTTTTGGCATCTCGTCCGCACTGTACAGCAGAGAAGTGACCGGCAAAGGGCAAGATGTATCAACCACACTCTATCAAGCAGGATTGGCATTACAGCATGGCACCGCCAACATTTTTGATGCTGTTGATAGCTGGAAACATGAATTTGTTGACTGGGTAGACAGCGAGAAACCATCGGCACGGGAAGGTGCCAACCGCCGACGGAAATTGGGTGGAGGAACAGCAATAGCCGGTCTATATTTAACAGCCGACGACCGTTGGCTTGCGATCGGCTCCGGTCGCGCCGGAATGACAAAGCTATTACCGATGCTAGGGTTAGACGATCC
The DNA here is from genome assembly GCA_964606125.1 of uncultured Dehalococcoidaceae bacterium. Lineage (GTDB taxonomy): Bacteria > Chloroflexota > Dehalococcoidia > UBA2979 > UBA2979 > UBA2979. The sequence goes on along the minus strand of CAZSFJ010000012.1, from coordinate 4,967 downwards.
ACTTATTTCCGACCCAACCTGGGTCACGCCCGATGACCCCACTGAGTATTTTGCAAAATTAAGAGCCAAAATTAAAGTAGAAATAGCTAAACTCGCTAGTTCAGAATTAGTACCACGGCTCAAGGCCAGTGGAATACCTTATGCCATCGTGGAATATTTAGAAGAGGCTATGCAAGGTGAGCAGGCCAACGATAATGGTTTCGTATATTCTGCTGATCATCCACTTGTCGGCCCCATGACAATGCCAGAAGCTCCGGTTTCATTCGGGAAAGACTCATATAAGGCAGATACTAAATCTCCTGGATTCGGAGAACATACGCAAGAAATTATGAAAGAGCTTGGTTACACTGCGTCAGAAATCGACGACTTAATCAAGACAGGTGTCATCAGTGAAATACTGGATAACTCCGCCCGAGGTAGCTAGTCCGATCATCTGAAAAATACGGGATCTGGTATCCAAAGGCGTCTATTGGATGGGTCTTGGTGCAAGCGAATAACTGGTTCATGAGACTCCAAATGGGGCTTGAGTACTGGCAATCCGTCTCCGAGATCAATGGTGTCATCCATATCTATCTCCTCATCATCAGCATTGAGAAGATGCTGTAATTGCGTCTTATCACGGATGTCGCCGGCGCGGTGATGACCACGCATGTTATCCAAGCCAGGAATCGTTCGGAATCTGGCAAGTTCATCACCTCCGGCCCGTAACCCACAGGCCGCAAGAGCTCCAATACAGCCATTTCTTTTTACCCCAAGACTGCGCATCGTCACATTTGCCTCAGTAGAAAAGGTTTGTGCCCAATCAGATCTCATCAGTTCCGTCTGTGTTCTTCGCCCGAATGCCAATATATGAGGCATATCTGAGTGGCGACTAAGCATAGTTAATCCTGGATCTGAATTAGAAGAAGCAGTAGATCTGATCTGTGCAACCAGCTCGTCCTCAAGGTCCAACGCAGATCTGGTCGTCCACAATTTGACTGCATAGCAGTTGTTTGAGGAACCTGACTGAATTTTGTTGGACGCAAACAGAGGGTGCACGGTCAATCCCTCAACTAATCCCCACCCATCCTCTGATAACTGTGTACTCATCGTCATTAGTAAATCTTGGGTCGTTTGACTTTCTTCGTCAGTATTGTCAGACGTATCGTCCAAACCAATAACAAACCATTCAGTTATATCGCTGGTCACTACAAACTTCTCCTTAGACTTCATTCAGGTGCAATAACTTCTCGACGGCCAGACCAAGTTAATCCTCTAGAATCACCCTCCAGGATGAGGCGTCAAAACCACCGTCTAATTGAAGGACTTGCCCAGCAAACATCGGCGTCTGATCACTCGCTAACCACGCCACTACAGCAGCTACGTCTTCTGGAGCGATGTTTCGACCGGAAGGCACGTGTGGCCGCACTCTTTCACTTATCTCGTCTCTAATAGCGCGCTCTCCATCAGAACCTTCAACCCAACCTGATGAGACTCCGGCGACGCGGATTCCATGTTCAGCAAGCTCAACACCTAGATAACGAGTGAGCGACTCGAGTGCAGCTTTACTCGTGGCGACAGCACTATATCCTGCCATATATTTCCAGGCACCGGGTGAAAGTAAATTGATAATGGCACCAGAACCACGCGCCTGCATATGTGGAATTGCCATTTGACTAGCAAACCATGGACCAAATAAATTTACATCCATTGTCTTGTGCAAATGTTGTGTACGCTGTTCAGAAGCTGAACGGGGTCTTTCAAGTCCGCGGGCAGCGTTATTGACTAATACATCCAGAGGACCCTCACTGATACACGATTCCATCACTGTCTTCAGTTCCGACTCAACGCCAATATCTCCCTGAATTAACTGAACATCAACACCCCGTTCGCGGCACGCAGCAGCGGCTTCCTCTGCAATATCGGCAGACCGCGAATAGTTGATAGCTAAATGCATACCTTCAGTTGCGAGTCGCTCAGAAATAGCTCTCCCTATACCTCTGGAACCACCCAGAACTAGTGCTCGTCTGCCTTTCAGCTCGGGATATATCGGGCCGTCAGGGACTAGTGGGGCTATTTTATTATTCTTTGACATAGGTGTAGTGTAGGTTGATTTACTCCGTCATTCACGAACTGCCACGTGTACCGCATGCTGTTTTCCTTGCTTAAGTTTGTCAGAAGAGCCAAATATCCCGTTAAGTGATCTCTTGACGAAGCCTCGCATACCGGCCAAACCCACTACATATAGTCTCCCACCCGGTCGTAAATGCAGAAAACAATCTGCAAAAAGAACCATAGTTAATTCATTTCCGATTTTTGCCGGAAGATTCATCGCAATAATATCGAAGGTTCGATCGCTCGAGAGTTTACTGAGGCCATTAGACAATAGTGTGGTGGCATTAGATATTTGATTACTTCGTATATTCTGATTGGAATATTCAATGGCTACGTAATCTTTATCAACCAGCATGGTTTCACCTGCAGGCGCCAAGGACGCTAGTGTCATGCCGATTGGTCCATACCCGCAACCAAGATCTAAGCAATCAGCATCACTATCAAGCTCAATATTTTCCAGAAGAAGTCGAGTCCCTTCATCAATCGATTTCGGAGAAAAAAGCCCCAATGTGCTCTGAAATTTCAGATTGTGACCACGAAGCTCGGCATCAAAATAGATATCCTCTCTATACTTGGATATCTCACCACTCCAACTGGCATCACTTTCTTGCAATTCTACCTCCGGCAACGTGGCAACTACTTCAACAAATATCTTTTACTATTGTATCGAATTCTGTAACACGATCTTTGCATTGGACGTGTATATCGGCTAAAGCAATTAGTGACTGCTTGAGGCTTAGACCGATACCTCCTGCAACCACATATGTACGACCCAACTGATCCTCACTAAGAGCCTTCAACTGAACATCTAAAGCTACTTTCGTTTGTTGGATCCAGGTGATGGACAGGCCAAGCGTGTTCATATATCGCGGTCTATTTGGGACCAACAAGTTATCCGAAATGATCGCCTTACTTGGATCTCTTAACTGCAGTCTGAATGCATCAATAATTGCTCCAACGTTCCATACCTCACCCAGCAGTGCACTGCGCTCTGTTCCAGGCCCACGCTCAGACATTTGATGAGGGATTACTATTTCGAGATCATCTCTGGAGAGATCCCCTAACGCGGAAACCAACTGCAGATGGCTGTCGTCCAATTGTTCAAGAGTCTGTGCTAGACAATTATGACAATCGCTACTTGAATTCATACGTACTTTCAGGATAATGGTATTCAAGCGAAAAGATTTTGGAAATATGAAAATGAATGCTGAAGACAAACTTAGGGGGCGTGTAGCACTGGTAACAGGGGCGGCAGGGCGTGGTATCGGACGTGCCACAGCATATGCCCTAGGCCTCGCTGGTGCCAGTGTTATTGTAAATACACGACGTTCGATTGCAGAAGCAGAAAACGTTGCGGCACAGTTAAGAGAATTAGGAAATACAGCCGTAGCAATTCAAGCTGATATCACGGATGAAAAAGAAATAGATATGATGTTGGATTCTGCAGCCAACTCCATAGGTGTTCCGGACATCGTAGTGATAGGCCCTGGGGGAAGCTGGAACCCTACCCCGCTTGATCAAGTCGATTCTGATAAGTGGGAACAAAATATAGTGGCCGAAACTTCGTCCATGCTATTTATATGCAGAAAATTACTGCCCACAATGGAAATAAACCGTCTTGGAAACATCGTAGCCATAAGTGGATATGGAGCTAATGAATGGAATATATCGCCAGACGAAGGACCCTATGACTACGCGCTCGGTAAAACAAATAGGGACTGGCTCATGAGGCAATTTGCTAAAACATACGCAAAATATGGCATAGCAATCAACACGGTGGCTCCTGGTCCAGTTCACCGGATATCAAATGAAGACGTACTCCCGGCTCTCCGTGACGGCATCTTTCCTGACCGAAATATGGAACGTCCTAACCAAGTTGATGTTGCTGAAGCAATTGTTTGGTTGTGTAGTCAACGCACTGTTACGGGGACTATCGTCAATTTACCGGGTCCAAATCCCGGGTCTGTGATTTAGAAAAGACTCGACCTCTAGCAACTTAGTGTCTATGATTTACTTAGTGACTCCCCGTCAGCACAAGATAGTTCTGACGAATCGAAAACAATCAGGATAATAAATGAATGTCATACAAACCGGGAGCAATAACCGGTGAACCGTGGTATTAGATGGATCAAATCCCGCTTAGGGACGGCATCTGCAAACGAAACTGCGTCCGATTCAAGGGATACACAAACTAGTTCTGTGGAAAAACAGAAACGAGACAGGCCGTCTAAGTCAGGCCAAAATCAAACGGGCAATAATCCCCGAAGGCGAAGGAATTTTCGCCAGAATAAATCTGTGAATACAACAGATCAGAAAGATAAAAGAAATACAATGACAAACAGAAACTCAGGAACTATTGCTGAGAAAAAAAATAAGACGTCAAAACCTGCGAGTCCTTCTAAGGACAAAAGAGCTCCCCGACAAACTCCACGAGCTGCGTCCGGTACCGGACAGAGACGTGTCGTCGAATATGATCACTACTCACGAAAGCGACGCGACCGTTCATTTGAATCACCGCTCCCAGAAGACTTAGCGTTCCGCCCGAGTGAGGAAGGTGGTGATTCAACATTATTACCTGAAGTACGACATCGCCCGAGAAGGATGAGGCCAACGGAAAGAGTGATTGAGAGTGGCCCGAGAACACTGGGAGGATGGACTAGTTCAAATGACAACTTCCCTTCTCCTTCAAGGCCAGTAACAAAAAAAGATTCCACGCAGAACAAACCTCACTTAAATTCAGTGCGATCAAAACAACAAACCAAGCCTGCTGATAGGTCGACAAAAGACAAAGATGAGAAGACAGAGCCAACTCCCGCAATCCAATATGAAAACGTCGAATCCACCCCAGTAGCTGAGGATGAAAACGTCGAATC
>CAZSFJ010000011.1:7414-20769 GCA_964606125.1 uncultured Dehalococcoidaceae bacterium | reverse complement strand
CTGGGGTGACGTTCCCAATGACATCCGCAACACCTTCGACAAACTAGGCATACCTGAGGCAGAGCGACAATTCCTTGCTGGAGCAGGGGCTCAGTATGATAGTGAGGTTGTGTATCACAATATCCGGGAGGATCTGGAAGCACAGGGAGTGCAATTCCTCGGAATGGACCAGGGGTTGAGGGAGCACGAGGAATTGGTACGCGAACATTTCGCAACAGTGATTCCAGCTGGTGATAACAAATATTCAGCCTTAAACACAGCTGTGTGGTCAGGTGGTTCTTTTATCTACGTCCCGCCAGGGGTACACGTGGAAGTGCCACTGCAGGCATATTTCCGAATAAACACAGAAAATATGGGGCAATTTGAACGAACTCTTATAATCGCTGACGAAGGTTCATACGTGCATTATGTTGAAGGTTGCACTGCACCAACCTATTCGTCATCGTCTCTTCACTCCGCCGTCGTCGAGATAGTAGTTAAGAAAAATGCTCGGGTTAGATATACAACTATTCAGAACTGGTCGAATAATGTTTACAACTTAGTAACAAAAAGAGCATACGCCTATGAAAATGCAGTTATGGAATGGGTGGATGGAAATATCGGTTCAAAACTAACGATGAAGTACCCATCTGTGTTCTTAATGGAACCCGGGGCACATGGAGAAATACTATCTCTAGCATTCGCCGGCGATGGTCAGCATCAAGATGCAGGAGGTAAAGTAGTCCACGTTGCGCCCGATACCACCTCGGCAATCGTGTCAAAGAGTGTGTCGCGAGGCTCGGGAAGAAGCTCATATCGTGGCTTGTTGAAAGTCTACGAGGGAGCTGAAGATTCCTCATCGACCGTGCGTTGTGATGCATTGCTACTAGATCCCCTGTCTCGTTCAGATACTTATCCGACGATGGAGGTTGACGAGGAAAAGGTGAATATCGGGCATGAAGCATCCGTATCGCGACTTGGAGAGGATCAACTGTTTTATCTCATGGCAAGAGGAATCGACGAGGAATCAGCTGCAAAAATGGTGGTCAATGGGTTCGTTGAACCTATAGTTAAAGAGTTACCGATGGAATATGCCATCGAGCTTAATCGCCTGATCGAATTGCAAATGGAAGGTTCTGTTGGTTAATGACTACCGCCAACAGTAAAACACCCGAAAGTTGGCTTGAAGAATACAAGGCTAAGGCTGAAGCAGAAGTCGCTCGCCTTGAGATGCCCACTCGGCATGAACGCCCCTGGAAATATACGGATATCAGCGAACTCAAACTAGAGGAACTCACGAGTTTGGTGGATGAGTCCGTTACTACAACAGTCAAAACAAATTCTGAAAAGACTACTGCATGCTCTCTATTAGAAGGGTTAGCGGATCCGGGAAAAGGCTCCTGGGTGACTAGACATCTTGGGACATTAATCCCGCCAGACGAGGACCTTCTACTAGCATCGAATTCGTTATCGTGGAAGCAAGGAATTTATATTTCATCAGCGGACCGAGATAGTGCCGAAGTCACAATCGACATCAATCTTGCGGGAGAAACTGCTTCTCTCCATCCCAGAATATTGATCGAGGTTGAAAAGAATGCGTCACTGAGCGTCCTGATTCAGCTGAATTCAGATAATGCGCCTTTGGTTGTTTTAGGAGCCATTGAAATATTTTTAGGAACTCACGCAAAACTTGAACTGAATATCATCAACAAATGGGGAATAAACCTGAAAGAATTCACCACTGTCAGAGCTGAACTTGCTGAAGGTTCGGATTTGAGCATAGCAACGATCGCTCTTGGTGGTTCTGTTGTGAAACACCGATATGACGTGAGTCTATTGGGAGAACGAGCGCACTCGGATGTCAAAGGTGTTGCTGTTGGTGACGGAACCCAGCACTTTGACTTCATGACTGTGCAAGAGCATTCGGGTCGACAATCGACTTCAGACGTCGGAATAAAAACAGCCCTAGCAGGTCAATCAAGGGCTGTGTATTACGGGATCACACGGGTACTGGAAAGTGCTGGCGGATCATCAGCGAACCAAGAAAACAGGAATATGCTGTTAGCTTCGAATGCCAAAGCTGATTCAGATCCAGTACTAGAAATACTGACAAATGATGTCAGCCGATGCGGACATGGAGCCACAGTCGGACCGGTTGATGATGATGGGCTTTTTTACTTAATGTCTCGCGGCCTGGATAAACGATCTGCACTCAAAATGTTGGTGGCAGGGTTCATGGCGCCCATAATTGATACACTTAAAGACAGTGCGCTGAGCGACAGTATTCGAGAGGACATCGATAGTAAACTTGAGAACTCCATCTTGGACTAGAGCGGCAATTATGAATCCAGAAAGCCCAGGACCCCTTTTCATCTTTCCGCCTGCTGAAGTGCCCATTGGAACAATTAAAATCTATACCAATGAAATGATTTCAATAGTGGTATCCCATCTACCGGACGACACTTGGGGTGCCGTAGAGAATCTTTGCTCACATGACAACGGCACTCTAGGAGAGGGATATCTCCAAAACAATCGGGTGATTTGCCCGAGCAACGGGGCCGCGTTTGATTGCGTATCTGGAGCGGCAAAAAGCCTACCTGCTGTTAGGTCTATATCGGCCTATTCCGTTTCACTACAAGACAATGGTTATATGGCAATAGACCACCAAGCAAGTGCTTAAGAAGGTTATTTTAAAATGACAGATAGGGAACAGCGCGCCGAGCTAAACGTCGAACAGATCCGGCGTGATTTTCCCGTCTTGAAACGCACGGTGGGTAACGACAAACCCCTTGTCTATTTGGATAATGCAGCGACCAGTCAGACCCCTGATCAACTTATTGCTGAAATCACAAGATTTTACCGAGATCACAACGCAAACATCCATCGAGGTGTACATACTCTTTCCGTGGAATCCACAGATCTATATGAAGGTGCAAGAAATACTATTGCAGAATTCCTGGGTGCACCCACCGCAAGCGAATGTGTCTTTACCAGAAATACAACCGAGTCTATAAATCTCGTCGCATCAGCGTGGGGTAAATCCAATTTACAGGAAGGTGACGAGATCGTTATAAGTGAGATCGAGCACCATTCGAATATAGTCCCTTGGCAAATCATCCGAGATGAACTTAACGTGACGCTGAAATTCATTCCAATGTTGCCGGATGGTTCATTGGATGTTGATGCGGCTGCTGAAATCATTGGACCCCGAACAAAGCTCGTCGCCATTACCGCTATGGCAAATTCTTTGGGTAACATAACTCCCCTAGCCGACATCATCGAGATGGCCAAGAAGCATGACGCATTAGTTCTAGTTGACGGGGCCCAATCAGCTCCTCATATGCAAACTGATGTGGCTGCTCTCGGCGCCGATTTCTTTGCCTGTTCGGCACATAAGATGCTCGGACCAACTGGAATCGGTATTCTTTGGGCCAAAACTGAAATTTTAGATACCATGCATCCTTTCATGAGTGGAGGTGACATGATCTCGACCGTCAGTATGTCTCAATCGACGTGGGCCGAGATCCCCGCAAAATTTGAGGCTGGTACACCAAATATCGAAGGTGCGATTGCATTCGGGGCTGCGTGCAATTACCTAACCAATATTGGGATGGCCTCCATCCGAAACCATGAAAGAGAGCTGACTGGATTCGCGTTGGACAGATTGAGTTCGATTGAGGAAATAACTATCTTTGGACCCAGTGATGTAGAAAAAAGAGGGGGCGTAATCTCTTTCGCGATAGAGGGAATCCATCCACATGACATAGGTCAGTTCCTCGACTCAGAGGGAATCGCTATTCGAGCCGGCCACCATTGTGCGCAACCCGTAATGTCAGCCTTGAATGTTCCGGCTACCGCAAGAGCATCTTTCTATCTATATAATACACAAGCGGAGATAGAACATCTGACGGACACCTTGAAACAGGTAATTAAATATTTCGGATAGAACCGCCTGCAGTTTGGAGTGACAATGTCAAATGACTTGCTCGATGATCTCTACCGCGAGCTCATCCTCGATCACTACAAGCAACCGCGAAACAATGTCAGTTTGCCCGGTGCAAATTGCGCTGCTGATGGGTCAAATCCTCTATGCGGAGATCAAATCCAGATCACACTAACCCTGACTAATGAGAAAGTGGAAGAAATCGGTTTTACAGGGTCAGGTTGCGCAATTTCTCAGGCGTCAGCAAGCATGATGACAGAATTTGTTCGGGGCCGCTCAGTGTTCGATGCTCTTGACGGCATCAGTGCTTTCCAGACCATGATGACCACATCCACACCCACAAATGCAGTGGGATTCGATGATATCGACGCGCTCATAGGTGTGTCGAAGTTTCCCGCACGTGTGAAATGTGCGTCACTTGGATGGAAGACTTTGGAACAGGCGTTATCTACAAATGACGGTGTCGAAGTCACGACAGAATAATTAAGTAAAGGCAGGAGGAACCTAATGGCAGAATTAGCGAATCTTAGTGAAGAAGCAATTATGGAAGAACTCAAAGGGGTAGAAGATCCGGAACTTCGTATGAGTATCGTTGAATTAGGGCTCGTCTATGGAGTTGAAGCCGATGACGAAGGAATGGTCACGGTGGACATGACACTCACTTCTCCTGCATGCCCTGTAGGTCCCATGCTGCAAGGCATGATTTTTCACAAGGTAATGCAAATGGATGGTGTGGAAGATGTTGAGGTTAATTTGGTGTGGGCTCCTCCCTGGGACCCAAAGACCATGGCATCGGATGAAGTGAAAATGGCTTTAGGCATCTGGTAGATCTAGTCAAGCAACGGAGCAATTTGGCTGGCTGGCAAACGTACTTTTTCATTATCGTCTCCTGTTGAGCAAGCTCCGATCGATTGCTCTACACACCGTGCAAGGTAAATGTACTCTAAGTCAATTACGTATCTTCCAAGTACAGATGGATCATATCGAACATTAACTGCATGCAAATCACGGCCTGAGCCTATTGACTTATATAAGCCACTGATGTCATATCTGACATCAGTGCAAGCATCAACGAATGCTCCTGCAATTGGGCTCCATTCAACATGACAACCAGTTTCACCGTAGGAGACATACCCTGCTATCCGATCACTTGTTACCACGATCCAAACACCATATGTCGAACCGTCACCATCGGCGCCAAACACAGGGATGGGCACGAAACGAGGCAAACCCTCCTGTACTTCTGTTGCTTCTATCTTGACTACCGCATCCGGGGGACTGAAAAATTGACTAGTACAGTATCCAAAACCAGCAAGCAAAAGCAATAGGAGTAACCCTGCTGGCACAAGCCTAAACCATGGATTAGCTGGTCTGCTGTGATCAGGTTCGCCAGAGATACTGTCCACTTATCATGCTTTCGTCTAAACCCTGCGGTTAAAATGGTCCTTAAACTACCTTATAGGATACTAGAGACTCTCTTATGGCAAAAAGACTCACACGACGAAGATTCCTAGCCGCCTGCAGCTCACTAGCAATAGCCTTCACTGGGTGCGATGGAGTATTCCCAACACCAAAAAAAACAACCTCGACGAATGTAATGCCGCAACCAGTTACTCGAGGTACTTCAATAAGACTCCAACAAGTGAATCTATCATCCCATTCACCCGGCCGAGATTTGCTACAAATGGTTAACTTCAGGAAAGGGGACTCCACATCCGACTTATCAATTTATGAGCGCTCATTTATTTTCGAAAAGCTACTGAACATCGATCCTAGGAATTCGAATCTGACACCAGCATTAGCAGACCAGGTCGAATGGATCGATCCATTGACTTTCAATTTTGGACTCACGCCAGACCGCCAGTTCCATTCAATCGATGAGGCTGACGGGTATAAAATAACCGGGCGGTCGATAGTAGATAATGCTGAGAGAGGTCTACAAGAGAACATATTCCTGTGGAATCGGGTTGTATCAGAAGTGAACACGTTCACTCACACAGACAGTATGAAAGAACACGTCGTAATGAGATTGAACGGAATATATGCAAATTTTTTCGACGATCTAGCTTCCAAAGAGGGCGAAATTAAAAGCCCGCAACTCTATATCGGTAGCAGTGAGATGGTGGGTTCCGGTCCTTTTATTCCAAACTTTGATTCAAGTAGTAGGCGATATCTTCAAAGAAATGATCGATATGCTGAATCTAGATCCATTAATGTAGCGGAAATTCACTTCGGATCGGACACTTCATCGGAGACCCTCATCAATCATCAAGCTACGCCGGAAATAATGATCAGCACTGACGGCACAGAAACATTCCGTTCTGATTCCAGCACTCTGGTACACCGCGCAGGAACGGGACAGTGGTACCTTGGACTACGACTCGACACCGATCGATTAAATGACATAGCTTCACCAACAAAACTCATGAGTGACCAGAGAATACGGATCGCAATAGCAAGAAGTGTGAATTCCGACACGATAAGTAGACACGTAAACGGGCGAAAACCGACGCTTATTGCAGGACCGTATTCGGCTGACATCCTATCACGAGAAGAAATCGAGGAAAATGAAAATATTACCTTTGACCCGTCTGAGGCCAAGAGACTAGCTCTTGGAGCTAATTACCAGGGACAGCCATTACGCATGCTCCATCAGAATATAGATCTGGACACATCAGTGGCTGAATTAATCCAACGGCAGCTGCGATCTTCGGGTTTCAACGTAGAGCTCAAACCCACATCGCCGGAACTCTTCACGGAAGATCTTGATACCCGTGAGTATGAAATGGCCCTCCTATATCTCGAGGGATTCCGAAACGCTAACCAAGCCCTTAAGGTGTTTGCACATGACGATCGAGATACTCGATTTTCAAACTATTGGGCGTTTTCCTCACCTGAGGTCAACGCAATTCTGGCAAAAGCGAACGCTTGCTTGCTGCCTTGGGAGAGAACCCACTTCCATTTAGAGGCTCAACGACGCTTACTCGATCTCGGACCGGCACTAATACCATTAGCATCTACGAATCAAACTATTCGGAAACCCGCAAGTCTGACTAACTACTATCATGATGCCTACAACTTTAATGAGTCAGTTTTGTCGCGTTTCTGGCGGGTGAATCGAAATGCATAAACATGGAAGGAAGATATAAGTTATGGCAACTCTTGTTGAATATGCAGACCAAATGTGGACAGACGGTCCAACATCCGACAGACATCCTTGGAGAGCGCTGAATACTTTCGAGGAGATTAGCAGCGGCGTGTGGTTTGCATCATCATTTGCAAATCTCAGCCTCATTAATGGTGGTGCCGAACTACTTGTGGTAGATCCGGGAGCAACCAATAACGAGGAATGGAAATTTAATCAGATTCGAGAGATCTTCCCAGATGTGCCAGTCAAGGCAGTAGTTTTTACGCATGGCCATCATGATCATTGCTTCGGTGCTGAGCGCTATATAGATGAAGCAAGTAAAAACGGCTGGAATAGCCCTGAAGTTCTGGCACACCCTGCCATTAATCGGCGATTCGACAGATATGCTAAGACCGCAGGATTCAATGCTGTAATCAATAGCAGACAGTTTCGAGGAGGAGCTAGTGTGGGATCGTGGGAGAAAGACTATGTACGTCCCACCAGAGAGATTAGTGATCGCACCGAAATTAAAGTAGGCTCATTAACCGTAAACATTATTCCAGCACGTGGAGAAACAGATGATGCCTTGTGGTTGCATGTTCCAGAATTTGAAACAATCTGTACTGGAGATCTATTCGTCTGGACAGCCCCTAACGCTGGAAATCCACAAAAGGTGCAGCGCTATAGCGGAGAGTGGGCCAACACTCTACTAAATATGAACGAACTCAATGCACGAATTATTCTTCCTGGCCACGGACCACCCATAGTCGGAAAACAAAGGGTCACAGATGCCCTAGTTAGTACTGCTGAATACCTCAGAACATTGGAAGACCAGACGATACGACTGATGAATTCAGGAGCACCTTTAGACATCATATTGTCTGAGGTCACGGTGCCTGAAAAACTTTTGGGGAAGCACTTCCTCCAACCCGTCTACGATGAGCCTGAATTCATAATACGAAACATATGGCGCCTATATGGGGGCTGGTACGATGGTCAACCTGCAAATCTAAAGCCGCCGAGTGAAACTAGCATCGCGGCAGAACTGGTGCAAATGATCCCAAATGGAACAGAGACCTTGATGCAAAGGGCTCTAGAACTGGCAGAACAAGAAGAATGGCGCCTTGCCTGCAAGTTAGCCGATATCGCTTTCAACTCAGACCCCACAAATCCAACGATAATGCAGAATCGTGGAAAATTATACAGCGAGCGGGCAAAAGTGGAGACTTCTACTATGACAGTAGGCATCTTCAATTCCACCGCGCGAGAAATGGGTATTCTTCCCAAGTCCGATAATACGTTCAGTGTGCAAGAAAAAGAGAATGACTGAGCATCCTTCTGTTAAGATTCGATGGCAAACAATACATACACCTAAGGAAGCAGCATGGGTAGTCTGGCAGGAATCCGCGTTCTAGACATGACACAATACGAAGCAGGTACTTCCTGCACGCAGTATCTCGCATGGCTCGGCGCAGAAATTATCAAAATTGAGTCAATCTCTGGAGATCCGGGTCGGGGCGCTGCCGGTGTGAATATGCCTGGCGACTCGCAATATTTCATGAACTACAACAGTGGAAAAAAGTCAGTCGTACTAAATTTAAAAGAAAGCCGAGGGCGTGAAATCCTACTGGACCTAGCTAAGAACTGTGATGTATTCGTTGAGAATTACGGACCTGGGGTAATGGAAAAGCTCAATATAACAGCTGACGTCATGCAGGAAATCAACCCTAAGTTAATTTACGGGCGTATCAAGGGATTTGGACTGTCAGGACCGTATGCAGACTACAACGCCTATGACTGGGTTGCTCAAGCAGCCGCGGGCACCTATTCGGTAACCGGGGATCCTAACGGACCCCCGCAAATCGTCGCTCCAACTATAGGAGATAGTGGCACCGGTATCCAAATGGCGCTGGGGATTCTAGCTGCTTACATCGAAGCCCAAAAAACTGGACAAGGCCAGACTATAGAAGTCTCAATGCAAGAGGCGGTAACCATTTTCATGAAAACTCTCGATCTGGATAACTGGGGTAAATATCCGGCTCAGCGATATGGCACCAAAAGAGGACGCACCGGCGGAGGCTTGTATCGGACTAAAGGTGACGGTGCCAATGACTATGTCATGATATTTCCTGTAACGTTAGCCCAGCAAGATGCATTATTTGCAGCCATCGAAAAACCAGAACTGCTAGCTGATCCGAAATTTGATTCTCTTGAAGCAAGAGTTGCCAACGAAACCGAGCTGCGAGAGATTATTCAGGAATGGGCCATTCAGCATTCTAAACAAGACGCGATGAAAATTCTTGCTGAAGGTGGAGTGCCTGCTTCGTACGTTTTTGACACTCTCGATCTATTCTCGGACGAACACCTTACTTCCCGAGACTTCATAACAGAGGTCCAACACCCTGTAAACGGGACGATAAAATTAATGAGACACCCACTGAGGATGTCAGGAGCACTGGCACCTCAAAGATCTCCGCTGCTCGGTGAACACACCGCCGACGTACTTCAGGAATATTTAGATATCACACCAGAAGCTTTCCAAGATTTAGTAGCGGATGGCATCACGATTGCTTTCGAACAGGATTTTTAGCCTGGGTTATTTCGTGGGAGAATCAGCCGTCATTAGAGCTCGAGCCTCTTCCTCAGAAGCAACCGCATCTATCAACACGTCGATTTCACCATCAAGAATCTTCGGTAAGCCGTGGGTAGAAAGATTTATACGGTGATCTGTAATCCTGTCCTGTGGGTAATTATACGTCCGGATTTTTTCTGAGCGGTCACCTGATCCAACCTGAGACCGTCTCGCATCGGCCTGTTCTGCGACAATCTTATCTCTCTCAATTTCATAGAGTCGTGCGCGTAAGACCGTCTCTGCCTTGGCGCGATTCTTTAATTGAGACCGTTCATCTTGACACGTCACTACAATACCCGTTGGTTCATGGGTGAAACGAACAGCAGAAGAGGTTTTATTGACGTGCTGCCCTCCAGCACCACCAGCCCGATACGTGTCAATTCTCACTTCGTCCCAGTTGATCTCCATATCAACGTCGTCAACTTGAGCAAGAACAGCCACTGTTGCCGTGGATGTATGTATTCGACCTTGTGTTTCAGTTTCGGGAACACGTTGTACACGATGTACACCCGACTCATATTTGAGTCTGCTATATGCACCGCTCCCATTAAGTTCGAAAGTAATTTCACGAAATCCCCCTGCATCATTCGCCGAAGTATTGATTACTTCCACTTGCCATCGTTGGCGTTCAGCATAACGCTGATACATTCGATAAAGATCATGAGCAAATAGTCCGGCTTCATCTCCTCCCGCACCCGCTCGGATCTCAACAATCACATCCTTTTCGTCGGCAGGGTCTTTCGGAAGAAGTGAAACCTTAAGTTCGTGCTCCAATTGGCTATATTTCGGTTCGAGATCTTCTATCTCAACTCGTGCGAATTCTTGAACTTCTTCATCGTCGTCTCTTAGCATCCCACGAGCATCCTTCAGAGCATTCTCAATTTCTTCAAGTTGATGATATTTATCGACTATTGAACTAAGATTTGAGCGTTCCTGAGAAATCTCTCGAATACGATTATGGTCAGCCAGTATTTCTGGATCTGTGAGCATTTTTTCCAGGGACTCATAGTGCTGGACCAATTCTGTAATTCGTTCAATCATTGAACTAGCATAACAAGCAACTCCACCCCGAGCATCCGTTTAATATCGACTTTGGACTAAAGTAATGACGATAGTAGACTTAAAGATCCATGAACTGAACCACATTGGACTACCGTGACAAATTCTAGAGCAGTCATAACATCGACACGGAATCCTCATATTATTGAGGCTCGCGGGTTGAGACTACGAAAAAAAAGAGACCAGCTTTGTAAAGCTTATGTTGAAGGGATAAACAGCACACTAGCTGCAATTGAAAGTGGTGCCGACATTGAGTACCTAATTGTTTGTCTTGACCTCCTCAAAAGTGAGAACATGAAACAGTTACTTGAAAATTCAACACTAGTTGTACTCGAAGTTACCGAAGAAGTATTCAGAAGTCTATCTAAGAGGGATGGACCACAAGGAATCGCGGCTGTCATAAGACAGGTCTGGTCAGAACTCGAATCGATAAATACCGCAAATGAAAATTCGCTGTGGATCGCACTTGATTCCACGGCTGACGAGGGAAATATTGGAAGTATCATTCGAACGAGTGAAGCCGTTTCAGCGGCTGGCGTTATTCTGATCGGGAACACCGCAGATCCCTATAGTCCACTTGCGATCAAAGCAAGTACCGGGGCTTTGTTCTACCAAGACCTGATACGGTGCTCGTGGGATCAACTCGTGCAATGGGCACGACGACATACCGTGCGAATAGTTGGCACTTCAGGCTCTTCCACTACCGACTACCGACACATAGACCGGTCAGCCAAAACCTTGGTCGTCATGGGATCGGAGAGGGCCGGGCTAAGTGATATACAACAACAGGAGTGCGACTTGATGGTTTCTATTCCAATGAGCGGAAAGGTCGACTCATTAAACGTTTCCAGCGCGGCCACACTTCTTCTGTACGAACTCAGCAGTAGTTGAGCGATTTTAGCGAAAATGAAAGCTCGTACAATTGGAGAACTGCTCCGAATATCAGCAAATACCTTGGTCGAACGTCAGTTAGCTTGGGACATCGACGATGCCCTCCTGCAAGCAGAATTATTGTATGCGCAGGTATCCGCCACAAGCCGCACAGAAGTAATCGCTGATAAGGATAGTGTGATTACTCCGGAATATTTGGATAAATATAGTCTCGTGTTTGATAGGCGTCTGGCAAACGAACCTATAGGATACATTCTCGGTAAGAAAGAATTCTTTGGTCTACCCCTCGCTGTTGGGCCTGGCGCACTAATACCACGACCCGAGACTGAAACATTGGTGGAAATTGCTTTGGAACGGTGCAACATAATTGAAAACATTTCAGGAAATTTAAATATCATCGATGTGGGTACCGGTTCTGGAGCCATCGCTATAACTTTGGCCAGATATCTTAGTAATTTCAGAGTGTACGGAATAGATGTCTCCGAAGATGCGCTGGGCTGGGCCCGGAAGAATAAAGCACTCTTCAATCTGCATGACAATATTGAGCTCAACAGAGGGGATCTGCTATCTGATATTTCCGCAACGCTCGAACATAAAACTTCGGTTCTGGTCGCTAATCTTCCGTACATACCTACTGAAGAAGCCAATACCCTCCCTGAAGAGATCAGAGAGCAGGAACCATTTGTAGCAATCGACGGTGGAGAGGATGGTCTGGACTTATTCCGTAAGCTTGCCACACAACTTTCCTCCGTACTAAGCCCAGATCTAGGCTGCGTGCTTCTGGAGGTCGGTGCAGGTCAGATCAGCTGGGTGGAAGACATTATTCGCAGTGGGATAGAGCCAATTACCGAACAAGCTCTCAAGATCAGTCACCACCGTGATCTTGCCAACACTAGGAGAGTACTTGAAATTAGCTACGGCATCTGAGTGCTCGAAAGTCGGTTTACTATACACCCGCCGGCCGCGTCTGAGATATCTGATACGTCTTGCCCTCTGTTTTGATGCTAGGGGCAATTATCATTCTTGTTGCATGAAACTCTTCGATCGTTTGAGCACCACAAGTTCCCATTGAGGTTTTCAGCGCCCCGACTAGATTTTCCGTGCCATCGGTCTTGGAGGTGGGTCCAAACAACAACTTGTCTAAGGTTGTATTCTGATTAACTTGAACCCTTACTCCTCGTGGAAGGGTGGTACTTGGAGTTGCCATTCCCCAGTGATAACCCCGGCCGGGTGCCCCTTCACAGGAAGCAAATGGAGAACCAATCATTACCGCATCAGCGCCGGCACAGATAGCCTTCGATACGTCTCCACCAGTTCTCAGTCCGCCATCGGTGATAATCGGTACGTATCTACCGGTATGCTTATAGTAAACGTCCCGAGCATGCGACGTTTCGATCGTAGCCGACACTTGAGGCATCCCTATTCCTAGAACTTCCCGGGATGTACATGCCGCACCCGGTCCTACACCAACCAAAACCCCATGTATGCCAGTTTCCATAAGCTCGACAGTCGCCTGTTTGTCCACTGTATTGCCAACGAGTATCGGAATATCACCCATCTGCTTGACTAATTTATCAAGCTGCAATCCTTCAAGTGAACGAGATACGTGTTTTGCCGTTGTAACTGTTGCTGCCACACTGAAGATATTCACTCCAGCATCTTTCGCTATTAAGGCAAATCTCTTTGCGTTCTGTGGTGCTACAGCAACTGCCGATATAGAACCA
>CAZSFJ010000011.1:0-7404 GCA_964606125.1 uncultured Dehalococcoidaceae bacterium | reverse complement strand
GATCCTGGCACCCACTAGTGTCTATTTTATAGGTTCCGAATAAGCTCTCTGGATCACTGCGGTCGAGTTCTCTAGTTTCGCGTCTGCTATTTCTTCGAGCACTCCTTCAGCATCTTCGTAACGAGTCCAAAGACCATCGAGATTCAAAACCCCAAAGCCTCCTAGTTTAGATATACGAGACGCGAAGCCAGGACTCGTCACACCGTCCATAGCCGCCGCAATTATCGGATTGGAAAATGTGTATTGAGAAATTGTGAACTCAGGAGTCACTAAATCAGGGTTCGTCGTGACCGCGCCTGGAACTATTGCCACGTCATCAAAGCCGTATGCACGATCCAAACTCTTCGGTGCAGGACTGTCCGGCGACGTAAAATCTATCTGAGTCGCGGCTGATTCTTCAGCAACCATTGATGGCCCCACCTTTGAACCAGCATAGCAACAACTTCAAATTCGAGCACTAACAAATCTTAGGTTTTATTTACTTATATGTAATTAATTTAGTAATCGGAGGTTATCCACTAGATTCAAACAGGTTACTCCAGCTATGCTCGAACCAGAGTTCTTTAGCAGATATAGGCTGGCTTCGTGACTGACAATTCAAAGAAATATATACTCACAGCGGTGGCATGGCCTTATTCAAACAACCACCTGCATTTAGGGCATCTCGTAGGTGCCTATCTCCCTGCCGATATTTTCTCCAGATACCACAGAATGAAAGGTAACCACGTGTTGATGGTATCTGGCTCAGACTCACACGGTACACCAGTAACTGTTCGGGCAGAGGAAGAGGGGGTTACTCCCAAAGATATCTTCGAGCGATACCATAACTCATTCCTACAAACCTTCGATTCACTTGGAATTGAATTCGATCTATTTACCTCAACTGACACAAGCAACCATGCAGACGTAACACAAGATTTCTTCCTTCGGCTGAAAGACGAGGGTGTTCTATACGAAGCTGAGCAGACTCTTTTATTTGATCCGGATGTCAAAAGATTTCTCCCCGACAGGTATGTAGAGGGTACATGCCCGTTATGTGATTCTCCCAATGCCAGAGGGGACCAATGTGATGACTGTGGCTCCACCCTCGATGCACTCGAATTGGTCGAGCCACGATCCAAACTTTCAGAAAGTACTCCGATTAGGAAAGAATCGATGCACTGGTTCCTTAAGTTGTCAGCGTTCTCAGAAAAGCTCACCGAATGGCTGCAAACGAAAAGCGGATGGAAGCCACAAGTCCGCAACCTGTCCTTGGGGATGATTGGAGCCGAGCTGCCTGATCGATCTAT
This sequence comes from uncultured Dehalococcoidaceae bacterium, assembly GCA_964606125.1. GTDB lineage: Bacteria > Chloroflexota > Dehalococcoidia > UBA2979 > UBA2979 > UBA2979. Next base: position 6,115 of record CAZSFJ010000011.1, on the reverse strand, counting down.
AACCCGTGACTTAACCTGGGGTATCCCAGTGCCAATTGAGGGATATGACGAAAAGCGAATATATGTCTGGTTCGAAGCTGTAATTGGTTATCTCTCTGCCTCCATTGAATGGGCTGCGTCGCCTGCCAATCTTGAGAATGACAGAGAGTCCTGGAAAAAATGGTGGATGAATTCGGAGGCCGAAACATACTACTTCGTCGGCAAGGACAATATCCCATTCCATGCAATCATCTGGCCAGCAATGTTAATGGGATACGGCGGTCTAAATTTGCCGACGAATGTGCCTGCCAACCAGTACCTGATGATGTCCGGCACTAAGGCTTCCAAGAGTCGTGGCACGGCAATATGGGCTCCCGATGCTCTGAAGCATCTAAATCCTGATGCGCTTCGATATGCGTTAACCGCCTCAATGCCTGAAACTAGTGACTCAGACTTTACCTGGCAGGAATTTGTCAGACGCAATAATGATGAACTCGTAGCACGGTGGGGAAATTTGGTGAATCGAGTTCTTCAGATAACTAACCGTAATTTCAATGGCAAAATCCCAGAACGATCTGATAATTTCTCTCATGAAAGCTCCCAACTGATTGAACTTTCTGAGCAAGCATTTGATAGATGTGGGCAGGCATACGAAAATGTCGAGCTTCGTAGTGCTCTGCAGCAGGCGATGGAAGTAGCCACTGCAACGAATAGATACTTGGAGGACCGCGCTCCATGGTCAGCGTTAAAAGATGAGACTCTCGGAATCGCACATGCCGGAGAGACTTTGTTTACTGCTCTTCAAGTGATTAGCAACTTAGCCATTCTTCTTACGCCAGTTTTGCCTTTTTCCTCGAATCAAGTACTACAATTATTAGGCCAATCCGGGACAGCGGCAGCTCATGGGTGGAAACCAGCACCGATTTTCTCTGGAACAAGTTTGCCTCAACCAACTCCACTTTTTGAAAAACTCGATCAGGATGAAATCGAGAAATTATTTGATCCCACTCGAGACTCGAGCTCTTAATCGATGCCTCAACGCCTTTCTGCGCCATTCCCTCCCTTATTCAATGTGACGGATGCACACAGTCATGTATCTTCGACAGAGTTCGACGAAGATCGAGATCAGATGCTTGTGCGTTCTGCGCAAAGTGGGTTGGTACGGATTGTTGACATTGATTATCAAGAGGACGCCGTTAGCAAAAAACAGATAGCACGGCATAATGGAATAGATTTAATTTGTGGAGCGGGCATACATCCCCACGACGCTTCCAGCTATCATGAAGATAAGAATCAACTTCTTGGAGCGCTTGATTCAAAACAGTACTCCATGGTCGGTGAAATCGGTCTCGATTTCTATCGAAACCTATCCCCGCATGATGAGCAGATATCAGCATTTATTGACCAGCTAGACCTAGCCGTCGAATATCGACTCCCAGTGGCGATCCATTCCCGACAAGCCGACCAGAAGACCTTTGAAATTCTGGAGCACTGGTGCAGGCGGACGGCTGGCTATCTTGGACCTGAACGAGAGCCTGGAATGATACATTGTTTTTCTGGCAATGCTGAACTGGCAGGCAGATATATCGATCTAGGATTCCAAATATCTATTTCCGGTATCGCCACATTTAAAAACGAGATTAATGCTCCAGAGGTGATTATTTCATCACCAATCTCATCGATACTAGCCGAAACCGATGCACCTTACCTGACACCCGAGCCCCATCGTGGCAAACGAAATGAACCGATTTTTGTATTAGACACCATTCGATTTATAGGTAAACTGAAAGGTATGCCAGCCCAAACAGTGGCCGATACAACTTCGGCAAATTTGATAAGACTTCTTGGCATGGTTGAGTAAGTGGGAGTATCCCGATGACCCGTAACGAAGAGCTGGAGAATTTTTATGGGCCGGCTGCAAAAGATCTACCCGCTGTGACGGAACTTATTCAGTCAGTAGCAAGTCAGCCCGAACTAGAATTCTTAAGACAGATGCTTAGTGCTGCGCTCGCCGGATCAGGCAAGCTCCTTAGGCCAGCAATATCTCTCCTCTCTGCTCGATTGGGTGAATATGAACTAGGTCTGGCCGCCCCTTTGGCTGCTTCAGTTGAGCTACTCCATACGGCCACGCTGGTACACGATGACGTTATCGACCAGGCAGACCAGCGTAGGGGAGAACCTACACCCAATGCTCTATTTGGAAACTCTGCCTCAGTGATGCTTGGGGATTACATGTTTGCGAACGCCGCAGACTTCATTGCACAAACGGATAAACCCATAGTGGTACGAAAATTTGCTAAGACAATCATGGAAATGGCACAAGGCGAACTAGTACAGGATTCGCACGTTTTCGAGTACTCAGACGACATCAACAGATACCTCAATCAAATAAGAGGAAAAACTGCGGTACTCTTTGCAACAGCTGCCGAAGGAGGAGCGATAGTCTGCGATGCCGACCCAAATACCATCTCAGCAATGCGCGGATATGGGATGAACTTGGGGATGGCCTTTCAGGTCGTGGATGACATCCTTGACTTCACTGGGGATGCTAGCCTTATGGGTAAGCCTATTGGCTCAGATTTAATGTCTGGAAACATTACACTGCCGGCCATTCTCTACATGCAGAAAAACCCGTCTAACCCCATACAGCATGCATTTGAAGGTGTAAGGCGCACCTCAAACATCAAAAAGGCGATTAAGGAAATACTTGCTGATGACTCAATATTCTGGGAAGCAAAAAATATTGCGAGGGAAATGTGCGACGAAGCAAGAGAGTCAATAGATGATCTACCAGAGTCCACTGAGAAGAAAATACTGTTAAATCTGGTGGAATATACTTTCAATCGAGAGCATTAATTGGCCTTCGTGACATGATCGTTACTGGCTTGCCACCAACTGACCTCTTCAACTAGATTTGCCGACTTAAGATCTCTTTCTAGAACCGTTTTCATCAAGCCATGCATTACTGACGATAGCTCAAGCTCTAAAGAGGAGTCCACCGTAATCGCAACCAACTGATCAAAATCCCATTCCTGATAGGCTCGCAGCACCTTTAAAGCTCGGGCACTGATGCTAGAGACATTCTGAACATTGCCAAGGCATTGCTTTAGAACTACTCCACCATTGGTTGGTGACCAGGCGGCTTCCTCAGCGGGGACATCTGACCCACAATGTATGCAGCGGTCAAGCACTGGTCTAAACCCTGAAGAATCAAGTAATTCAAATTCAAAGCTTCTTATCGAGACGGAATGTGAATATCCTTGCGCAATTCGTTGGATAACTGTCAGTAATGGATTAAACAATTCTTCCCCTGTATCTTCTAGACTGAATTTATCAGCCAAATCAAGTGCATATAGAAAAATGGTGAGACTTTGCAGATCTGATCTAGCCTCTCGAAACATCTCAATGGTGTGTGCCTCACGTATGATGTCAAGGTTACGGCCCACCGCAATTTCCAACTGACAATATGTACCAGGCTCGAGGTGTCCCGCCAGTCTACTTCTCGGCTTAAGGAGTCCTCGAGCGACTACCTCCCTTTTCCCAAATTCAGGGCTGAGTATGCTGATTATTCGAGCAGAATCAACGTAGTCCCTCTGGCCAATAACTATGGCTTTTGTTGAGTAAGCCCTCGGCCTTCGCTCTGTCATTTTATCGAACCCGCCAGCAACACTCACATTACGTGTCTATTCTGGAGAGCCCGTCCCAGAGTATCGATATCTGCATATTCAAGGTCACTGCCTGTAGACAATCCTCTTGCAAGACGAGTCACTTTTGTCCCCGTCTCCTGGATGATACGGGAAAGATACATCGCAGTTGCTTCTCCTTCAGTACTTGGGTTAGTCGCCACAATAACCTCGGTTATGTTCGAAGTTGGGGCATGTACTCTCGATAGTAGTTCCTGAATCTTTATATCCTCGGGACCAATACCCATACGTGGCGAAATAACCCCATGTAGGACATGATACAGCCCAGTGAAATCACCAGTCCGCTCGATAGCGGTAACATCAAGCGGCTCTTCGACCACACATACCACCGTCGAATCTCGACTTGAATCCATACACACCAAGCATAGGACATCCACAGTCAAGTTCTGGCAATCACGACACAATACAATATTCTCTTTGACTTCTATCAGTGATTCAGCTAGCTCACGTGCCAAAGCATCCGGCGACCGCAAGATATGGTATGCGAGTCGCTGAGCTGAGCGTGGTCCTATGCCCGGTAATGAGTGGAACGAGTTCACCAACCGAGTGATCGGTGATTTATTTTCGCGACTTCCAGAAATCAAGTATCTCTCTGATTCACTCTCCGTCCCCATATCTATTCCTCCGACGTTTCTATCAATTGGCCTCCTAGATTTAGCGCCTCGTCTACTAAATGTCCACCAGAAGAATTGGTTGGTGGTTCAATAATGCCGTCGTTCGGAATTTTTTCTCCAAGGTCAGGCCAATGACTATAGGTGACTTCAATATCTGCCCCCAACACCATCGAAACGGCCTCATCCAGTACTTCAGCAGGAATAACACCTGCAATTTGTTTTTTTCTATCAAGAAAATTTTGAAGATGAGCTTCATGCAAGAAGCCAATATCGAGGTTCCGTGAGGTCAAATCTCGTGGTCGTGCATTAGACAACAATGCCTCAGCCGGTCGACTCTTATTTCGCACCATCTGCCGAATCTCAAGCCATTGGGCATCAATATCTGGCACCAATGATGAGGCACTTGGAACGTTGTCCGTATCCTTCGATATTTCGGCCCTAGTCTCCTGCAGTGCCTGCGATCTATCGGACTGGGGCAGTTCGTTTGAGGTTTGTTTGACCGGCTCACGTGCTACTTCACCAATCGCGCTAGTGTCATCAGTTACAACACTTTGTCTATTATTAGGATTTTCAGACGACGTACGATTACTGAGAGAAAGTTTCGCGATTGCCAGTTCTAGTGGGAGCGCATTAAACTCATCACCCATGAATTTCCGTGATCCTAGTTCAGAAAGTGAATCCATGGCCGTGATTAATTTATCAACCGTTGTACCTTCTTCAGCTGAAATTCCGCTAATCTGATCCATGTACGAATGATCTGTCACCAGAGCATCGAGAATGCCTGCCTTCGAAAACAGCAATGCCCTTAAAACTAAAACTACATCTTCAGCGAATTTTCTGATGTTAAGTCCATCAGCCACGGCAACATTGATAAGCTTTAAAGCATCGGGTAATGAGTCAAAAATAATATATCTACTCAAGTCCAATGCCCGCTGGTCCATATTCAGTCCAAGATTTTCTCGAGCCTGACCCTCAGTTACTAAATCTCCATAAGCAGCCGTTATCCGATCAAGAGCATTTATGGCATCGCGAAGTGAACCACTCGCATATCTAGCAAGCAACTCCAATACGTCATCCGATAGCGAAAATGTTTCACTCGCTGAAATCTCGCTTAACCTGTGAACTATGTCGGAAATACTAAGTCGCCCAAGATCAAACCGCTGCGACCTAGACTGGATGGTTGTCAAAACACGATCGGCTTCAGTAGTAGCAAAGATAAATATTACGTGTGGTGGTGGTTCTTCAATATGTTTTAGGAGGGCCGTAAATCCTTGTGAGCTCAGGGCATGAGCTTCATCAAACACATATACTTTGTAACGAGAGACGTTGGGTGCATACAGTACCTTCTCGGATAGGGTCCTAATATCATCGACACCACCGTGGGTTCCTGAATCTATCTCTATTAAATCAATAGCGTTACTGGCATCATGACTCAGACACGAATTACAGGAGTTACACACGTCACCCTCTGTAAAAGTTTCGCAGTTGACCGCCTTTGATAAAATCCTTGCAAGTGTGCTCATTCCAGTCACGCGCGGGCCAGCAAACATATATGAATGAGATATTTTTCCTGACTCAATACTATTTCTGAGAGTTTGTACAACAGGAGCATGACCAGAAACTTCCTGAAAGGAGCTAGGTCGCCATTTATTAAACAATGCTTCTCGAGCCATTAGCCCTCCAAAGTATGTGTCCAAATTAGTCTAGCAGGAATCCTCATATTGCTATCCCAATCAAAATCAGCTACTCGCTGAGATCTCCATGTATCCCGGACCCTAGCCATTTTTCTTCCACCATCCGCATAATATCTGCTTCTTC
>CAZSFJ010000010.1:0-21983 GCA_964606125.1 uncultured Dehalococcoidaceae bacterium | reverse complement strand
AGCGCTCGAAGATGCATCCCACCTCAAAGTAGTAGCGCAGCTGGGTGTTGGCTAAGAAAATATCGACGTGGCTCTCTGCAATTCCAAAGGCATCTTCGTTACTAATACTCCTGACGTTGTGACAGATGCGACAGCCGACCTAACCTGGGCTCTCCTGCTCGCAGCTACCAGGCGAATAAAGGAAGCGAATGACGCGATCAGGGCCGGCAAGTGGGGACCTTGGCACCCGTCGTGGATGTTAGGGCAATCAATCAAAGGAAAAACTCTCGGAATCGTTGGCCCGGGGCGAATTGGGCAAGCGGTCGCAGAAAGAGCGCAAGGCTTCCGGATGAATATCCTATATCACGGCACTCGCAGCAAAGACGCCTTTCCCGGATCTCTCTCGTCCCTTGAAGCGCTGCTCTCTGAGAGTGATTTTGTGAGTGTTCACTTACCACTGAACGCTTCAACTACTGAATATTGTGATCGGAGATTCTTCGGAGCCATGAAACCAACTGGCATATTCATTAATACCGGGCGAGGTGGACTGGTAAATCAGCCTGACCTCCACTATGCGCTTACCAATAACGTGATTACTGCTGCTGCATTAGATGTGACTACTCCTGAACCACTCCCGGCCACTCACGAGTTAATGACGCTACCTAACTGTATAATCACACCGCACATCGGCAGTGCCACTCACGAGGCTCGCCTTGAAATGGCCAACATGGCCGTAGACAGTATCATTGAGTCACTACAAGGTCGTACGCCGGCAACGAGGGTAACTCTTTAACGCAGAGGATTTAGATGACCTCTTCCAAAAACGAGCATGCGGGAACTAGCGGCAAAGATCTGCTCATCGAGCTTTTGTGGAAAATCGGTGCGTTCCAATTCGGGGAGTTTTCCGAAGGTAATACCTCTAAACACTCTCCTATATTCATCAACACAAAACAAATAATCTCCAGCCCAAACACCCTGCGAACCGCCGGTGAACTGGTCGCCGCTGAGCTCGAAATACTCCAAACACGGAGGCGTCAAAATCTCAGCGACTATCACTTCCTTGCCGGAATACCGTTGGGTGGCCTTCACTTAGCAACCGCACTTTCTCTCCAGATTGGGAAGCCGCTACTCTACATCCGACCTCCGCGAATCCCCTCTGATCTCGCTGAGCCTCCGTATCTCGAAGGCACTTACAGACCCGGTCAACAAGCACTCGTGATCGACGATCTTGCCACCGGAGGAACATCTCTGCGAGAAACTACAATCACGCTCCGCTCTCTAGGGATAAAAGTGAGTGATGCCATCGTCCTGATCGATCGCGAAGAAGGAGCGACCAAAAAAATGGACGAGTTTGGTGTTCGTGTTCACGCACTAATCACAATGAGTTACCTGGCAAGGCGGTTAATCGAAAATGAACACATTTCCCAGGAAACTTACGAATTGATTCAGGCCTATTCAAACTTGCAGAAAGACAACACCCTTTAGCATATAGAGTGCTATGTCTAATCAATCCCAGCCACACAGTCAGCAAATACAGATGGCTGTCCGCCGAGATCCGGAAAGGCGGGCACTTGCCGCCTTGGCCACACGCTTAAAAACTCTCCCTAGGAAAAGAACACCTATTGAGTCTCTTCAGGTTGTCACCGATCTGTCAAAAAAACTCACCAGAGCCCGGTATACAGCCTTATCCGTAACTGACGAGCATGACCGCGTGGAGGGATTTGTTACCTCGGGCTTAGATCCGTCACAACTTGCCGCTTTATCAACTCCACCGCAAGGACACGGGCCCCTCGGATCCCTTCGCCAGGACGGAAAACCGGTTTATTTAGATGACTTAGAGAAGCATGCGAAGGCGTTCGGATTCCCTGGCAATCATCCCGATATGACCAGCCTACTCGGTGTGGCTATTTGGGTAAGGGGTGGGGTGCGCGGGGCACTTTATGCTACCGATCGGCACGGAAAAAGAGATTTTAATCACGTTGATGAAATCATCCTCACCACATTGGCGGCTCATGCCGGTAGGGTTATCGAAGCAGAGTGGTATTAGCTTTTTTGCATTCGCTAAGAGCAATTCCAGCCGACAATAATTGAATCCGGCCCGTACCGCCCGGCAGCATGTAGCGTCATCGGGACCACACTTATGCTGTCTGCTGGTGTCAAACCAAAGGACCTTACGTGCTGAGCCAAAGCTCGTGCGGCTTCCCCAGAGCCAGCATAGGCAAAAGTCATCTCGAATCTCTCGTGTTCATGCTCAGCTTGTAGAGCTTCCGCTAAAATCGTCCTCAGTTGCCTTAAAAGAGCAGGTCTCTTGGGCAGGGGTTCGGGAGGGTCGAATAGCTCAAAATCTTCTCTACCTACCATAGCTACGAACCGCCGGTACACGAAGGGTCCATATCCATGACGCTCAGCCAACGACAGGTCCTCAAACAATCCCACTACCTGACCACAACAATTAGAATTAGGCCATACTTTATTCATAAGTTCCGGTAAATCCACCTCGCCAACATCAGCTCTTATAGCGTTGGCCACAGCCAACGCCTGCCATCCAGCTGCGATCATAGGTGCGCCAGACTGCGCTCCTTCAGCCACTCGTAATTTTAGGTCGTGGGTCTCAAGAAACTCTCTTACTTCATCGAACACCGGATCCTCTCCAGTGGTCGACTGAGAAGCTGGAGGCATGCTTTCCGCGCAGCGGATCCATACTACGTCCGTGGTATCTGCACCTAATTGGCCTACCAGATTAGAAAGTCCTCTACCGACAACATCCTCCGCATATTGCCCGGCTCGTGAAAACAAATACGGAACTGTAAGTACATCTGCGGTTGCTCGTGCCTCATCTCTCAGTTCATCCTCGGGGAAGATCAGAATATCTGCTTCAGACAAAGTCTCACTACTCACACAAGCGGCTGCGTCAGCATCTAACATCACTCTCACTGTCAACGCACTACTCCGATCCGTACGCACCCATGATTCCACAACCATGGCATTACGCTTCTGACAAGCTAAACTGTTGAGCACAACATTTCTCTAATACTAGATGCCTCTGGAGCTAAAGGATCGCACCCATGTCAACACCACAAAAATCAATCGAAATCAAAAATAAGCCGGCCTTAGATTTGTCGGCAGATACCCTCCTCGTCCCGATCCGAGAACGAGACAGGGGAAGGAGTGGCTTCTTGCAGGACGTAGACAGGCTCACTCGTGGAGCTTTCCAGGCCCTCTCACAGAATCGAACAATAACAGGTCAGTCCGGCGAGTTAACTTGGTTACCTTCCACGACATCAGCATTCGGCAGAATTGCGGTGGTAGGAATAGGTTCAGTTGATAAAGGAATCTCAGGAGCCAATGCCGTCAGAGAAATTTTCGCGACTCTGTCGCGTCAGCTTAGATCTCGCGATGCGAAGAGTGTGCTTATTGCTATGGAGCCACTCACCAATGCAATCGGCAGTGCTGAGTTGGCAACTCAGACAGTTACAGAAGCCTTGGTTTTGGGGCTGTATCGATTCGATAAACATCATACGGACAAGAAGGACATCCCGAAGTATTCTCTTGGCCAAGTGACTCTTGCACTTGGTGGACGAAGGGTGGCCAGAGCCATTGAGAATGCACATGCGAAAGGCATGGCGATGGGGAGTGCTACGAATTTTGCCCGAGATCTCGCCAATACTCCAGCAAATCTTATGACCCCCACCATCATCGCGGAGAAAGCACGGGAGCTGGCGGATACAAAAGGGTTTGAAATTGAAATTCTCGAAAAGTCTGATGCCCAGCGACTAGGCATGGGTTCATATTTGTCAGTCGCGAGCGGCTCTCATCAACCGCCTAAGTTCATCGTCATGCGGTACAAAAACGGAGGACGCAAAGCCAACGTTGCCCTTGTCGGCAAAGGCATCACTTTCGACACTGGCGGAATATCGTTGAAACCCCCAGGAGGAATGGAGGCCATGAAATACGACATGACCGGCGCAGCCACAGTAATTGCAACGATTGGTGCTGTAGCCGAACTCGGCCTCGAAGCAAATGTCCTTGCGATTGCGCCTTGCACAGAAAACATGCCGGGCGGATCAGCTACAAAGCCTGGTGACGTTGTTTACGCAATGGATGGCCAGTCTATTGAGGTTATCAACACGGACGCAGAGGGACGATTAGTTCTGGCAGATGGAATCGCATATGCACGATCGCTTGGGAAGCCTTCTGCAATAATCGATGTGGCTACTCTGACGGGCGCTATGGGGGTTGCTCTGGGTGACTACAGGATAGGTGTGTTTTCAAATCAAGATGCGCTATTTAGACAATTGGAGCAAGCATCAGCGAAGACTAACGAACTGCTCTGGAGGATGCCGATCGATGATTATTACGGCAAGCAAATCAAAAGTGACGTGGCTGATATCAAGAATACTGGTGGCCGGCTTGCGGGATCCATCACCGCTGCTAAATTCATAGAAGCCTTTGTTGGTGATGTTCCGTGGGCCCACCTAGATATCGCTGGGGTCATGGCTGCAAATAGCGACCGTGGGATTAAAGTAAAAGGCAGCAACGGCACTCCAGTCAGATCGCTTATCGAGTTTATTGCTGCGCGAGGGTGATGATTGCTGGCCTGATGCAAAATCAACAGAATGCCGACCATTTTACTGGCTTAGCAGGGGTTATTCTTTGGACCTCGGTGTCGAAATTTAATGCTATGCGCGATTTTTACAGCCGCAAACTGAACCTACAACCGCTGCATAGTCGTGAGCAATTTATTAATTTCGCATGGGGCGATTCGCCGTCCGACATCCGACTAACAGTAACCGTTCATTCTGAAATCGCTGGGTCGAATCAAGATCCCAACCGGATAATGGTCAATTTTTATGTAACGGATATATGGTCTGTATCGAATGACCTCAAAGCCCGAGGGGTTGTGTTCACTAGAGAACCAGAGCAGGAATCCTGGGGCGGCTGGATTGCAACATTTCAGGATCCCGACATGAATACTCTCCAGTTACTGCAGCCTGCCTCTTGAGAAGCAAAAGTAGCGCTGGTGCACCACTATAGCTTGCAGCAACCTAGATATATAGTAGGAAACATCAGATGCGGCACAAGGTACAGGAAACTCAATGAGAATTGGTATTGATTTCGACGACACACTAAACGACTATCGAGGATTGTTAGGAAAGCTCGTGCAGGAGCGTTTCGGCAAAGAGCTCAGGAAGGGCGAGACGCTCGCCTCAACTATTGGCGAAGACAACAGCCAAGCACTCGTGACAGAAATATTAGAAACAGATCTTTCGTTACAACTTGAGCCTCGGCCTGATTCCGTAGGTGTGCTCCAACGATTAATCGCTCATAATCACGAAATAATCATCTTGACAGCGCGTTATGACCGCGAGGTTCTCTTCATTGACCAATGGCTAAACTCTCGTGACCTGACCGCGAATATCTATCCGACCAACAGAGAAGATAAGGGCCCTATCGCGCGGGAGCTGGAGCTAACCGCTCACCTCGACGACATGCTGGCACAAATCAACACCTTCACGCCAGACATTGCCACCGTACCTGTTCTCATAGCAGGCGGATGGATGCCTACCAGCATCGCTGGCGGCAGTGGTGCGTCAACTAAGATGGCTGACCACGTAAGATCAGTAGGCGACTGGAAAGAGTTTGAGTCCCTACTCGAAACCCTTTCCTAGCTATTCAATAATTAAGACGCCAGAGTGAATTCACCCGTGGCAACGCGCTCGCATGCACGGCCTAAACGTTTGGATGCTTCCTCCAGATCTTCAAGCCGCGCCCACGAATATGCCAGTCGGATATTCTGAGTGTCCATTTCATCCTGATTAGGAAAAAATGCATACCCCGCAGGTGCGATCAGACCCTCCTCCACAGCCGCAGCTTGGACACTCTGCGGATCTAGTCCATCTCGCAAATTCACCCACATGAAGAACCCACCCTCGGGCTCCTTGAAAGTTGTGTAGGGCTCACAATAGGTCCGTAGGCCATTAGCTAAAGCTCTGCACTTGTCTCGGTAAAGACCCCGCATCGCCTCGATATGGCGATCAAGTTCGCCAGATGACATAAAATCAGCAAGCATATAGTGCAGGAGTGGGGAATTTCCCATGTCGAATCTCATCCGTAAAACATGATCCAGCACTCTCGGATCGCCATGAATCCAACCCACCCTCAAGCCTGTCGCAATGATTTTAGAGAATGTCCCTACCGATATCACTCCATGGCACTCGGACATAGTGGACAAATCCCTAGGTAAGCTTGTTTCTGGAAACCGGAGCTCGCTATACGCCTCATCATCCACAATCAAAATTTGGTACTTCGCCGCAATCCTCAGCAATTCATTCCTGCGGTCCTCAGACATCGTAATCCCGGCAGGATTATGGAAAGTTGCAATTGTATAGATTAGTTTTACGCGGCCACCATTCTTTTCAGCGTCGCGTATTCTGTCCTCAAGCAAATCAGTGCGCATCCCTTCGCTGTCTATCGGTACGGTGACTACATTAGCCTGGTGTCCTTTGAAGGTACGCACCGAACCGGAAAATGTCGGCCGCTCGGTAATGACCGTATCGCCCGGGGACAAGTAGGCCCGGCATACTAGGTCGATCGCTCCGGCACTCCCATTCGTTAACAAAAAGTGCTCAGCGGTAACGTTGGAGCCTCGCTCACGGTTGAATCTCCTGGCCATTTCATCCCGTAGGTGTTCGTACCCGATGCCGCCCCCGTAACGAAGTGGTTCGTCACTTTCAACATCAATCGATCGAGACATCGAGTGGATAAGCTCAGCTCTTGGCAGAGATACAGGATCAGGAATTCCGCCACCGAGGGTGATCGGCGGTACTCGGGGTTCCAAATCCGCAGGAAGGCCCCAATCAGTCGCCGAACCTCTCGACAGAAATTTAGCGCCCTCCGAAGCGAGTTCGTCCAGATCGTACTCGGACCATATTGCTTTTAGCTCATTGGCAATGCTCATGTGTGACCCTATCACTACTTCCCATATTCAAAGTATTGACAAATCCTAGTCGTAAACTCCCCTCAGCATCAAGAGACGGGCTGTGAAGAATCAAAGCGTGTCTCCGCATATCTACTTTCGAATCGATTCGAATGACTTGCCTAAAAGTTCTATTGCATCAGCCAGATCATCTTCAGATAATGTTGAAAAAACAAGTCGGATTCTACGATCACCCTCGGGGTCAGCATCGAGGTAGTAACCACTTCCAGCAGACACCGCTACGCTAAATTCCCTCGCCTTCCTAACAATTGAACTCGCCGAAATATGGTCCCGTAACCTCAGCCAATGGAAAAATCCACCTTTCGGTTCATCAAATTCCACAAATTGTCCGCAGTATTTTGTGAGAGACTCACTGGCCGCATCTCTGCGTGCGCGGTAGATAGAGAGTATTTTCGAAAGATGTGACTCATACTCATCGGAGGATACAAATTCGTATATAGCTCTTTGGACCAAAGGCGAGGATGCGTTGTCCAGTCTCATAAACCGCAAAGACCTAATAATGTCCGGAGCTGCCATTATATAACCGCTCCTAAGTCCTGTAGCAATAGTTTTTGAAAAAGTGCCACAGTAAATAACACCTTCTCCGCCAGCCATTTCAAATAACGACTTAGGGGGATCTCCGCTCAGATCAACGCCGGCATATGCCCCATCCTCGATGATAAGAATTTTGTGACCCTGTGCAATCTCCAGAATTTCCTTGCGCCTCTGAGCGGGCATTAAGACTGAGGAAGGATTGTCGTAGTTCGGAATCAGATAAATTGCCTTAACTCTGATGTCTTCCTTCTGGCATTTTGCCAAGGCCGATCTGAGCGAATCGCTGGTTATCCCAGAGGCATCTTGCCGAGCCGCATGTACTGACGCACCACGAGCTGTGAAAGTCCTAATGGCCCCAGGGTAGCTGGGCGCACCCACAATGACAGCGTCACCCTTATCAAAAAAAGCCGATGCGATATTATCCAGGCCATGAGCCGAACCGGATACCATTGTGACCCAATCGCCATTAATACCCGCTACAGATTCCGCAAATTTCTGAGCTACGAATGCTTTTAAGGCAGGGAAGCCAAAATGAATAGTGTCGTAAGTAAGTGACTCCTCAGGGCTGGCCTCTAGAATCCTAGTAAATGCGCGGCCCAAAGCTTCGGACGGAAGTGAATTCGGATCAGGGACCCCAGCGTTTAAATCATACTTAAGATCGGACAGCGCGGTCGGCCCCTTCAGCAGGCCGAACCTCTCGGAGCTGTCTGGGTGAAAATTGCGGCTATTTTCAGAAAATTCCATTCACCACCGTCTTCTGTAGCGATCACCTTCGTTAACTCTGGTCGCGGCGTTCAGCCCTGACCACCAACCGCTGGCTGTAAGTGCGTGTGGCGGCATCAAATTCGCCGCCACATGTGTAAATAGTAATACTTTCCACCGGGACGTCAGCACTCCACATTTCTCTCCACGAGTCTGCACTGGCATCAAGCTCCCTCTGCCACACCACCTCATACTCGTAGATCTCTCCATCAATGTGCACCTTTACTAGGTCACCTTCGGTCAGAAAGCGAAGGTTTTGGAATACTCCGGGCCCGCGATACCTGACGCCCGCATACGCGACCGTGGCGTTGTAGTCCACGTGGCCCGCAAAAATCGCATTTTCGCCCGAACCAGGCATCCCGCCAAGGCGACTCCATTGGCTCAAGTCATAGAGGGCTACGTCTGCTGGGCCATATGGGTTTGGCATATTATTACCAATCGGTACAAACTGCTCGCACACCTGACTATAGACACCTAGCTTCGGAATCTCCAACAATGTCCCTTCGGCGCAATTTTGATGGTACCCGTACTTTGTCACGAACTCACCGAGATTAGAGATTGTACTAGGGCCTGTCGGGGTTGCTGTCTCTGCTGCCGTCGTGGCTTCAACTGTACTCGAACTGACGCTGATCACCGAAGTAGAATCAGGCTGGATCAGGCTAGTGTCTGCCTCCACTCCGCACCCGCATACGAGAGCCACCGCGAGCGACAAAATGACGATCTTCGCGTACTTCCGACAGCGCATACTTCTAAAAATCACAAATCCGTTTTTCATGGCTACTCAAATTCCTGATGTCCAAGCTACAATTCATCATACCTCAGCTGGCCTGTCACCCAATAGCCAACGAGAGAACAGGAAATGAGAGAACAGGAAATGAGAGATCATGAGCCCATCCCCACTTAACGGAATTAAAGTACTTGAATTCACGCAAATTATCGCAGGCCCTTTAGGATGCCAGTTTCTCTCTGATCTCGGGGCTGAAGTGATCAAAGTCGAGCCCCTAGGCGGAGAACCCTGGCGACTTGCTGCTCAATTTATACCAACCGAGTCGAAAACTTTCATCGGACTAAATCGTGGTAAAAAATCACTGGCGATTAACTTGCAGGCCGAAGATTCTCAGCAGGTTATCCACCGCTTGGTCAAAGACATAGATGTCGTGGTTATCAATTACCGCCCTGACGTGGCTCTAAGACTGGCCATCGATTACGAAACCCTCTCGGCAATTCGCCCAGATCTCATATATTTAGATAATACTGCTTGGGGTCGAGAAGGCTCGCTCGCAGACCGGCCTGGGTACGATATAGTCGTCCAAGCCTTTAGTGGCATGATGTCCTCTGTCGGCAAAGTTAACGAGCAGGGTGCCCCGCTAGTAGGGCCAGCCTACGCAGACACAACAACTGGATACTCTATCTGCGCCGGAGTCTTGGCGGCCCTCTTTCACCGAGAGCGAACTGGAGAAGGTCAACGCGTTGAAACAAGCCTTCTCATCAATGCGTTAACCACCCACATGAGTCAATTTCAGAGCCTCCCCGTGGCCGACCAGCAACAACGGGATGAATTCCTTAATGCACTCGAGGACGCTCGAGAAAAAGGGACAGCTTATGGAGACTTCCTGCACACTCGCGATTCTATCGTGAAGACGGCAGCGTTAGGAAACGTCTATTATCGGGTTTTTGAAACAGCTGATGGTGCAATCGCCCTTGGCGCACTCTCGGCCAGCCTTCGTGAAAAAATAAGAAAATCCGTCGGATTCGAACATAACCGTGATGAACCCGGATATGATCCGCTCAACCCTGCTCAGCAAGCAATAGATCAGCAAGTGACAGACACTGTCGAAAAACTAATGAAAACAAAAACGACGCTCGACTGGGAGCAAATACTCACCGACGGCGGCGTTCCATGCGCTCCTGTCAAATTCGTACAGGAGCTCCTCTCCGATCCTCACGTCCTAGCAAACGATTACGTTATAGAGCTCGAACACGATCTCGCGGGCCCTATATTCATGCAAGCTCCTCCATGGAAAATGTCGAAGTCTACACTTGAACCCGCAACAGCTAGCCCGCCCCTCGGCCGTGATAATGATTCGCTTCTGACACAAATTGGTTACTCTACTAATGAAATTCAGGACCTGAGAACAAATGGGGCTATCCTGTAGTTGTTCATCGCTTATCCGAGGAGGCTCACAATATGCCCGATTTCATTACGGCGACTAAACAGGACGGAATAGGCCGTTTGATGCTTAATCGGCCTGACAAGCGAAATGCTATTAATGAGCCGATGGCCTCGGAAATCATAGAGTGTATGGCTGATTTTGACTCGGATCCCACGGTGATCGTGATTATTATCGAGGGTACCGAGGGATCCTTCTGTGCGGGCGCTGATATGAGCGAAGCAAACGCCGCCTATCGGCGCGGTGAACGCCGTTTCAATCCATCACAAGAAGCAGCCAATCGAGTGGGCGCTTCGGAAAAACCTACAATCGCGGCGATCAACGGACCAGCCTATGGCGCTGGTGCTGCACTTGCTTGTGCGTGCGATATTCGAATTTGTAGCAATACGTCTCGGTTTCGATTCCCAGGGGCTGAATACGGATTAGTCGTAGGCGCAGCCGCCCTCCCTCAAATCGTCGGGGGGCCGATAGCAAAGGAGCTGATCTTCACATCGCGCGTGATCCAGGGCTCAGAGGCAGAGGATATCGGCTTGGTCAACTCCAGCGTGCCCGAAGAGGAATTCAACAACCAGGTGAGTAAGATCGCTCTACAGATCGCCCAAGCGTCTCCTCTTGCCCTGAAATGGTCGAAATCCACAATTAATGCCTCGCTGAGCGGTGGCGACGCGTCAGGACTAGAAGTGCAGGCAGACCTGCTCCTTCGCGGGGGGGCTGACCACCAGTCACGCTTTGGGGACGCAACAAAAAAAGTCACAGGTAAAAACTAATTGAGGGGAGACTAAGATGACTGAAGGTGGGCCAGGCCCAGAAGAGGCAGAACGCGTCCGAGGATATCTCCTCGCCCAGGGAGCTAAATATTCGTGGGAGGAACTTTGGCCTCGAATAGTTGGTACTCGCGCAGCACTTATTGACTCGTTAGCCGGCGTGTCCGATCAGCAAGGCGCCTGGGAGCCAGCAACCGGCGAAGGCGAAGATGCTTGGGGGATCACACAAATCGTGCGGCACGTTATTTCAGCTGGTGACAGTACCCTCTCATCCACCGAAGCCTTGGCAAGCGGAAAGCGACCGCCGGAAAGCGCTCCTCACAATCTGGAACAGAAGACATTGTCAAACCTCATTCCAGACCTGATCGACTCCTCCGAGCGACTAGCCACTATCCGGACGAGAGTTCCTGTGGAACCTAATATGGTGGAGACTTCCCCGCACAGTTTTTTCGGCGAACTGACTTCCAAAGCATGGTTCCTATTTCTACGGGTCCATGACACGGACCATCTTAACCAAATAAATGCCGTCAAAGAAATGGACGGTTATCCGACGGGATAGCACAGATAGGAGGCATAATGACTAATTCACCAACCAACTTCACTCCCTCCGGACCGAGCACCGCGCACCACCTGGCAGCGCAAGTGGTGGAGGCGTGCACTGTCCAGGGGCTTCGGGTGGGCACTGCCGAATCAACGACTGGTGGTCTTCTTGGCCATCTACTAGTGTCGGTCCCGGGGGCCTCAAAAGTTTTTATCGGTGGGGTAGTTGCGTATCACGGCCACCCAAAAATGAATTTACTCCACGTGGATAGGACAACTCTCAAAGAATACGGATCAGTCAATACCCACACCACCATAGCAATGGCTGAAGGAGCACTTGAGCAACTAGACGTTGACATCGCTCTTGCCGAGAGCGGTATCGCCAGCCCAACTGACAATCCAGATCGGCCAGGAGGACTCTATTCACTCACGATGCTACACGCTGGCTCTTCCGAAAAGAGCGAGCTGGTCCGTATTTCGGGTGATCGCTCAGAAACAATGTACGGAGCAGCTGAGATACTTTTCAGCTGGGTTCTGGAACATATCCAAACCAGTTGATTTAAGCCAACGTCCCAACTTCACGAAGTTTCAGTATTTCCGCATCGCTGTAACCGGCAAGTTTCGCATACCTATCAGTGTCTCGGCCGAGAGGCGGTGATGCGTCGGTCGAGAGTGGAGTAGCAGACATCTTGATAATCGGACCGACCTGTGTTTGAGGACCTGTCAGATCATGATTAAGCTCTACCAGCATATCGTTTGCTAGTACCTGCGGGTCCGTCAGCATATCCTCGGGAAAATTCACCGGACCTCCCGGAACTCCCTCTTTATCCAAAATTTTCATCCATTCATCAGTCGTCTTTGACCTCACAAATGCTTCAAGCTCTTGCACTTGCTTTGTTGCATTCTCTATCCATTCTGGCGTGGCTGAGGCCAGATCAGGGTCGGCCCAACCCAGAAAGTCAGTCTGCAAAGCTGTTCTAACCTTCGCCCACAGGCTCGAAGACAGTGCTCCCACAGCTATAGCACCATCCTTCGTCTGATAGGGACGGTAATAGATGTTCGCTATGCCTGACAAAAGTCCCGAAATTCCTCCGCTTCGAGTCTCTAGAAGATCAACATAGCTGGCGTTGTCCGCCCGCTTCCTCGCAACCGCCTCGCGGCTTGTGTATGCCCCGGACTGCGAATCTGCTAACGGCAGGTCGAAAATGGAAGAAGACTGAAATGACAGGGCGGTCTGTAACAAAGTCGACTCGATCATCTGACCTTCTCCAGTTCGTTCTCTATGGAACAAGGCTGCTGTTATACCCCAAGCCAAGGCTAGGCCCGTTCCATAATCGGCGATCGCCGTCGAGCTGATCGTTTTTGGCTCACCCGCCTCTCCAAGTTTACCTTCTGCCGCCATCATTCCTGACACGGCTTGAACCACTATGTCATAACCGGGTCGGTGCGACCAGGGTCCGCTCCTTCCGAACGCAGTGTTGTCTGCGTATATCAAGTCTGGCTTGATGGCAGAAAGTGTCTCATAGTCAATCTGCAGTCGTTTTGCGACGTCTGGTCGGTAATTAACTACTACAACGTCGCAAAATGGGACAAGCCTCGCAATCAACTCTTGAGCGGCGGCCTCCTGTAGCGCGATTGCTAGTGAGTTTTTGCCTCTATTCAAGCTTTGGAAGTATTTAGCCTCGCCTGGGTAAAACTGGGAAAATTGACGCCACGGCTCTCCTTCGGGTGGCTCAACCTTGATGACCTCAGCACCCATCTCAGCCAAATTCTGACAAGCATATGGGCCGGCGATCACTTGCGAAAATTCCAATATCCTTATTCCCTTTAATGCACCCGTCATAACCACCCCCTCAATGCACGAACGTCAGTTCCCTAATCCTAGACCGATTTTGAATAATTTTGCAAAGCCTTGATATGCTAATCGAGCAGCAAACCTCTGATAGGAGTGCTATGAGCGGAAAAATTCTATCTGAATACGAAACAAGGCATCCCAAATCAAAAAGCCTGGCTGATCGTGCTGAAGGCCTGTTTCCTTCAGGTGTTACCCATGATGCACGTGCCTTTTTTCCGTTCCGGATATACGTCGATCATGCGCAGGGTGCCCGTAAATGGGACGTCGATGGGAATATGTATATCGACTACATAGGCGGCCACGGTTCATTGCTGTTAGGCCACAGGCATCCGGAGGTAATGGAGGCCGCCTCATCTGCTGCCAGAAAAGGCACTCATTTTGGCTCGTCGCATACGTATGAGATCGAATGGGCTGAGCAGACTGTCGATCTTGTCCCCTGCGCACAAAAAGTTCGGTTCACTTCCTCTGGCACGGAAGCTACCATGATGGCCCTACGCTTGGCTCGTGCGTATACCGGCAGAGACCGTGTTATAAAATTCGCGGAGCATTTTCATGGCTGGCACGATATTGTTGTTGGAAGGCAATCAAATCAAGAAGCTGCCCCTGCCTCTATCGGAGTTCCTGATTCTTTCTATGATTCATTAACGGTCCTCGCGGCCAATGACACAACGGCTTTAGCCGACGCATTATCCTCGCGCGATGTCGCCGCCGTTATTATCGAACCTACTGGGGCTCACTGGGGTATGCATCCCGTGGCGCCAGATTTCCTAAGACAAATCCGAGAGCTCACCGAGAAAACTGGCACACTGTTTATTATGGATGAGGTGATCACGGGGTTTCGGGTATCGAAGGGCGGAGCGCAGGAGCGCTATAACATAACCCCTGATCTCTCGACTCATGCCAAAATCCTCGCTGGTGGCTTCCCCGGAGGGTGTGTAGCTGGGCCCAATTCAATTCTTGATATCCTCGAACTCAGAGAGTCGGACCCGCAATGGAACAAAGAAGAGCGGGTCGCCCACCAAGGCACTTATAACGGCAATCCAGTGTCCGCGGCTGCCGGTACAGAGACTCTTCGGCTCATTTCCAAGGGAGATCATACTGACCAAGCTGAAAAGTCCGCTGCTACACTTGTGCACTCGCTTGAAACTTTATTCCGTACGAAATCTGTGGATGCGTCAGCATGGAATGTATCCAGTATGTGGCACCTAAATATGGGCGCCGGCGGTGGCCGACCCGAGAATATCGAGGCTGGGGCAGCATCAGATCCAGCTGGAATCCGGCCGGATCTGATGCATCCACTGCGGCTCTCGCTTTATAACCACGGCGTCGACCTCATGGCCGATGGCGGAATGGTGTCTTCTGCTCACGGACAAGAAGAGATAGATCTGACTGTTGAGGCATTTTCTAATGCGATTGACGAGCTTCGCGATGAGAGTTTATTGGAGTAAGCACATGCCCGATGCATTGCCTGAAAAAGAGGTTCTTTCCCGATTGTCGGAAGGGTTAAGCAGCTGGGTGTACTCCGACGGTCATATAACTAGAGAGTTCCTCTTCCCGGATTTTATTGCTGCCAGCGCATTTCTTACATCTGTGATGATTGTGACTCAGGAAATGGATCATCATGCTGAAATCTGGAATGTTTACAACAAAGTTCGGCTCACTCTTTGGTCTCATGATGCCGGTGGAGTAACGGAACGCGATCTGGACCTCATGGCCCGCATCGACTCTCGTTATCTCGATTAAATCAAATCTGGATCGTCCACATGTAAGCCGAAAAGTGACCAGCCCGGCCGGTTAGCCATCGGGCCATCCCCTTGAATCAGGAGCCCTTCTTTGTCCTGAGAGTTTAGAGTTAACTCAATCGCCCATCGTGACAAGCCTTGGACTCCTTCTATTTGCGACATCTCATCTAACGAGTAAAAGCCCGCATTCGCGATTTCGTCACCGTCCCACTCAGGTTCACCGGTAACGTAATCAAGCGCAAACACAATATAGACGTTAGCGGATGGGCCTCCCGCGGTTCCCCCTAATGAGTGCCGGAAGGCTACTGCGCGATTAACCTTTGCAGTAATCCCGGCCTCTTCCATGACTTCCCGCGCAACGCCGTCCGTTATCACTTCATCTTGTTCCACATAACCCCCTGGGAGTTGCCAGGTTCCCGCGAACGGTTCCCATCCTCTCTGCACGAGCAATGCCTTCCCGTCTCTGATCACAACTCCGGCACAACCGATCGATGACTCCCCGAAGAAAATAAACTTACAGTCCGGTGCCGTGCATGAAGGTCGATCACGTCCACCCTCAGGGCGCCACTCGAGTGAAGCTGCACACCTCGGGCAATATTTCATGTTCTCTGGAAGCGGTACATTAACCATGAGGGCCCTTTCAGCATTTAATATCTAGAGCCTTCCAGCCCCAAAATCGAATTTACCTCTCGCAATGGATAGGCGAAGGATATCAGACGCCCCACCAGTGAATCGCAGGGATCTGGCTCGCCGGTAAAGCTTCTCAAGAGGCTCTCCCTGAATTAACGACTGGCCTCCTGCTAATTGAATTGCCGTGTCCACTACATGCCCAATCATCTCTGTGCAGAACACCTTCGTCGCAGTCGCTTCATTCATTATCTCCTCTACCGACTCGGCCACCTCAGCCAATCGGGCAGTCCTATACAGAGCTGAGCGGGCGGCATAGAGCTCTATTCGTAAATCTGCATAGCGGAGCCTTATCCCCTCCCTGTCTGCCAATCGAGATCCTGAGCGATGACCCTGCATAAGCCTCTCCGTAATGTGATCCACCGTCCATAAACCCATGCCGCAAGCCAGAGCTGACACCTGTAGTCGTTCTTCACCGATATTGCCCATCGCCCTAGGCATTCCTTCACCGATTGAGCCTATGACATTACGCATCGGCACGACCACCTCATCAAATTTCAGCTCCACATGATCCCCGCCTTCCATCGATTGGAATTCACGAGTGATTTCGAGACCGGGTGATTCCTTATCGATGATCACCATTGCCGGTCCCGAATTACCCTCACCTTCGACATTCACAAGCGCCGCGTAAAACGACGCGCGTGCACCTCCGGTAACAAAGGATTTTTGTCCCGTCACCTTGAGATCGGTTCCATCGACGGTTGCGTACGTCTGCTTTTGCGGTGCATTCGGGCCTGAAGGCTCAGTAAATGCGAATGACCAAGACTTCTCACCTGCAACAACCGGCTCAAGGAACTCTGCACGAGCGTCACCAGCTAAATGTCTCAGTAACCCAGGATCAGCGCCGAATACATAGCTACCTCCCGGCAAGTTGGCCGCAGCTATAGTCTCCCTAGCGATTGTTAGCGCCATCGGTCCGGCCCCAGCCCCACCTAGTTCTTCCGGCTGGGTTAACTGGAACACTCCATATTCTTTTGATTTCGCTACAACTTCCTGCCTCAGCGCCTCAGCCTGAAGTTCAGGGAGATTGGCAAGAGCTTCAGTAAGGTGATCGAGTCTGGTCTTTAGTTCTTGATATTCTTGGTCTAAAAATTCAGGCATGTTACCCGCCTTATGTTGGTCAACTCAGTGTCCCTAGATTACTACGTTCAATTAGATCTACTCGTTAAATATTTCGTGCGGATTGTTAATTAAATGCAAAAAAAATATACAAATCTTCCTGAAAGGACTTGCGAGGATAGCCTCAACTGTCGTACTTTCATGAAGCGAAATCTTGTGACCTATTGGCACATCATTCCGTCAACATTTAGGGCGGGGAAATCCCTAAATCAGCAACATTACAACCTCGACTTCGCTCTGGGTTGGCGCTCGCTCTGATGAAGGCGCAGGGCTTGCTTGGGTAAAAGGGGAACGAATATTACTAATCACATTGCCCGACACCAAGAAGAAGCAGCCGCGGACATCTGGGAGCAAGCGTCTCTAGAATTACGTAAACGCATTGGCCGTCAACTTTGGGAAACGTGGTTTGCCGGCGCGCGCATAGCCAAGTTCAATGACTCAGCTATCGTCGTCGAAGCATCCCCGTTAGCAGTCGAGAGCATCAAGAAACGCTGGATGGCTGACCTCCGTGAGTCACTATCTCTTTCCGGTGGTGACGGCAGGAGGCTCAAGCTAAGAGGAACTGACGCAGAACGGGATGAGACTGGACATAGCCCACCAACACCTCAAAGCGATGACGGCGGGAACCTCAACTCACGATTAACTTTTAAATCATTCGCCGAAGCCGACAGCAATTCTTATGCTCTAGGTCGAGCCAAGGGGCTCATTCTCGGAAACTCTCTCGAATATAGTCCGCTGCAGTTAACTGGTCCGGCAGGTATGGGCAAGACCCATTTGCTTCATGCGATTGGTCATGAGCTTAGCAGGGCCGGGCGAAGAGTGACATTGGCAACCGCTGAAGAATACACGTCCGACTTTGTTAGCGCAGTAAGTGGCCGGGATGGAAAAGGCAAGCAGGGTAAGATATCTGACTTCAAGAATAAATACCGTAAAGTCGACGCCTTGCTGATCGATGGGCTTGACTTTTTTGACGGAGCGAAACCAAAGTCAGCTCTAGAACTCGCCGAAATACTTAATGAATTGGACTCGAAATCCAAATTGGTGGTGATTACCTCACGGAAAAACCCGCTCAGCCTAAAGCTTCATGAAGAATTAAAAAACAGGCTGCAGGGGGGGCTACCGGTTCGACTCTCCCAACCAAGCCAGGAAGATGCCACCGTTATCGTCCGGCATTTAGCCAAGACTAAAGGAATTAAAAATCTATCCGTCGAAGCTGCTGCCACCTTGGCTCGCCGTCGGGGATCGAATGTGGCTCGCCTCGTCTCCGGCGTAAATGAACTAAGCGCTTACCTCGACTATTACGGCCGAGAGCCCACCTCTGATAACGTTGCCTCTGCTCTCGAAATGAGTTCGCCAGCACCAGAAGGCGCCATAGAACCTAGCATCGTCGCTCAGGTTGTTTCTGAGTATTTCGATCGATCTTGGGACGAAATAACATCGGGTCGGAGAACTCATGACTTGACCGTTCCAAAGCACATAGCCATGTATTTCCTGCGCCAGGTCTGTGGCTTGTCAGTGCACCAAACTGTGCGTTTCGTAGGGCTCAAGCATCATTCAGCTGCATCGCGGGCTGTTGAAGAAATTTCCAAGAAAATACAGTCCAGCCCTCGCGACAGAGACGAGATAGCTAGCCTACACGAGAAGATTAACGAGGCCGCTTAGTCAACAATTCCGTACAAACCCTCGCGTCGAATTATTTCAAGCACAGCTCCTGCAGTCTCCTGCTCCGAGCCTAAAATCCCTGTATCGCCAATGTGTTGCCGATAGCTAGTTGATGAATCTGGAAAAGCGCCCATACTGATCGGATCAATAAAAGACTGCACCTCTGGAATTAATCCAACCAATTCATTTCCAGCTCTCGGCTCAGCACCGTCACGCCCGGCCACAGCCAGCCTCGCACAGCGCACTATCTCACCAGGGTTATGCCAGTAGGCCATATCCAACAACGCGTCCGCACCGAGTATGAACCATAGGTTCCTTCCAGGATCTTCATCCTTTAGGCGCTTAAGGGTTTCAGCTGTATAAGTCGGATCTGGATTTAGTGCTTCCATATCCGAAACTGTCGCCCAGTCCATATTTTGCACTGCCGCTACTACCATCTCCAGCCTAACAGCTGCTGGGGACACCCTACCTTGGGATTTCCTCCAGGGGTTACCGGCCGGCATGAAAATCACACTCGAGAGCTCGAGCTGCTCTCGAGCTGCGGCGGCTAGTTCCAGATGCGCCCGATGCGGAGGATCGAAGGTGCCGCCAAGTACCCCTATTCGATCACCCATCAGCCCATCTCCCAGTCAACGCTAATTCCCCCAAACCGGACACTGTCGCCGTCGGAAACCCCAGCTCTGCGCAACTCTCTATCAAGGCCTAGCCGTCTCATTCGGTCAAAAAACTCGGCCCGTGCTTCATCATGGCTTAAATCGAGCGTTGACGCCCACCATACCGCTGTGTCTCCTAAAACATCGACGTTTGAATTTTCGTCACGCGTGACTCTAAACTTCTCCCTTTCAAGGGGTGCTGGTTTCAATTGAATAGCTGGTGGGTCAGTTGCGGAGGTCGACCTGATTTGCTGCAGAGCCATATCAGCTAATTCTTGCAACCCCTCCCCGGTAAGGCCCGAGATTGACACCCGCTGCCGGCAACGCGCCGCCAGCTCCTCACCTAACAACTCAATTTGTATCTCACTATCCTCATTATCTATCTTGTTCAGAGCGTATATAACTGGCTTATCGGCTAATCCGTTGCCGAATTCTGACAACTCTCGCTCAATTAACTCAATGTTTCTCAACGGATCATCGGCACTCATATCCACTACATGTACTAGCACCTTTGTACGCTCAATATGCCGCAGAAAGTCATGGCCAAGCCCAACTCCTTCGCTCGCACCCTCTATCAGTCCCGGCATATCGGCCGCTACGAAGGAGTCGTAATTGGTATACACAACTCCCAGATTAGGCTCCAGCGTCGTGAATTCAAAGGCGCCTATCTTTGGTCTCGCCTTCGACCACCCGGTCAGCAGAGTCGACTTACCTGCATTGGGTAGCCCAACGATCCCAACGTCCGCCAATAGTTTTAGTTCAATCTGGATAAGCCTCTCCTGCCCATCCATCCCACGTTGAGCGAAAGTTGGTGTCTGCCGTGTCGACTTTGCGAATCTCTTATTGCCGCGGCCACCACGACCACCACGGGCGATTACATGGGCCACACCAGGCACATCCAAATCAGCTATCCGGTTACCTCTCTTGTCAACCTGTTTGAGAATCTTCCCGGGCGAGCCCACAGTCTCCGAAATATCCCATATGACTGAGCCTACAGGGACTAGGATTGTGGTGTCACCCCCACCCGCCCCATGGCGCTGCTTTGTATTGCCTGATTTGCCGTCCTGAGCATTCACGAACCTAGTGTTCGAGTATTGCTGGAGTGTACTTAACCCTTCTGTTGCCATGAAAATAACGTCGCCGCCCCGACCGCCATCGCCACCATCCGGTCCACCTCGCGGTACGAATTTTTCCCTGCGGAACGACACATGCCCATCACCACCTCGGCCGCCCTGCACATTGAAGTTAACCACATCAAGCATATTATTCCTCTCAAATACGCTTCGCGTTTCAGTGTCGATGATTTTTTGATCTATCTGTAAATTATATTTATTAGATTAGATAGTAGTAGTAGAACATGTGCTTTTGTGAATAAAAGGGGCTGGCAGGGCGAGGAAAACAGTCGGAGTATGGAAGATCGCCCTGCGCAAGAATGTGTGTGTTATGTGTAACAGTCGTGCATGGATCGTACGATAAGGTAACGCCGGGGAGATTCTGCCAAGCAGCGACGGCTGGGTTTCGCTCGCAAGGAAAAATACGCACATTTTTAGAGCAGAAACAGGCGGCTTTGACACAATCACCACAATTCAATTCTTTAAAGAAGACGTGTTTTCCGGCATAACGTATCCGTCGGGAGGCTTACCGCCGATCAGGGATACTCGTGGAATGGGTGGAAGTAGAAACGGCCTCAGTCTTGCGTTATCAGCGTATTCAAATCCGGAATTCTTCGCAACATCAATGAGAGTATTTATTGGGCGAAGGCGCGGTGGTGAGACGTACCGGGACAGCACTCCTGAATTCCAGCGATTGAGAAACGTACTGTTGGAAGGACCAAATTCCCAGACAACCATTAGGCCACCGGGCGCTAAAACGCGATGGATTTCTGAGAATAGAAGTAGGAGATCGGAGTCATCTAAATGCTTAATGACATAACCGACGGTCACGAGCGAGAAGGTTTTGGTTGCGAACGGCAGGTTCGTACCAGATGCCTCAACGTATCTGTTGATGTTGTCGTTCGAGTCGGCAAGCCGCAAGGCATTGTGAGATAAATCGACACCAACAGAGGGCAATGTCGCACCTACTCGACTATTGAGATGTTTCACAAGCGCACCAGCCCCGCAACCAATATCTAGGTGAACCATAGTGGAATCAAGGTGGAGTTCCTCAGGCAGACGGACTAGCGGCGTTGATGCCAGCCAGAGGCCGAAGGGGCCAAACAGCAGACGGGCTGAGAGACCTTTTGGCCCGCCCGAGCCGAACCATTTGTTGTATTCACCTTTAGCGCGCTCCAGTGACGCCATTGGTGGCTAAGTTTCGGAAGGGTTTGAGGAAACCTGTTCAACAAATACATGCATCACGCCACCACATATCTTGTCGTCCCCTTCGGTAGGCTCAGTCAGATCGACTACGATTGTCCGAGGCTTCCCGTCCTGCATTGTATCCATAGCGCCCTGCCAGACCTCAGCCTCGCCACATCCTCCCCCTATGGTGCCAACTATGGATCCATCGGGGCGAATGA